>CADBTC010000403.1 GCA_902797445.1 uncultured Eubacteriales bacterium | reverse complement strand
GAAAAGCAAATGGCGGGCAAAACACATTGCCTCCTCCATCCGGACATCCAGCGGGCGAGTGCCGTCGTGGCCCAGGACGATGTGACCAAGTTCGCGGGCAAGGCCGCGACGGATCGCATCGAAAGGCAGATATTGATTATAAGCCACAACATACTGGACTTTTTCACCGCCGACGTGGATCGTCATGGCATCCTGGTTTTCACCACACAAGGGCACCAGCTGGCCGCGATCTATGCCGGCATTGTGCGCCAGATCTGCAAACGGCATAGCAAGCACGCCGGGGGTGTTCTTAACGATCGGCAGCGGGACAATGGGTGCGGTGGCGATATTATGGAACAGGAGAGTGCGGAGGGCGGAGGTGGCCGCGAGTTCATAATTCGGGGTCATTTTCGTTTCCTTCCTTCTCAAATAATTCCGGGTGCTGGGCAAACATCGCTCGGACGACGTTCAGGATCTGTTCGCGCTGTTCCTTCGGTAGTTTGTCCATGCCGCCGGAAACAATGCGGGCCTCTATGGTTTTCGGTGCATCAGGTTCGGCAGCAGGCCCGGAATCAGACCAGCCCATAAGATAAGCGGGAGTAACACAAAGATAATCAGCGAGAGGTTTGATATATTTAGATGGGAGCTTAGATATATCGCCGTTTTCGTAACGATAAATTGTAGCCGGAGATATACCGAGATGCTCAGCGACTTGTTCGGCAGAATAACCGAGTTTAAGCCGGGATTCTTTCATGCGGTCACCGATCATAAGCCACATCCTCCTTCGGTTTCATTATAATGAACTGTTGCAAAAATGCAATAGATAAACAAAAAAAGATTATCAGAAATGCGAAAAAAGGGGTTGACACGCAAAAATGCGAGTGATATAGTATCGGCAGGAACGTGCAGAAATGCGAGGAAAAAGGAGAATCGAATATGAACACGCAGCGCGTAAAAGAACGCATGGAAGAGAAGCACATCACGACAGAGAGAATGGCGAGAGAACTGGGGATGAACCCTTCCACCTATTTCCGCAAAATGCAGAGGGGCGGCGGGGAATTCAGCGTAATGGACATGATGGTATTTAAACGCGTTCTCGAAATGAACGAAAGCGACGCAGTTGATATTTTATTGTCCTGAAACTCGCAGAAATGCAAAAAAAGAGGAGTGGAACGCATGAAAAGGTTTTTCCTGGTCGCCGGAAGCCGCGACTTCGAGGACGTGAGAACGCTGGAGCGCGTGATCGGTGACGTCATCGCACCATACACCTTTTTCGATGAGATCGTGATCGTGGAGGGCGGAGCGCGCGGGGTGGACACGATGGCCCGGGAATATGCAAAAAAGCGCGGGCTGCTGTGGACCGAAATCAAGCCGAACTGGAAACTGTACGGCCGTGCGGCTGGGCCGAAGCGGAACGACGAAATGGTCCGCCTGGTGGCGGAGCACGAAGGCGAGGCCGTGTTTTTCTGGGACGGGCAGAGCAAGGGGACCGCTCAGTGCATCAAAAGCGCCAGGAAGAGCGGCCTGAAAGTAACGATATGGAACGCGGCGGAGTGCCGGTTCATGAAATAAGAAGGGAGTGGAGATCTATGAAAAAGTACACGGCAGCGCTGATGCTGGTGATCGGGCTGATCGCCGTGCTGGTCTGCTGCTGGATGATCGTGCGGGTGCCGGAATGGCCAAACACGACAGCCGGGGCCAGGACGAAAGTGGGCGCCAGGACGATCTACCAGGGGAAGACCTACGAGCTGAAATACTGGGACCCGGGCGACCGGGGCGCCGGAGCGACACCGGCGGAGTGCAGCTGGTGGGCGGAGGTGCAGTGATGAAATATCCGCTGTACAAGTGCGACGAAAAGAAAAACACAAAATGCAGGAAGCTTCATTGCCACATCAAGGGCGGGCCATGCAAGGCGACCAGCTGCCCGGAATTCGCCGTGCTGGACCTGGAAGGAAAACCGGTGGAGATCCGGCTGGAGGACGGCACGCGGGTGGAGGTGACCCGATGAGCGAACGGAGGCGGAGGCGCAGGCCGAAGATGCTGCCGGAGCCGGCCGCATATTACGACCGGACCGAAAGCATATACCCGGACCGCGTCAGGATCAGCTTCGAGGACGGAAGGACAGAGATATTCGACAGGCGGGTGAACCAACCGGAGCCAGTGACATACAACAATCAGCCCATGAGGAGGCGAAGGAAGCCATGAAGAAGCAGGAGACCGTGAAGACCTGCCGGAAGTGCGGGAAGCTGATCGGAATCATTGAGTGCGGAATATACAGGAAGATCGTGGTGGACGCGGAAGCCGTGCTGGTGATGCCTGACGGAGCAGCAAATGAGAAGTTTGTGGATGTGACAGGCCGGAAAATTGTCGGCCGGGAGGCTGACTTCGAGGAACAGGCAAGCTACGGGGTGCCGGGAGGACCGGAATACGCATACAGGCCGCACAAGTGCGGAGGATCCAGGTGACGTGCCGGAGATGCCCGGAGGGGCGCAGGTTTGCAAGAGGTATGACATACTGCCGGTTTTACGGGATCATCATCCGGGACGATCACGACTGCAGGCTGGAGAAAGGACTGGAACATGAGCGAAATGGTTATTTTCGTCACGAGGGCTATGACGGCCCCCGCGTACGGGAAAATGGCGGCTGGTTTGCTGGAAGCGTGCCGGAAGGCCTGGACGCCGGAGATGGAAACGGAATACCAGAAAGCGAAGAAGGGAGGGCAGAAGGGTGAGCACGTTCTGGGCGGCGGTGATCGCGTATCTGATCGGGAACGCGGCCGGAATCGTAGAGATGGCGATCCTGAGCGGGTGGCTGGATAAGCGACTGGACAAGAGACAAAAAAAGAGCCGCTGATGTGCGAGATCAGCGACCGAAGAGAAAGGAAAAAAATCCTATGAGAAATTATAGCACGAGAGACAAGGAAAAAGCAATATTCGCCCTGGTGATGGGCCTGATAGCGATCGTCCTGGCGGCGTGGCTGGCGTTTATGCCAATGGAAGCGCGGACGGAGCCGGACTATGTGTTCCCGATGGTGAACCAGTGGATCACCTGGGAGGGCGCCGGGTACAGCGGGATCTGGGGAGGTGCGAAGTGATGAACGAGATCGTGATGATTCCGATTAAGCAGCTGGAGCATCACCCGGAGAACCCACGGAAGGACCTGGGCGACCTGACGGAGCTGGCGGCATCCATCAAGG
>CADBTC010000402.1 GCA_902797445.1 uncultured Eubacteriales bacterium | reverse complement strand
GTATAGTTTTTGAATTCCCGCAGCAGGTAGAACTTGCTGACATGAAAGGCGCGGGCCAGATCGTCCAGGGAGAGGGGCTCTGTGATATGCTGATTCATGTATCGGACCAGATCTCCCATTCCTTTGCTGTATTCATCCTGGGGAACAACTTCCAGGCTGGTCATCATATTCAGCGCCTCAATCAGCAGGCTGCCAAACTGAAAACGGGTGATGAGCTTATTTGCGGGATCGGTCCAGTTGGATCGTTCGATGATCTGATCCACAAGCGTAATCAGCCTCTCCAATTCCTCTTCCTCGATATGAAAGCAGAAATGTTCGTTCTGCGTCATGTCCTTCAGCGTCCCGGGGATATCATAATCGGAGGTGCTGATGGCGCCGAGGAAAGCCCGGGTCACATACAGGTAGAAACGCTCATAGGGCACCTCCGCGTCCAGATGAATATTCCGATGCATGACCCCCGGCGGGAAGATCAGGACATCGCCTCTGGAAAGCTGCATATCCAGCCCTTCCACGACAACCCGGTTATGACCGGAAAGGAAAAAGTAGATTTCATAATAGGGATGACTATGATACACAATGGCCTGCGTGGTGTCTGAGATATGATGGTATGCTTCAAACTCCCGCCCGGGCGGCATCTGATGAAAGAGATCCCATACTGCGGCTTTGCTCATATCATCCCCCCTTTTTGCTCGATTATATACCAATTTTTACAATGGTTCAAGCAATTTTTGCATAATGATGGGAATAATACCTGTAAGGGAGATCGTTTGATTGCCAGCTGCACGTTTTCAGGCTGCAGGCGGGTATCATTTCCGGAGAAACGGGAGAGCATCAGAGGAAAGAAGCGGAGAAAACAGAGATCCGCTCCGAATCAAAATTTATCGCAAAACAATAAATTATTATTGACATATAATCATATTTGATGTAGTATATCCCCGTAAACCGACTTGGAGGTATTGGGTATGGATCAGAAAAAGCTTTCCTTCTGGCTGAAGGCCGTTATGATCAGTATCGGAATCTGCGGGCTGATTGTCTACTTTGGCATTCTGCCGGCTATCGGCTCATTCCTGACCGATGGAGATCCGCAATTCTCCGCCTGGTATTGGCCCTGGATGGTTTTCATATGGCTGACTGGCATCCCCTGCTATACGGTTCTGATTCTGGGGTGGAAAATTGTGACCAATATCGGGAATGACCGCTCTTTCTCAGCGGAAAACGCGAGGCTCCTGCAGTTTTCTGCCTGGTTGATTGCGGGGGATATTCTGTTTTTCTTTCTGGGCAATGCAGTGCTCTTCCTTCTCAACATGAATCATCCCGCCATGATGCTGCTTTCCCTGCTCATCTGTGCCATCGGTATGGCAGCCTCCATTGCGGCCGCCTGTCTCTCCCACCTGGTCCGGAAGGCAGCGGACTTACAGGAACAGAGCGACTTTACGGTATGAGGGAGGGCCTGCTATGAAGGGCGAAATCATTTTCAATATCGACGTGATGCTGGCCAGACGCAAGATGAGCGTGACCGAGCTGGCGGATCGAGTGGGCATCACCCTGGCAAACATGTCCATACTGAAAACCGGCAAGGCGAAAGCCATCAAGGTATCAACCATGGCCCGTCTCTGCGAGGCGCTGGACTGCCAGCCGGGGGACCTGTTCGAATACCGAAAAACGGACAGCTGATCCCGCAGCAGATCGCAAAAGAAACGGAACAACGGAACAAATCAAAGACCGGGGAAAACCCCTGTGTTTTGTGTGCCCATGATCAGAGGCGAATCTGAAATCTATGTGTTTGCTATGGCAAGAGGGAGGCTGCGCATGAAAAACAAGGCTGAACACACTGTGTCAGAAACCGATGCTGCGGAAAAGAAAAGCGGGGCATCAACAGCGGCATCAGAGGCCGTTTCACTGGAAAAGAAACCAATCACCCGGGACATTTCCATACTGCTGGTGCTTTCTTTCCTCGCCGCCGCCTGGTTCTGGTTCGGACACGACATCGACCATGGGGCAGGCATCGGGCTGACAATCTCCCATTGGGTGCTGACGGCTGCGGTACTGATCCTTGTTAAAGCACGGAAAGGGCTGAAAAGCTCCAGGGAGGGATTCTTTATGCTCGGTCTTTCCCTGCTGCTAAGTGCAGTCTATGGAGTATACGATAATCATGTCATGAAATGGCTGAACCTGCCGGTGCTCCTGCTGATATCCGCTCAGACGCTTTTTACATTGACCGGGCATAACCGCTTTTCGCCCCTTTCAGGGCAGGGATTATGGGAAGGCTTTCGCCGATATTTAGACAGCCTTTTCAGATGCTGGGCGCTCCCTGTTCGCGTGCTCGTCCTGCGGGAGCGTGGGAAGGAAGGACAGCAGAAAATAAAACAGGCGATCATTGGCCTGATCATCGCTGCCTTTGCTGCTGTGCTGGCGCTGGACATCCTTTCCAGCGCTGATGAAATGTTCGCCGGCATGCTGAACAGCGCTGCCAGGCAGATTGGCCAAATCGACGGGGCCTTTATGATCCGGCTGGTGCTGACCATTCTGCTGGGGCTGCTGCTTTTTTCCCACAGGGCCAGCATGTTCCAGTCACCAGCAGCCGTTTCACCGGTGAACGTCCCGGGTAAAAACCATATCATATTCAGGATGGTATTGGCAGCGCTCTCTGCAGTATACAGCGTGTTCTCCTATGTGCAGATCCGATACCTCTTTGCCGGGGAGGAAAGCGTACAGATGAGCGGCGGTTATGCGGCTTATGCCCGCAGCGGCTTCTTTCAGCTGGTACTGGTTGCGCTGCTGACACTGTGCCTGATCATGCCCGCCCTGATCCTATACAAAAAGGACAAATCCGTCAGAATCCTGTCTGCTGTGGTTGCCATGCTGACCGTCATCATCGATATTTCTGCCTTTTTCAGGATGTATCTCTACATCGGAACCTATGGATTGACCACCCTTCGGATCGTCACGCTATGGGGTATCGGAATGATTCTGCTGGTCTTGACCGCCTCAATCGCGAAAAGCGCCATTCCAGAGCTAAAAGTCTGCTCCGCGCTGACAGCTATTGCTTTGAGCACCTGGATTGGACTGAATTTCGCGAATATCGATCGCGTCGTGGCAGAAAACCAGGTAAACCGCTTTAACGCGGAAGTACGGCAGGGAAAATGGCAGTCACCAAACGATATGGGATACGCGGACCGGATTGCCGCCCTTGCTTCCGACCGGTACTGGAGCCCGGATTACTATGCTTCCTTTAGAAAGATTGAAGATCCGCAGGCACGCGCTGATGCACTTGCGCTTCTGGAAAAACGTGTCGGCGAAAAAAGACCCCCTTTACAGGATTCAGGTCGTCGAACCGCTTCTCCTGAACATAGGAAGGTGGTGCTGTATGACTGGAATCTGAGCTGGCTGAAAATTCCATAATCGGGGAAAGAAAGAAGCCTGGGCGTTCATCGATCATCTGGAGATCTTCTCGCTGCTGGCCAACGTGGCGGACGTGAAGAGCCTCATCATCCATCCCGCGTCCACGACCCATTCCCAGCTTACGGAGGAGAAGCTGCTGGATCAGTGGATCCGGCCGAATACCATCCGACTTTCTATTGGTACAGAGCACATCGACGATATCCTCGGCGATTTGGAGAAGGGATTTGCCGCCGTGGAAGAGCTGTAAATGAGTCTCTTCAGCTCCTCTTCCTCCCCTTCTACCATGACCCGGTTATGACCGGAAAGGGAAAAGTAGATTTCATAATAGGGATGACTATGATACACAATGGTCTGCGCCGTATCTGAGATGTGATGGTAGGCTTCAAATTCCCGCCCGGGTGGCATCTGATGAAATGCATCCCATACTGCGGCTTTGCTCATGTCATCTCCCTTTTTTGCTAGATTCCACACCAATTTTTACAATAATTCAAGCAATTTTTGCATATAGATGGAAATTGCGGCTGCTGTGAATGATTACGGCGAGCGTGATGGTTGTTTTCCCCCCAAAAAAGAAACACGGGCGCTTCCGCCCCCCTTGCTGAGAGGGAGCGAAAGCGCCCGTGTTTTACCCTTTGGGCCTGGAAGCGGCTGCTTCCGAAGCGGTTTTTATTCGGCCATAAACGCTTCCAGCTGGCGGTTCACTTCGTCCACGTAGTCATTGATGCCCGCCTGTTCCAGCTCCTGAATCGCCGCGGGATAATTTTCGTCAAAGTCCACATATCCGAAGAGGATGGG
>CADBTC010000401.1 GCA_902797445.1 uncultured Eubacteriales bacterium | reverse complement strand
TGGTTGTCTACGGATCGTTTGTGCCGCTTCTGGAGGAGGACCCCTGTGTATACGCCTTTGCGCGGGAGCTGGACGGCCGGCGCCTGACGGTCCTTCTGAACTGGACGGATCATACGGTTCCCTGCGCGCTTTCCAGGCAGGGAGCGGATCTGATCTCAAATTATCCCACCCATCAGCCGGGCAAGCTTCAGCCATACGAGGCAAGGGTGTTCTGGGATTGACTTTTATCCCGTGAAATGATACATTTGTTCCGCTCCTGGTTGTTCATGGGAAACAGCGGGAGCACAAAGAAAAAGAAGAGAGAAAAGGCGGAGCCGCGCCGAAAAGAAGGAGAAAATCTATGTTGGAATACAAGTTTGACACGCAGCTGCTGATCGAGGGGACCGATCTGGACGAGGATGAAATCAACGATTATATCACGGAGCATT
This sequence comes from uncultured Eubacteriales bacterium, assembly GCA_902797445.1. Taxonomy (GTDB): domain Bacteria; phylum Bacillota; class Clostridia; order Christensenellales; family Aristaeellaceae; genus Aristaeella. The sequence goes on along the minus strand of CADBTC010000401.1, from coordinate 3,467 downwards.
TCAAGGGCGACTGCCTGCTGGCGGTTGGGGACGATGAGCTGATCAAGATTCACTTTCATACGAACGAGCCCTGGCAGGTGCTGGAATACGCGGCGACAAAGGGCGAGATCTATGACATCGTCGTGGAAAACATGGAGAGGCAGGAGCAGGGTCTGAAGGGATGAGCAGATTAGGTGATCTGATCCGCACGGAGCGGGTTCGTCAGAGGCTGACGCCCAAACAGGTGGCAAAAAAATGCGGCGTCAGCGAAAGCTATATCATGGCCGTGGAAGCCGGAACCCGGATCATCGGGGATGACCAGGCGAGGCGGATTCTGAAAACCATCGGCCTCCGTCAGCAGAACGAGGCGGAGTTCACCCTGGACGATATCGCTTCCACCGTGGATCTGGCGCAGGTGCAGCCCGCGCTGAAAAAGGCGGTGGCAGCCCCGAAGGTAAAAGAGGCCGAAAAAGTCGCCTCCACGGAGGACGACGAAAAGGAAGGAATTGCCGGCAGTGTCTGGCTGGATGCCCTGCAGAGCGTGATGAAGCGCGTCCCGGTCATGAACGCGGTCATGAAGCCCGTGTCCTATAAACTGGTGCCGGTGGAGAACGGCCGGATTGCCGGGGCCAATCCCGATAAGGTTTTTTACTATCTTTCTCCGGACGACAGCATGCGGGGCTTCCGGATCTGCCGGGGGGATCTGCTGCTGACGGTGCCGGCGCAAAGCCCCGTGGATGGGGCGATCATGCTGGTCACCTGGAAGGAGCACAGGTTTCTTCGAAAGGTGAAAATCCTGAACGATCATGAAGTCCTGCTGCAAAGCTACGACAGGGAATACGAGGCGGAGACCGTATCCATTCACGATGTGGGCTTCATCTCCCGCTGCGTACAGGTGATCATTGAACTGTAAACAGTGAACGGAAAAGACCGCCGGGCGTTCTGCCCGGCGGTTATAATTTGTCTTCTTTTTGTTTTTCCGGTTGTCAGGGAAGGGGGAACGGTTTATACTGTAGCATAAGTTCTCTGGGAAAGAGACAATGTATACAAGGAGGAAAAGGAAAATGAAGAAAACCATGATGATCGTGCTGGCGCTGGTTCTGGCGCTGAGCTGCTTCGCCGTTTCCCTGGCGGAGGATATGCCGGTGGTTAAAATCGGCGTGTTCGAGCCCGCGTCCGGCGACTCCGGGGCTGGCGGAAAGCAGGAAACCCTGGGCATCCAGTACGCCAATATCGTGCAGCCCACGGTGGAAATCGGCGGCACGACCTATAAGGTAGAGCTGGTCACGGCGGATAACGGTTCTTCCGCTGACAAGGCCCCTTCTGCGGCGCAGAAGCTGGTTTCTGAAAACGTGAGCGTCGTGCTGGGCTCCTATGGTTCCGGCGTGTCCATCGCGGGCAGCGATTATTTCAAGAATGCGAATATCCCCGCCATTGGCCTGACCTGCACCAATCCCCAGGTCACCGCGGGCAACAGCCACTATTTCCGCGTCTGCTTCCTGGATCCCTTCCAGGGCACGGTGCTGGCGAACTACGCATTCAAGGAGCTGGGCGCGAAGACGGCCTACTGCCTGGGCGAAGCCGGCAATGACTATGACCAGGGCCTGATCACTTTCTTCCAGCAGGCGTTCGAAGGCCTGGGCGGCACGGTGATTCATGACGACTTCATGAATAACAACTCCGACTTCACGTCTTTCCTGAGCAATGCCCAGATGTACGGCGCCGACCTGATTTTCTGCCCCGTGTCCATCGCCTATTCCACCCAGATCGTCTCCCAGGCGGCCAGCCAGGGTATCGCGATTCCGGTGCTGGGCGGTGATACGCTGGACAGCAACGTGGTGGCCGCAGCGGCCAAGGGAACCAATATTGACCTGATCGTGACCACCTTCTATCAGGAAGGCGCCAACAAGGAATTTGACGAGGGCTTCAAGGCCTGGCTGGCCAGCGATGCGGAAGCCATGACCAACAACGGCGGAAACGACATGATCGCCGGCGTGACCTGCATGGGCTACGACGGATACTTCGCTGCCCTGAAGGCCCTGCAGGATGCGGGCTCCACCGACGGCGCGGCGGTCATGGCGGCCCTGCCCGCCGTGGAGATTGACGGCGTGTCCGGGCACATTGCCTTCGACGCAACCGGCGATGCCATCCGCACCTCCGCTTTCGTGAAGAAGGTTAACAACGAGACCGGCGACTGGGAATTCGTGGCCGAGCAGACCGTGGAATAATCCCCGAACCGGCGTCCGAAAGACTCTGCGCGGCGGGGGCAGGCTGCCTCCGCCGCAGTTTCATTTTCGGAGAAATCCCCTGTTTTCCGAAAACCCGGGCGGCGGCCGCGCCGCGTACCGGCAGCGGAAGCATCCAATGTTTCACGTGAAACAATGGAACAGCTTCCGGTGCCGCGGCGCCGGCGGAAAGGGTTTCCGCCTGTTCGGCGGAGAATGGCGGGTACCTTTCCTGTATACAGCAGGGGCTCCGAAAGAAAGGAAGAGTTCCAGTTATGTGGAATACCATTTTTCCCTATCTTCTCTCCGGTATATCGGTGGGCGGCCAGTATGCCCTGATTGCCATCGGATATACGATGGTGTACGGCATTCTCCGGCTCATTAACTTCGCCCACGGGGATGTATTCATGGTGGCCGGTATCATCATGGTGTATATCGCCGCCTCGGGGCTTCCGCTGTGGATCTGCATTCCGGCTGTCTTGCTGATTACGGCAGCGGTAGGCTTTGTCATCGAGCGGGTGGCCTATAAGCCGCTTCGGTCCGCACCCCGGATGTCTGCGATGATTTCCGCCATTGGGGTCAGCTACACGCTGCAGAACCTGGTGCTGTATATTACCGGCGGTCTGAACAAGCAGTATCCGACGATTCCGGGCATTTCCGATTCCGTCCAGATCGGCGGGGCGACCACGAAGGTGGTTACCCTGGTGACGCCGGTGCTGGTGATCCTGCTGGTGGTGGCACTGGTCATGCTGATCAATAAAACCAAGATCGGCATGGCCATGCGGGCGGTGTCCAAGGATTTCGAGACCGCGCAGCTCATGGGGATCAAGATTAACAGCGTGATTTCCGCCACCTTCGTGATCGGCTCCTTCCTGGCGGGCGTGGGCAGTGTGCTGTATTTCACCAACTATCCCACGGTGATCCAGACGTCCGGCGCGATGCCTGGTCTGAAGGCCTTTGTAGCGGCGGTGTTCGGCGGAATCGGCTCCATTCCCGGGGCGGTGATCGGCGCATTTATCATTGGCATCATGGAGAACATCATCAAGGGCCTGGATGTGATTCTGTTCAAGGCCGGCCTGATCGCCAAACCGCTGGGCCTGGCGATTTTCTCCGACGCGTTTACCTTTGCGCTGCTGATTGTAATTCTGGTGGTGAAGCCCACCGGCCTCTTCGGCGAGAAGACGACGGACAAGGTGTGAGGTGAGGGAAATGAAAAAGAAATCCAGAGTGCCCGCGCTGATCACCTGGGCGATTATCGCGGCG
>CADBTC010000400.1 GCA_902797445.1 uncultured Eubacteriales bacterium | reverse complement strand
TCAGGTGTTTTCCAAGCCTTCTGAAGTGCTGCTGGAGAGGATGATGGCTGCGTTCGGAGAATAAAAAAGGCCTGTAGTCCGGAATCGAACCTGACTACAGGCCAAACGTTATTCTTATATAGGCAAATCATACAGCAATAAAAATCTTACGGTGGAATTGGTTGCGGAGTATCTCAACGTTTCCAGAAGCTGTCTGTTTCGCGCCTTTAAGGACATACTCAACAAATCTCCCAAGATGTATCTGCAGGAAACAAGGATCAGAGGGGCCTGTGTCCTGCTGCAAATGACTAATTTTTCTGATTCCGAGGTCGCAGACAAAATAGGCTATACGGACTCTTTGTATTTTTCAAAGGTGTTCCGCAAGCTGGTGGGCAAAACCCCTACGGAATTCAGAAAGGAACCGGAAATCCCCGTTCATATGAAAAATACCGTCTTTGATATGTATAATCCCGCATACGCTGCTTCCCCGGCGAGAAGAGAGCCTGAAGGACGATGAGCGACATTCGACAGTGCAGCGTAATGCAGGGCTTGGTGCGTTTGAGGATGATATTGAAATAAGAATGCAGCAGGGAAACTGCACAATCATGGGATATGGTGGCGTAAAGTTTTTTTCTTTCGCTGTCAACTGAGGTGTTGTAGGTTCGGGCGCTGCCTGAGGAGCCAAAGAAAGCAAGGATTTTTCCTCCGAAATATGGTATAGTATACGACGGTTTCCGTTTTTGCGGAAAGAAGCCGCTGGCCGGATGGCCCGAAGGAGGATGTACGCATTGGCTGATCATATTGAAATTCACGGCGCCCGGGTTCACAATCTGAAGAATATCGACGTGAATGTGCCCCTTGGGAAGATCGTGGGCATTGCCGGGGTGTCCGGTTCCGGAAAATCCTCCCTGGCGCTGGGCGTCCTGTACGCGGAGGGCTCCCGCCGATACCTGGAGTCCCTGTCCACCTATACCCGGCGCAGAATGACCCAGGCCGCCAAGGCGGATGTGGACGAAGTGCTGTATGTTCCCGCTTCGCTGGCGCTTCATCAGCGGCCCGGCGTGCCCGGCATCCGCTCCACCTTCGGCACCGGCACGGAGCTGCTGAACTCCCTTCGCCTGATGTTTTCCCGGCTGGGCCGCCATCGCTGTCCCAACGGGCATTATCTGGAGCCGAGCATGGCGGTCGCCGCGGGACAGGAGCTGGTCTGCCCCGTCTGCGGAGAACATTTCTACGGCCCCGGGGCCGAGGAGCTGGCCTTCAACAGCCAGGGTGCCTGTCCCCGCTGCGACGGCACCGGGGAGGTGCGGATCGTGGACGAATCCACCCTGGTTCCGGATGAGTCCCTGTCTATCGATGAAGGGGCGGTCCTCCCCTGGCAGACCCTTATGTGGTCCCTGATGAAGGATATTGCCCGGGATCTGGGCGTCCGGACGGATGTGCCCTTCCGGGATCTGTCGTCCCGGGAAAGAGAAATCGTCTTTCACGGGGCCCCCGTCAAAAAGCACATGGTCTATCAGAACCAGACCAGCGGCGCTTCGGGAGAGATGGATTTCACCTATTTCAACGCCACCTATACCGTGGAAAACGCGCTTTCCAAGGTCAAGGATGAAAAGGGCATGAAGCGGGTGGAACGTTTCCTTCGGGTTCATTCCTGCCCGGACTGCGGAGGCACCCGTCTGTCCGAAAAAGCCAGGGCTCCCCGAATCATGGATCTGTCTCTGGCGGATGTCTGCAAAATGACCCTGACAGAGCTCATCGGGTGGGTCAAAAAGGTCCCTGCCGCGATGCCCGCGGAGATGCGGCCCATGGCGGAAAGCATCTGCGAATCCTTCTTCTCCGCTGCCCGCCGGCTCATGGATCTGGGCCTTTCCTATCTGACCCTGGACCGGGCGGCCTCCACGCTGTCCACGGGCGAACGCCAGCGGATGCAGCTGGCCCGGGCCGTCCGCAACCGCACCACGGGCGTGCTCTATGTGCTGGACGAACCCTCCATCGGCCTGCATCCCTCGAATATCGTCGGCCTGAACGGGGTCATTCATGACCTGATCGCGGACGGAAACTCTGTGATCCTGGTGGACCATGATACTCAAATTCTGAAGGAATCCGACTGGATCATCGAGATGGGGCCGGACGCCGGAGCGAAGGGCGGCACCGTCCTGGCGGAAGGCACGGTGCAGGCGATCGCGGAAAACCCGGTTTCCCGGATCGGCCCCTTCTTCCGGGAGGGAAATAACCGCCGGACCCGTCCCGCCGTGGCGGAGGATGCGCTTTTCCGTCTGGGCGAGATTCGGATGTCCACCGGTGAAATCCACACGGTCCGTCCGCTGGATGTCCGGCTCCCCCGGGGCAGGCTGACGGTCGTCACCGGCGTATCCGGTTCCGGCAAGACAACCATGGTGCTGGAAAGCCTGATCCCCGGACTGGAAGCCGCGATAAAAGGGAGCGCGCTGCCTCCCCATGTCCGTTCCGTATCCGCCGAGGGCATTGCCCACGTGAAGCTGATCGACGCCACGCCCATCGGGATCAATGTGCGCTCCACCGTGGCCACCTATGCCAATGTGCACGACGAGCTGCGGAAAATCTTCGCCCGGTCAAAGGACGCCCGGGCGAAGGGGTACAAGGCCGGCGATTTTTCCTATAACACGGGCAGCCTCCGCTGTCCGGTGTGCGACGGAACGGGCTCCATCAGTCTGGATGTGCAGTTCCTGCCGGATGTGGAAATCCCCTGCCCGGGCTGCCGCGGTTCCCGCTACGCGAAAGCCGCCTACGGCGTCCGATACGCGGATAAGAGCGGTGCCGCCCTCTCCCTGCCGGAGCTGATGGACATGGATATTTCCTCCGCCCTGCGGTTCTGCCGGCATATGAATACCGTCCGTCCCCGGCTGGAAGTGCTGGAAAACCTCGGCCTCGGTTATCTGACCCTGGGCGAGGAGACCCCCAGTCTCTCCGGCGGAGAAGCCCAAAGGCTGAAGCTGGCCAGTGAAATGGGCCGGGGCCAGTCCGATTCCGTTTTTGTATTCGATGAACCCACCATCGGGCTGCATCCCCTGGATGTACAGACAATGCTGCAGGTCTTCCAGGCCCTGATCGATGCCGGTGCCACGGTCGTCGTCATTGAGCATGATCTGGATGTGATCCGGAACGCGGATTATGTCATCGATATGGGGCCCGGCGGAGGCGACGAAGGCGGACGCATTGTGGCGGAAGGATCTCCGGAGACCATCCGGACGCATCCGGAGAGTCTGACGGGAAAATATCTGTAACCGTTTTCTTCCCGGCGCCGCGCATCTGCGCGGCGCATTTCGGTCCGGCGCGGTCTGATCAACGGACGGACCATCTGGCTCATGAAGCTGCGGCAGGGTGTTTCAGGCTTTTGACGGATGAAACGGATCCCCGCGACAACAGAACGAATGTGAAACGCAAAAGCGCCTGCCTTCAGCCGCAGGCGCTTTTGATATGGGAGCCATGTTAAAGCGGAATGCCAATCATGCCAAGCAGGAGGCCCGCGACGCCACACATCGCCATGACGACGATGGGGTTAAAGTGAAACTTCCGCATAATCAGAAAGCTGACCGTAAAGAGCGCCGCCCCAACCCAGTGTATCTCTGTCAGCGATATGTTTTCCCGGCCCCCGAACGCAACCTGCAGCAGCATGTTGATGCCGGCCGCCGCGATCAGGGCGATCACAGCCGGTCTCAGCGAACCCAAAACGCTTTGGAGCATCGGGAGCGACCGGTAACGGCGGTAGATCAGTGACAGGATGGACACGATCACCAGCGACGGCAGGATGCAGCCGAAGGTCGCCGCGACCGCGCCCGGAAAGCCCGCGACCTTGAGCCCCACAAAGGTTGCCCCGTTGATGGCAATCGGGCCCGGCGTCATTTCCGCGATGGTAGCCAGATTCATAAACTGTTCCGCCGTCAGCCAACCGTTCAATGTGACCGTCTGCTCCTGAATCAGCGGGATGGCCGCGTATCCGCCTCCGATCGAAAACAGCCCGATCTGCAGAAAGCTGAGAAAAAGCCGGATCAATATCATGTCTTTTCCATTCCTTTCCGCTCCAGCAGCGCGGATACAAAACCGATCAGGCCTGCGCAGAGAATGATCCAGATCACGTTGATCCGAAGGAAGAACGTGGCGATAAACGCGGCCGCCATCACCGCCAGATGGATTCCGTTCTTCGCCCGCACGAGCTTCTCCCCCATGCTGACGGCGACATCCAGAATCACCGCCGCCACCCCGCAGGACATGCCTCTCAGCGTCATGGCGACGACGGGATTGGCTTCAAAGGCCTGATAAAACAAGGAAATAACCGTCAGGATCGCCACCGGCGGAATCACAGTGCCCAAAACCGCGGCCAGCATACCGGTCAGGCCGCCAACCTTCCAGCCGACCTGAATCGCCGCGTTGACCGCGATCGGTCCAGGGGCCGACTGGGCCAGGGCCGTCATATCCAGCATTTCCTGCTCATCCAGCCAGTGCAGCTCATCCACAAAGCGCCGTTTCATAAACGTGACGATGACAAAGCCGCCGCCAAAGGTAAAGGCGCTGATATACAGCATGCTGAAAAACAGTGTCAGCTTTTTTTTCGCGCTCGATAACTCCATAGAAACCTCTTATCTGACGCGGCCTCCGCCGTCTTCATGCTTTCCGCATTCTGTTCGCAATTCGGACGGAAGGACGGCTTTCCAGCCGTTCCAGATCGGCGTCAATCAGCGCCTTCAGCTCCCGCGCCGATTCGCTCGCCTCCTCCTCGTCATACAGCATGGCAATCAGTTTCCCCTGCTTTTCGATCAGTCCGCTCTTGATCATTGCCGCCGGCTCCGCCATCTGTTCCACCCGTGCGGAAACCTCCTGCACCCTGGTTTCCGCTTCCTTCCGGATCCGCTCCGACTCAGCCCGGACCCGGGCAATTCTCTCTTTCACCCGGTCCGTCCGGTAAATCACCTCAGGATAGGCGTCCGCAAACCGCCGGTAGAACATGTTGCGGTCGCTCAGCAGCAGCCGCACCTCCCGGCTGATCTCCTCGGTATTGTCGGCCTGGCTGTTTTCGACCCCCACCTTGACCAGCTTCAGCACAAAATGGGTCATCGCGAAGTCCGCCGCGCACAGGACGATCAATCCGCCGGCAAGGAAGCCCTTCCCCGACGGGTTCAGGCCTGTCAGAAAGGCCAACAGCGGCGGATTGAAAAAATGCACAATGCCTACGCCGCCCAGCCCGAACAGCACCAGATTCCCGATCCATATCCGACCGTGCAGGTTCATGGGCTTCTGGCTGTAGTCCCACCACCTGGCATGAAAGCGCTTTTCCATATACCAGCTGGTAAAGTATTCGACCGCTCCACAGAGGACAAAAGAGATGGCAAAGGTGGTCCCGTATGCCTTTTCAAACGGCGTCAGCAGCTCCACTGCCACGGTGATCAGGATGGCGCCCGTCCCGTAAATGGGACAGATCGGCCCTGTCAGAAACCCGCGGTTAATAAACCGGTGAAACTGAATATACTTCAGCGTCACTTCCATACACCAGCCAAAGAATGAATACAAAAAGAACAGCAGCACCAGATCTGTCACGTGTTCCATGTCTCTCCCCGCCCTCCGGTCAAAGTCTCCGCCCGGCCGCACGGCCGTGTCTCTGGCCCGCGTGAAGGCATCCGTTACTCCCTGAGCGTGTCATAAAGCTGTATGTCTTCTTTCGTCGCTTTGGCCTGCTCATCTACCTTCCCCACCACTCGACCGATCATATATACCGGATTATCTTCACTGCTGCGGATGATCGGATACCTCGGGTTCAGCGAATGCAGACCATCCGCCCGATACACCTTGATATACAGTTCGTTGCCGATGGCAAATGCCCCGATTTCACCTTCCGAAAGTTCCGGTGCGCCAGGAATGCGCTCCACCAGGACATAATCCCCGTCGTGGAAATCCGGCTCCATGCTGTCCCCGCTGACCCTGAATACACAGTCCGCCCGTTCCAGCCCCGGCACATCATACAGGTAAAAGGACGAGAACCGCCCTTCATATTCCGTCGGATCACCGATCCCGGCAGCCAGGCTTCTGTCGATCAGCGGAAGCTCAAAGATCTTTTTGCGGCCTTTCTGCCGATTCCGGGCTTCCTCCACGGTCAGCATGGTTTTCACCATGATGTCCACGATATAACGGTCTCCCGCGTTCATCTGCCGGTATCTTCCGATCAGCGCTGCCTCCCTTTCGGAAAGCGAGCTTCCCGGAGCAGGCTGGCCAAACACCTGCTCAAGCGTAATACCCAGTACGTCGCAGATGCGGGGCAGCAGGCTGACATCCGGGCGGCTGCGGCCCCTTTCCCAGTTATTAACCGTGTTGGCCTGGGCGCCAATCTTTTCCGCAAAAACTTTCTGCCCCATGCCTTGATTTTTCCGATAAAAGCGGATCCGCTCACAGATTAAGGGAAGCGAAGGCTGCCGGATCGGTTCTCCGGTATTCATATCGATGGCATTCCCCTGCTCCGGTGTACCGCGTTCAATCCTTCTGCGTGACATTGCCGGGCTCCTTTCTGCTTCTGAAAGCAAATGATATAATTGATTATGATACAAAATTTGTGAATTGTCAATCATTAATTGGAAAAAATTCCTCTTTGCATTTGCATATGGTTCGCAGGCATTTTACTGCGTAACCGCACGATGAAAAAAGGGGCGCAGAGACCGCCAGGCAGATCTGATCACGCATATGATAATACCGGAGAAACGAAACCATCGCTCCTCCGGTTTATTTCGAATATCTCTGATCCGGGGCTTTACCCCAATCGATTCTGTTTTTCAGTCCTGTGTGATCTCGAAAAAATAAACATCATTGACTCCCAGCTCCGCCTCCAGGGTCAGGACGCCATTCTCATAGGCAAAAGGCCATTCTTCCGGCCGCACGTCGCTCTTTCTCCTTCCGTTTTTTCAGGAGAAAGAAGCGTTACAGTTCTTTTCGGGAGCAAGAAGCAAAGAAGCGTAGAGATTGGCGGGATCCAGCTTCAGGGCTTCCGAAGCGTACCGGGACGCCTGATCCGAATCGCCCGCCGCGGTATAGGCCATCGCTTTCTGCCAGGCAATGATCGCCCGCCGCTGGGTTTTTGCGTCTTCCATGTACGAAATGAAGAAGGGCGTTGTTTTGCGGTACCCCGGATCGATCCCCCCCTCCGCAGCCGCCTGCGCCCGCAGATGCGCTGCGATTCTTTCCCTGGCCGAGGCGCTTCTGCCAAGGAGCTGATCCGCCATAGCCTGCCAGCAGGGAAGCTCCGGCAAATGCATGTCGGAGAAATAATCCTGTTTCAGCATCAGGATCCAGTTCAGCAGCTTTTCAGCCTCCTGCCGCTCCTGCATCCGGAGCAGGGTCAGCGCTTCGTAATACCGATGCGGGACCAGCAGCACGTCATTCCAGAGGCCCGCGCCAAGATTGTCCGGCAGAACCTGCGCGCTGCGGAAATGCGCCAGGGCATTCTCCAGGTTCCCCGCGGCCAGCGCCTGCCGTCCCAGCGCGTGATGCGCAAACATATACTGCTCCGCCACGGCGTGCTCGCCGCCTTCGCATGGCGTAAACGGGCGGCTCTGCAGGGTACGCAGCGCTTCCGCGTATTCTCCGGCCAGGTTCAGGGCCCGGCACAGCTCGATGACGACATCCTCCCGGACCCGGTCTGTTTCACGAAGAAAAGCCGCGATTTTGTCCGCCGGCTGCCCGGTATGGAACATCACATAGGCCTTCTCCCAGATCAGCT
>CADBTC010000399.1 GCA_902797445.1 uncultured Eubacteriales bacterium | reverse complement strand
CCTGACCATCTGGGAATCCTGCCCGAAGAAGCAGGGCACCATGGACAACGGCAACGCCTGGGATCCGAGCCAGCAGCCTGAAATCTACTTCGGCCAGATGAACGACTATGACAAGGAGTTCCTGACCGCCGCCGGCAAGAAGACCCCCGCTGAGTTCTTCAACCCGCCCATCGAGCTCGCGCCTTACGGCGAAGCCTGGCAGATCGACAAGGGCCCCATCGACATCGATTACAACCAGGGCTTCCTGCCCATCCAGGATCGTTGGCTGCCCATCATCATCACCTGTGATCCTTCCGAGATCGACGCCAACTGGGATGCTTTCGTCGCTGAAATCACCCCGTCCGCCACGATCTACTCCGACTTCATGCAGGCCGAAGTGCTGAAGCTGGTCGAGCAGGCTCTCAACTAATCGAACCATATAAAAGAGGGGGGAGAGTGCTCTCTCCCCTCTTGGCGTTTATTCGTGATTCAAGGGGGAGGATAAGATGATCAGGACAGGAAAGAGGGCTCAGACCGGGGCGCTGGAGGCGCCAGGCGGAAAGAAGGGCTTTTTCCGGACCCTGGGCGGGCAGTATCAGCTGATGATCATGTCCGTGCCGATGCTCTTGTATGTGCTGCTGTTCAATTACGGCCCACTGTGGGGCTGGCTGACGGCGTTCCAGGATTATCAGCCCAAGCTGGGCCTGGCGGGCAGCAAATGGGTCGGGTTTGACAACTTCACGTTCCTGTTCGGACGCGAGGATTTCCTGCTGTCCATCCGGAACACGCTGGCGATGAGCCTGATCAATCTGGTATTCGGCACGGTGTCCTCCATCCTGCTGGCGGTTCTGCTCAACGAGGTGCGCAACAGGGGCTTCAAGCGGACGGTGCAGACCGTCACATATTTGCCTCACTTCTTGAGCATGGTCATCGTTGTGGGCATGGCCCAGAACATCTTTTCCAGCAACGGCGCCATCAACAATCTGCTGCTGTCGCTTCATCTGACCGAGCAGCCCATTTTCTTCCTGGGCAAGGGTGAGTATTTCTGGTGGCTGGTCGGCGTGATCAATGTGTGGAAAGAGGTCGGCTGGAATACGATCATCTATATCGCCGCCATGACCTCCATTGATCCCAGCCTGTACGAGGCCGCCGCCATCGACGGCGCGGGCCGCTTCCAGCGGATCCTGAACGTGACCCTGCCCGGGATCCGTTCAACCTTCATGGTGCTGCTGATCATGAACATCGGCCACCTCATGGAAGCCGGCTTTGAGATCCAGTACCTGATGCGGTCGGGCCTGACCATGAAGTTTTCTGACACGATCGAAGTATTTGCCCTGCTGTACAGCTTTGGCAGCTCCCGTCCTCACTATGCCTACGGTGTCGCCGCCGGCATGTTCAAGAGCGTCGTCGGCATTATCCTGCTGCTGATCGCCAACGCGACGGCCAAAGCGCTGGATGAGAACACTCTGATCTGAGGAAGGAGGAGATGATCGTGACTGCCATGACTCAAACCAAGCGCCGCAAGAGGCGGGACGTCGTCTTCCCGGTAGTGAATACCATCATCCTTTGCGTCCTGATGTTTATTACGCTGTATCCCGTGCTGAACACCGTCGCGTATTCCTTCAGCGACGGCATGGACGCGGTCAAGGGCGGCCTGGGCATCTGGCCGCGCGTGTTCAGCACCAAGGCATACGATGAGCTGCTGAATGATACCGCCGTTTACAAGGCGTTCCTGGTATCGCTGTCCAAGACGGTGATCACCACGGTGCTCAACCTGTTCTTCACCTCCATGCTGGCCTACGCCCTGAGCCGGAAGGAATACGTGCTGCGCACGTTCATCACGACGCTGATGGTGCTGACCATGTATGTCAACGCCGGCCTGATTCCCAACTACCTGCTGATTTCCAGGACGCTGGGCCTCAAGAACACCTTCTGGGTCTACATTATCCCCACCATGTTTTCCTGCTTCAACATGATCGTGATCAGGACCTACATCATGGGCCTGCCGGAGGCGCTGGTGGAATCGGCCCGTATCGACGGCGCGGGCGATCTGCGTACCTTCTTCCAGATCATCCTGCCGCTCTGCCTGCCCGTGATGGCCACCGTCGCGCTGTTTGTGGCGGTCGGTGCCTGGAACAGCTGGTTTGACACCTACCTGTACAACGG
>CADBTC010000398.1 GCA_902797445.1 uncultured Eubacteriales bacterium | reverse complement strand
GACAGCAGGTCGATCAGAATCCCGCCGAAAATGATCCAGGACAGGAAATGGGGAAAATAGATGATGGTCTGGATGGGCCGTTTGATCTTGCTGCTGCTGATTTCATTGAGCATCAGAGCCACCGTCACCGGTACCAGCAGATTCAGCACGATTTTGGCGCCTGCGATGATAAATGTATTGCGCAGAACCGGGAGAAAATTGGGCAGCGACAGCACATATCTGAAATTATCCAGGCCCACAAAGCGCTGATTGCCGAACAGGCCTTTGGCCGGAAGAAAGCGCTGGAACGCGATTTTCAGCCCGTAGAGGGGAAAATAGCTGAATACAAGCACCAGCAGCACGGCCGGCAGCACCATCAGGTGAAGCTGGGCTTCCTTCCGCAGAAAGTGGGTCGGCTTTCTTCCGCCCGCCGCTTTTTTCATCGTCCGTCCCTCCCTCCGCAGTCCAGGAAAACCCCTCAGCCGACCGGCGCACTGAGGGGTTTCCCGAGAATTTGTGCTAAGCTTTCAATTCAGACAGGCGTTCAGGTTATTTGTGCTGCTGATACCATTCATTGGCTTCTTCGGTGATCTTGGCGCCGCCGATGGCGTTCCACTGCTTCACATATTCGTCAAAGGTGGTGTCCACATCGGCACCCATGATGACTTTGATCAGCATCTGGGTGGTCAGATCATCCATGGTGCTCCAGTAATCCTGGTAGGTGACGGAGGGAGCGCCCACATACGCGTTATAGAACAGCAGGCCGTTTTCGTTCAGATACTTGAGCACCTTCATGGGTGTGTATTCCGCGGTGCCGAACATCTGGTTCCAGGCCCAGGCTTTCTTATAATCGCTGGAGGTGATGTTGCCGTAATAGGAAACAGCCTTGCCTTCCAGCAGGGACGGATCGTTGGCAGCGAAGACCTTCTGCAGGTTCTCATAGGTGTCCAGGTTGTCGGTGGGCTTCACGGTGGACCATACGGGGGCGATCATGCGGGAGTAGGATTCCTCGTAGCCCCACCAGGTGGGATCGCTGGAATAGTAGCTGGCATAGTGATACAGGTTCAGCATCTTGAACGCCGCTTCGGGGTTCTTGCAGTTCGCGTTGATGCAGACGAACCCGCGGTTGTTGGTCTTGATGGCCTCGGGTACGATGTTGCCGTCGGAGTCCGGAATGGCGCAGCAGTACCAGGTCACGTCCTTTGTCGGCTCCAGATCGTACATGTTCATGACGAAGGTCATCACCCAGTGGGGGCCGAAGACCAGGCCGATATTGCCGTTGATGATCTCCTCAAAGGCCTTGGTTTCATCCTTGGTGGCAAATTCGGGATCGATCATCCCGTCGGCGTACATTTTCTGCAGCTGCTTCAGGGGGGCGCGCATGGCATCCTGCGTGGCGCCGAACTGCAGCGTGCCGTCCTCCGTGACCACCCAGGTCTGCGGATAGGCGTGATAGGCCTCGCACATGCCCCGCAGGTAATCGTACATCACCGAGGGCTGGCCTGCCTCCAGGAACACGCCGTATTTGGCCTTGCCAGCCTCCACGAATTTGTAGCCGATATCCCAGACATCTTCAATGGTTTTGGGCTCCTCGATGCCCAGCTCCTTCATCCAGTCAGACCGGATGAAAATGTATGCTGCGTCATCCGTGTGGGACAGGGTCTGCGGGAAGCCGTAGATCTGGCCATCGATGGTGACCATGGAGAGGGTCAGCCCGCCGTCCATGTACCAGCGCTCCCGGATTTCGGGAAGCGCGCATTTTTCGATCAGGTCGTTGAGGGGAATGATCTGCCCGGCTTCCGCCAGCTGGGCCACGTCGCTCTGCTGGTTTACTACGAACACATCCGGCAGGGTGGACGCGCCCATGGACATGCGCAGCTTGGTGTTGTAATCGTCGTCGTGTGCCCACCAGTCATACTGCACGTCGATGTTCAGGCACTTTTTCATGATCTCCGTCCAGCGGTTGGTGCTGTAGTTTTCGCCGTAGCGCTCTCCCAGCTTGCCGATCATGTTCTCGGCGGAGTTGTTGTAATTGTGCACCATGGTGACGGTCGTGGGCGAATCATAGGGCTTGAGGAAATCCGATACGCCGTTTTCCTCCGCCCAGGAGGCGAAGTGATCAACGACATATCCCACTCTGTCCGCATAGATGGCTTTGTAATCGGTCTCTTCCGCGAAGCAGCCGGACACGCAGCTGAGCAGCATCAGGGCTGCCAGCAGGATACAGAAGCGTTTTTTCATGTTTTTTTCCCTCCTTATCATATTCACCATTGTGGGTTGTTTGAATTATATTCGAAAGGCAGGGGAGGGCGAAACCCAATTTTTTTACTTTCTGATTCTGTAATTTTGTCATAAATGGTTATTAAAATGCCTTTTAATACCTACTGTTTGTTTCGCGCCACGTTTTGGGCGTTTGACCTTTCAGCCGCTTGAATACGGTAATAAAATATTTAGTTGTCTGGAACCCGCACTGAGCCGCGATTTCGCTGACACTGATTTCGCTGCCCCTCAGCAGCCGGCACGCTGCTTCGATCCGCGTGCGGATGATGTGCTCGTTAATTCCCTCCCGCATTGCCTGCTTGTAGATGCGGGAGAGATAGCTGCTGTTATAATTAAACACCTCCGCGATCCGGGAGAGAGAGATTTCTTCAGCATAATGCTCCTGAATATACCGGTTAATCCGGTTCAGCATAGCTTCCGTTTCCGAGAGCCGCTCCTCGCTGCTGCCGGAAAACAGGCTGACCAGAAGTGCCCGCACCGCGGCCAGCCAATCCTCAGCTGTGCGGTAGCCCGCATGGAACAGCACCGATTCCGCGGCGTATTTTTCCGTTCTGGCCCGTTCAAGACTAGCTGCGCCGAAGCTGTCCCGAAGCTGCATCTGCAGCAGCACCGCGCAGCGCTCCCGTCCCTGGGGATAGCCCTCCATCTCAATGCCCTGCGTCAGACTGTCCATTAATCCCTCCAGGTCCCTCCGGTCGATGCATCGCCGCCAGCGCAGCCCGTCCGTAAAGGTCAGGCGCCGCTCCTGCTTCACAAGGGGATCCGTCAGCACGATCCGGCCTCCCTCCAGCTCCTTGCGGGAAAAAAGCGTCAGGGCCAGCGCCGCCTCCCCGACCCGATTCCAGGGAACGGGGATGGAGGACAGGGCAAAGGACAGATTCGTCGTCCGGTCAGCCCCCTCGATCATCCGGTCCAGCTGGCTGTGAATGACCGCGGCCAGGTCCGTTTCGCTGTCGGACTGTATCAGCAGGATGGCGTTGGATTCGGCGAACCAGGCGTCGGCTCGAAAGCCCCGGTCCCGCAGCATGGACAGGATCAGAAAGCAGATCTCCCGCATTTTTTCCTGCCGGTCCATTACGCCGGTGACGGCCAGCCAGGTATCCCGATCGGGCAGAACACTGATGCCGGAGCCCGCACACAGAGCGGGCTCCGGCAGGTCCTCTCCGAACAGCAGCAGCCTCTCCAGCAGGGTCTGCTGCAGCAGGGGAAGCGTTTCCTTCATATACTGCCGGACGCGCTGATCGTTTTCGGACATGCTGAAATACCGGGCCACCTTGCCAAGGCCGGTGCGGACCGCCTCCAGGATCACATCCGGCGGTTCGATTTTCAGAATAAAGCGTACGTCCTCATACTGGGCGGCCTGGTAGGCATAATCGAAGCTGCTGTACGCTGTCAGCACGATCACATAGCTCATGGGCCACTGCTTTTTCACCTGATCCAGCAGCTCCAGCCCGGAAACGCGGGGCATGGCCACGTCGGTCACCACCACGTCGTACAGATTTTTCTTCAGCAGCTCCAGGGCCTGCATCGCGGAATGGACGCTGTATACCTCCACCTCCGGCATTTCATCCTGGATCAGCGCCTGCAGGGTTCGGGTGGTCAGAGGTTCGTCATCTACCAGTAATATACGGGACATGCTATCGCTCCTTCTTCGAATGACTATTTTGTAGCCACGCCCGCGCCGCGGCCGTGGGCAAAATATGTCTCTCCGGCGGGAATCACGATGACTGCCCGAAGCCCGCCCAGCTCCGACCGGCTGCATTCCAGGCGGCCGGCCGGGCCGAAGTGCAGCTGCAGCCGCCGATGGATATTGGCCAGGGCGATGCCTCCGCCCTCTCTGCTGTCGCCCTCCTGCAGGACGCGGCGCAGTCGGGAGAGCGTTTCATCGTCCAGGGTCTCCCCATTATCCTCCACGCTGATTTCTGTTTCCGTTTCCGTGGTTTGTACCCGCAGGCGCACGATGCCGTTCTCCATGTTTTTCAGTCCATGGCCGAAGGCATTTTCGATCAGGGGCTGCACCAGCAGCCGGGGTACCACAAGTTTCTGCCAGCCGCCTGCTGCCATATCGTATATCACATCGATGCGATCCCCGAAGCGCATGCGCTGGATCTCGGCGTAATTCCGGGCGTGTTCCAGCTCCTCCGCCAGGGTGGCGCAGGGATCATCCTGATGCACGATGTAACGCAGGTAATTTCCCATCAGGTCGGCCAGATGTCCCGCCTGCTCGTTTTCCTCCAGCCGAATCAGATTGCGCAGCTGGAAATAGGTGTTGTAAAGAAAATGGGGAGTAATCTGATATTGCAGCGCCTTCTTTTCCGCGCTGGCTGCCAGCAGGCGGGATTTGTATTCCCGGTCGATCAGCTGGTGAAGCCGCTCCGCCATGCCGTTAAAGGTGCGCCTCACGTTTTCCAGTTCCGCTGTTTTTTCCGGCCCCATCCGTACGGACAGATCCCCGTCGCCGATCTGATGCATCTTGGCCGATATGCGCTTGAGGGGTGCGCACACAACCCGATAATACGCCATCGCTGCCAGCCCGATAATCAGCAGGCTGATCAGCTCCCATATCTTCATCATCCCCTGCAGGCGGTATATATTGCGCATTACGCTGTCCACAGGCAGCACCGCGATGATGGACAGGCTGCTGAAGGCGTGCCGGGCGCGGATTACGTAATAGGCGTGGATGCCGCTTTGGATCATCCTCACGTCCTCATCGGAGCTGCCGAGCACGCTTTCATCCAACAGAGCTCCCTGGGAGCTGGCCAGCACGACGGAGTCAAAGGTCAGCACCAGCTGGCAGCCGATGGGCTGTGTATAGGCATCCAGCATTTCCCGCAGCGCGCTGCGCGGGATGCCGTTCATCATGATGCGGGAATTCGGGGCTGCTGCCGGGTTATAGATCAGCGGCGAGGCGCTCCAGAAACCGATTTCGTCCTCTGTATAGTACAGGCCGTTGGGGAAGGCCGTTACGATGGACAAAAGCTCTCGCAGCTCCTGATCCGATACCTCCACTGCCTTTTGGGGGGTGATGATGGTATGCACGGTGGGAATGTACAGCTGAGCCCGGGTGGCAATATTGGTCTGAGCGATCTTTGTCCGCATCAGCTTCATGATGGCACTTTTATAGGATACCATTTCATAGCTGTCCAGGATGGAGCTGCGCATGGCCAGGGCCAGCACCGATTCGTTGTTGAGAATCTCCGTGTTCTCCGTCTGGATGGATGTAAGCTGGGCGTACAGCGCATCGCTGATGTGGCCGATCTCCGCCTTCGTGGTCTCCAGCGCCCGGGTCTCCAGCTCCTGTCGGGCGATACGGATCATCACTTCCCCGGAGACGACCATCAGCGCCATGCTGATGAACAAAATCAAAAAAATGATCCATACAGTGGAAGGTTTTCTCGTATGCTTCATCGCTTTTCCCTCCGAAGCAACGTTTAATCCTTTTTCATCCCTTTCCGCATCCGCGGTCAGGGAGCTTCGCTTTTTCCATTCTGCTTTTCCTGTTTGAAAGCATTATACGCCGGATGCCCAAAAAGAACAATGGGAAAGAAAATCAGCTTTTTTGCGGCTGCCGTCAGCATTGGCTGGGCCGGCAAAGAAAAAGATCCGTTCCCGTACAATCCGAATACCGCGAAGCAGTGCAGGGAAGCCGGATCCGGCTGGG
>CADBTC010000397.1 GCA_902797445.1 uncultured Eubacteriales bacterium | reverse complement strand
CTTCCCACCAGCAGGCCGCCGATGGTGCTGAAGGAGAAGGCAATCAGACCCAGCACCACGATATAGATGGTCTGGATATTCAGAAAGTTGCTGCCGACCATGGTGGCCCCGACGCTGATTCCCAGGAACAGGGTCACGATGTTCATCAGGGCGTTCTGGGCCACGTCGCTCAGCCGCTCGGTGACACCGGTTTCCTTCAGCAGGTTGCCGAACATCAGGCATCCGATCAGGGGCGCGGTGGAGGGCAGCAGCAGCACCACGAAAATGGTCACGATGATGGGGAAGATAATCTTCTCCGTCTTGCTGACTTCCCGCAGCTGGGTCATTTTGACCTTGCGCTGTTTCGAAGTGGTCAGTGCTTTCATCAGCGGCGGCTGAATCATGGGAATCAGCGCCATGTAGCTGTAAGCGGCCACCGCGATCGGGCCCAGCAGATGCGGGGCCAGCTTGGTGGTGGTCAGGATCGCCGTGGGGCCGTCCGCGCCGCCGATGATGCCGATGGACGCCGCCTCATTGCCGGTGAAACCCAGCAGATTGGCTCCGAAGAAGGCGAAGAACACGCCGAACTGCGCCGCGGCGCCCAGCAGCAGGCTGGTCGGGTTGGAAATCAGGGGACCGAAGTCCGTCATGGCGCCGATGCCGATAAAGATCAGGCAGGGATAAATACCCGCTTTCACACCCATGTACAGAATGTCTATCAGGCCCCCGTTTGCCATGATATGGCCGTAGCTGTGATAGAAGGGGCTGGTCTTGTCCAGGAAAGCATCCCAAAGCTCCTGATGATACAGGGCGTCCGTCTTGCTCAAGGCGCTGACGTTGGCCAGCAGGCACCCCATCGCAATCCCCACCATCAGCAGCGGCTCATACTGCTTTTTGATGCCCAGATACAGCAGGACGCAGGCGATGACAATCATCACCACGTTCTTCCAGCCGTCGCCGGACAGCATCATGGCAAAGCCGGATTCATTGACCAGCTTGGCAAGGGATTCTAACATGCTCTCTCTCCTCCCTTAACCCAGCACCATGATGGGCGTACCGGTATCCACTTTCGTGCCCACATCCGTCAGCACCTGGACGACGGTGGCGTCATGGGGGGCCATAATCTCGTTTTCCATCTTCATGGCTTCCAGCACGGCGACCACCTCGCCGCTCTTCACCGCCTGTCCGGCCTTGACGTTCACCTTCACGATGGTGCCGGGCATGGGAGAGGTCACCTGCTCGCCGGCGACAGCCGCGGGGGCAGGAGCCGGAGCGGCCGCAGGTGCGGGAGCCGCGGGCGCAGCAGCCGCAGGCGCGGCAGCGGGAGCCGGCGCGGAGGGGGCAATGGCTTCGTATTCATCCAGGATCATGGCTTCGCCATGTTCCACTTCCACTTCATAGGTCTTGCCTTTCAGCGTCACTTTGTACTTCATGCTTTCTTTACCTCCTTAATGGATACGAACCGAAGCTCATTCAGGGGTTTGCCCAGCTTATCCGCCACAATCGCCATGATCATGGCCGCGTCCCGAGGATCCGTGTCGTAAATCTTGACCTCACCCGCGCTGCCGGGAGCCAGCTTTTTCGGGGCAGCGGGAACTGCCGGGGCCGCGGGGGCCGCTGCCGGCTTGACCGCTTCCGCCGTTTTCGCAGGGGCTTTCCGGGACATCACCTTCCCGGCGATGATAATGACCACCATCAGCAAAGCCAGCCCGATAAACACGACCACATAGCCAAGAACCGCGTCCAGCAGGTTTTCGCTCAGGCTCAGCATTCCTTCCTTCATTCTCTTTCACTCTCCTCAGGCTTCAACGATGGTGTAAGGAACCTTCTTTTCCTGCTCGGCCTTCCGGTCTTTCAGGAATTTCTCGGCCTGGGCCGGGAAGCAGATATAGCTCATGATATCTTCTTCGCTCTGCGCCAGGTCGCCCAGGGCTTCCTTCGCCTTCTGGAAGTCCGCTCCGGTGCGCTTGCTGTCCTCAATCCGGCAGTCCACAGGCTTGCCGCCGGCGCCAAGAATCTTTTCTTCCAGGGCCTTGTCCACGGGCGCCGGCGCGATGCCGTATTCCCCGCGGAAGTAGTTCTTGACCTCGTTGGAAATGTTCTTGTACCGCTCGCCCACCAGCACATTGGTCACGGCCTGGTTGCCCACCATCTGGCTCAGGGGGGTCACCAGCGGAGGATAGCCCAGATCCTTGCGGACTTCGGGGATCTCCAGCAGCGCCGCGTCAAACTTGTCCATGGCGTTCATTTCCTTCAGGTTGGCGATCATGTTGCTCAGCATGCCGCCAGGCACCTTGTACACCAGGGCCTGGCTGTCCGTG
>CADBTC010000396.1 GCA_902797445.1 uncultured Eubacteriales bacterium | reverse complement strand
GGCTTTCCCCGGCGGTGCAGGCCTCTATGGCGCGGCAGGCCGCCACGGCCGCCGCCGTGGTGATCCGCACGGCCTGCCGGGCCGAGAGGCGCGGCATGAGAAATACGCTCAGATACACGCCGGTGCCGGCGGGGGAGGAGAAGGATCGCCCCATTCGGCCCCGGCCGGCGCTCTGGCTGCCGGCGATGACGGTATGCCAGGGAGCGGCGTCGCTGTTCCCGGCTGCCTTGAGCTCGGGGGCCTTGCGCTTGAGGTAAGTGTTGGTGGAATCCACCTCGCTGAGCACCTCCAGATCGAACAGGGGAGCCGCATCGCCCAGATACCGGAGGACGGCGTTTTTGCTGATGGCATCACTCTCTTCGCTGAGGCGGTATCCCTTCCGGGTCACCTCAAAACGGTACCCCTCTTCTTCCATCTGGCGGATGCACTTCCATACCGCCGCGCGGGTGATGCCCAGCTTTTCCGCGATGGCGTTTCCAGACAGGTATTCCTTGCCGGCCTCCTCCAGAAGCGCGGCAATCTGCTGCTTGGCGTTCATACGCTGCGTCTCCCTTCCTGTTGATCGCTCTTTACGGTTCGTAGGATAGCACATAAAATGAAACACGTCAACTTTTGATAGAATAAAAAGTTGACATAATGTGTATCCTTCCCCAGACTTACCATAGCGGCGGAAAATGCCTCTGCAGGGTTTCTTACGCCCCGGGCCAACTACAAGCTGCAGCGCGGAACTGCAATGTCCACCTTGGCTGCTATATTATAAGATGGTATCAAAACAAGAGCTCTTAGCCATCACCCTTGAGGCAGACGCTTCAGGGGCTTTCTTTTGCCTGTAAGGCCCCATTTCGGCTTTTTTTCGTATCCGTCAATTAACATTGAAAACCGTTCCCCTGTCTTTCAGGGGGATTATTTTTTGAAAAAGGGGGGCTTTTTTTGGAAGAAAGGCCATCTACAGGAAAGCGGAATTGAATAGCTCGTCACATAAATAATTCAATATTTTCCTCGAATTCCTTCTGCACCTGGGCAATGTGATTACGCATTGCCTTTTCCGCTTCTTCCGGAGAATGATTGCGGATCGCTGCTAAGATGGCGCTGTGCTCAGCGAAGGAATGATCGGCCCGGCCGGGCACCAGGATTGTGCGTGTATTATACTTTCGCATCTGAGCTTTTAGATTGGCAGTTACTTCCACGGCCAGCCTGTTGGGACATACATCCATGATTTTCTGATGAAAGCGCTGGTTGTCATGCGAATAATCCACCAATCGGCCAGCTTCCTTGTATCCTTTCATCTCCTCAATGATCTCTTCTAATTCCCGGATGTCTTTTTCTGTAAACAGTGGTGCCGCCAGCCGGGCGATATACCCCTCCAATTCCTGACGGAACTCTAAAAAATCATGTACCTCCTGCCTGGAAAAGGAACGCACCTTGGCACTCTTGTTGGCTTCAACAACAACCAGGCCCTCCTGCTCCAGCATCAGGATCGCTTTCTTGGCCGTAGCGCGGCTGACGCCGTATTCCTTGGCCAGCTGGTATTCAACCAGGCTTTCATTTGGAGACAGCTGCTGACTTAATATTTTATCTCGCAGCGAATGATAAATTCGATCCAGGGGACGTTCTTCAGACATGTCTGTCAGGCTCCTTTGCTTATTTCATCTTCTATTATACACATTTGGAGACAATATTTCAACAAAACTGCTCGACAATTTTGCTGTTTTTTTGTTTTTGTCTATTGACAAGCGAAAGAAAAGCCGATATAATGCGATTGCAAATCAAAATTGTTCATCAATCTTGCGATGCAATCAAAGAGAAAGAGGAGGAGCAACAGATGATCGAAGGCAAGAGGCTGCTGGTGGTCAGCGCGCATGCCGCGGATTACGTCTGGCGCAGCGGCGGCACCATTGCGCACTATCTTAAGCATGGTGCGCAGGTGAAGGTCGTTTGTCTCAGCGTGGGCGTTCGTGGTGAAAGCAATGACCTGTGGAAGCAGCCTGGTCAAACGGCTGAAAAGGTGGCGGAAATCCGAACCGGCGAAAGTGAAAAAGCCGCCGCGTTGCTGGGTATCCAGGATATCGAGTTCTGGGGCTTGCAGGATTATCCCATGACTCTGGGCATGCAGGAGCAGGAACGTCTTCTGAGGATCATCCGCTCTTTCCGTCCTGATATTATCCTGACGCATGATCGGAACGATGTGCTGAACCCTGATCATAATCATGTACATGAATTCGTGTGGCAGACCGCCATCATGAGCAATTCCAGTGGCGTGGAGACAGACGGATTCAAAGCGACAAAACAAATGAGGCTGTATGGCTTTGAGCCTCATCAGACAGAACTCAGCGGTTTTGTGCCAGGGAGTTTCATTGATATCACCGATGTATATGAGCAAAAAGTGGCAGCGATGCAGTGCTTCCAGGCCCAGAAACATCTGATCAAGTATTACACGGACCGCGCTTCTTTGCGCGGCAATCATGCACGCCGAATCAGCGGCGATGCTTCTATTGAGTACGCTGAGAGCTTCGCGAATTTCTTCCCGGTTGTGGATACTGAATTTCATTGATTCCTGGCCGCGGGGACGCGGCTGAAAATAAAAAGGAGGAAAACATCCATGAAAAAGACCCTGAGCATCCTGCTGACCCTGTGCCTGCTGCTGGCCTGCGCTGGCGCTTCCGCTGAAGCTGCCTGGAAGCCCACAGAAACCATCGTAATTGACGTTGCCTTCGCTGCCGGCGGCGATACCGATTACAATGCCCGTGCATACGCGGACCGACTGAGCGCGATCCTGGGCGTGCCCGTCATCGTGAACAATGTTACCGGCAGCAATGGCGCGATCGCTTCCGAAGAAGTCAAGAACGCCAAAGCTGACGGCTATACCGTGCTCTTCACTCAGACTTCCTTCGTGCTGAACGGCGTTTCCGGCATGACTGACTACGGCATCGAAGCTTTCAAACTGGCCTGCGTAGCTGGCGGCAGCAGTGGCTGGCTGATCATCAGCTCCAAGGAATCCGGCATTAACACCCTGGAAGACCTGATCAAACAGTCTAATGAAAAACTGCTCACCTTCGGTGGTTCCACGGGTGCTTCCGGTTCCGCCATCGGCGAAATGCTGAACCAGAAGGGCGCAAACCTGAACGTGGTGGACTATGGCAGCGCGACCAATAAGGTGGCTGGTGTTCTCAGCGGTGACATCGCTGCTTCCGTCATTCCGATCCTGACAGCCTGGCCCTATGTGGAAAGCGGCGACTTCAAGCCTCTGGGCCTGACCGAGTATGAGCGCAACAGCTGCTTCCCCGATGTACCCACCTGCATTGAGCAGGGTGTGGATGTGGCCCTGCCCACTTATTACTTCTTTGCCTTCCCTGGCGACACTCCCGATGAAATCGTGGAAACCTTCGCCAATGCCTGCCAGCAGATCAACGAATCCGAAGAATATCGGGACTTGCTGCTGAATACCTACTCCCAGATCCCCTTCTTTGCCCGCGGTGAGGAAGCGTATCAGCTGCTGGATAACGTGGCGGCAGCCTGTGAGGGCCTGGACTTCTAATCTGCCACAAACGGCCGCGGACGGAACGGCATCCGCCCGCGACCTTCTTTTTGAAGAAAGGAGCCTGTACCATGAAAAAACAGGCGAGAACAGATATCATTGCATCTGCCGTCGCGATTGTATTCGGCGCGGCCGTGTATCTGATGAGCGGCAGCATCGTGATCAAACGAAAAGGCGGCGATATTGGTTCCGCTTTTATGCCTCAGCTGGTGGCGGGCATCATGATCGGACTGGGCGTTCTGCTGCTGATCAGCACGCTGGTTAAAATGCGTAAACAGCCCGCCGCTGACGATACATCCGAAAAGAAGGCGGGCAGCATGGAATGGCTGCCAACATTGCTCAGTTTCGTCAATCTGATTGTGTATGTGCTCATTTTTAAGCCCGTGGGATTCCTGATCAGTACCTTCATCTACCTGATGGCCCAGATGCTTATCATGAGCCCTGCCAAAAAGCCCAGTTCCAGGCAGCTGGCCCTGTGGGCGCTGATCGCGCTGATCGCGGATTTGGCGATCTTCTTCCTGTTTACCAAGGCGTTCAGCATGCCCCTTCCCAAGGGCATCCTGGGCTGATCACACGTTGAAAGGAGCATTTTCATGTCCGGATTTCTAGCAATTTTCAATCCCGGAACGCTGATGCTGATCCTGATCGGCGTGATTATCGGCATCGTCTTCGGCGCGATCCCGGGCCTTAGCGGCACGATGGCGGTGGCCCTGTGCTTGCCCTTTACCTATTCCATGAACAGTGTGGATAGTATTTCCATGCTGCTGGCACTGTATTTCGGCGGCGTATCCGGCGGCCTGATCGCCTCTGTGTTGCTCCGCATCCCCGGCACACCGGGCTCAGTAGCCACCATCTGGGACGGGGGTAAAATGGCGGAAAACGGCCAACCTCACCGCGCCCTGGGGATCGGCATTACGTATTCTCTGATCGGCAATCTTTTCGGTGTGGCCTGCATGGCCTTTATTGCTCCGCAGATCGCTTCCTTTGCCCGTCAGTTCGGTCCCTGCGAGTATGCCGCTGTCATCTTTTTTGCTCTGACACTGATCTCCAGCCTGTCTGACGGAGATATGCTCAAAGCTCTGATTTCCGGCTGCGCGGGCCTTCTCTTTGCCATGGTGGGTGTGGCGCCAATGGATAACGTGAAACGCTTCACCTTCGGCAGCGCTAACCTGAACAGCGGTTTTGCCCTGATCAGCATGATGATTGGCTTCTTTGCCATCACGGAGGTGATTTCCGGTGCGGTGGATGCCCGCAAAGGCAATGGTAAGCAGGCTGAGCTTTCCGGGCGCATCAAAGGCCTGGGCTTCACGCTTAAGGAGTTTGTGCAGCAGATTCCCAACACCATCATTGCATGCGTAGTTGGCCTGGGCATCGGCATCTTGCCCGGTATCGGCGCATCCTCGGCGAATATCATCGCCTATGTCACCTGCAAATCCGCTTCCCGCCATCCGGAGCGCTATGGCACCGGCTGCATGGATGGAATCATTGCCTCTGAGGCGTCCAACAACGCCTGCTGCGGCGGTACCCTGATCCCGCTGATCTCCCTGGGCATCCCTGGTGATGCCTGCACAGCCATACTGCTGGGCGGCCTGATGATCCACGGCGTAGTGCCTGGCCCGCTGATGTTCCAGAACAACGGCGATCTGATCAACGCCATGATCGGCGCCCTGATGATCGCCAGTATCCTAATCTTTGTGCTGCAGATGGGTGCTACCAAGTTCTTCGTCAAAATGCTGGGCCTGCCGAAGAACATCCTGCTCTCCATCGTCGCCTGCCTGTGCGTGGTTGGCGCGTTCACCAATAACAGCCGCATCTTTGACGTATATGCTATTCTGCTGTTCGGCGGCATCGGCTTCGCTTTCCGCAAGCTGAAGATCCCTGCGGCTCCGTTTATGCTGGGCTTCGTGCTGGAAAACTATTTTGAAACATACTTCCGCCGGGCAATGGCGACCTATGCGGGTGATCTGACCATTTTCTTCCGCCGGCCCATCAGCGCTGTGTTCATTATCATCGGCATCGTGTCCATGGTCTGGCGCCTGGTAAGCAATGCCCGCAAAGCCAGGCAGCCCGCTGCCACAGGCAAGAGCTAAGGAGGAGATAAACATGATGAATCCCTGCGCTCCGCTGCTTCCGGCGGAAATCATTGAAAGAGCCAAAAAGCTCAATGTTCCGTTGTTGCTTGATGGCGTGAAGGCTGCCCATCTTCCGATTCAAAACGATGGTTGCATGTGCGCCGCCATTAACCCCGTGGCCCGGGGGATGCGAGTGGTTGGCACCGCCCTGACCGTGGAAACGAAAGACGGCGACAACTTCCCGATCCATGTGGCCAGCTATGCTTTTCAACCCGACGGGTATGTGATGGTGATTGACGGCAAGGGCTATGATGGACGGGCATACTTTGGCGATCTGATCATGGGCGCCTGCCAGGCCGCTGGCTTTTCCGGAATGGTTATTGACGGATATACGCGGGATAAGGACGGTAACATCGAACTGAATTTTCCTGTGTATAGCCGGGGTTCTATGCCCCGTGGCCCTATAAAAAAGGATGAAGGCAATATTAATACACCGATCGAATGCGGCGGTGTGAAAGTAGCTCCCGGCGATCTGGTGGCAGGCGACAGTGACGGCGTATGCGTCATTCCCAGGGAGTATATTGAGACAGTGCTGGCTGAGGCGGAAAAGAAACAGGTCTATGAAGCCAGGAGGGAAGAAACCATCGCGGCTTATCGCAAGGCCAGGAACGAGGGCAGCGAATTGCCCCAGTTAGCACCGCAATGGGTGCTGGATATGCTGAAAAAATAATGACAGAAACAGGGAGAGAACAATCCTTTCCCTGTTTTTATTTAGCGCCTTCTCCAGGAATTCCTGACAGGAACGTCCCTGCCGGGCGAAAGCCGCCCGGCAGGTTATCGGAACAAATTAGGAGCGGCGGGGATGGTTCGTTCCACGCGGCGGCTCTTTGGTGAGTTCGTCCAGCGGGTCCGTCAGAAGCCGCCGGTAGATCCCGGTAAACGCCTGCTCGACTTCCGGCTTCAGCAGCTGGGGATTCTGGCGAATTCGGACCGCCAGGGAGAACATCCTGTTCCACTCCCGATTGACGGCTCCGATGGCCTGGTTTGCGGTGGGGTCGGAATGATTACTCATAAAAATCCCTCCTTCAAACATCGTGTGCGGCAATCATATATAAGAGGTGGCGGATTGTCATTAAACCATTGGTTGAATGACACGAGTTCAATCGCCTGGCACAGCTGCAGCGGAATCCGGAAATGGAGCAGGAACCAGCTTCCTGTGCCACCTTTTTTGTTTTCATGCGATTTACACTTGTCACGCGCGCAGCGACCGATTATTATAAGATTGCGGGTATTCCGTTTTCAAAAAGGAGGAAGGACATCAACATGAATCTTCGTAGACTGGGAAAAACCAATCTGATGGTCAGTGAGGTCGGCTTTGGCGGGGAATGGCTGGAAAGGCATCCGGAGGAGCATTCCATCCAGCTGATCCGGCACGCGCATGAAAAGGGAATCAATATCATCGACTGCTGGATGGCGGATCCCAAATCCAGGGATATCATCGGCAAAGCCATCGCGGATTGCCGGGATGAATGGTATGTTCAGGGACACATCGGCTCCACCTGGCAGAATGGGCAGTATGTCCGAACCCGGGATATGAAGGAAGTTATTCCGGCTTTTGAGGATCTGCTCCGACGGATCGGCGGGGGATATATCGATCTCGGGATGATCCATTACGTCGATTCGCTGAATGACTGGAATACCTGCATGAATACATCCTACATCGATTATGTAAGGGAGCTGCATGACAAAGGCATCATCCGGCATATCGGGCTGAGCACCCATAATCCGCGCATCGCGAAGTTAGCGGCGGAAACGGATTTTATTGAAATGATCCTGTTCAGCATCAATCCGGCATTCGATATGAAGCCGGCCAGCGAAGATCTGATGACCATGTTCGGGGATTATGACGCGCAGCTGAAGGGGATTGATCCGGAACGGAGCGCCCTTTACCGCCTGTGCGAAACCAGGGACGTGGGGATCACGGTTATGAAGGGGTTCTTCGGAGGCGCGCTGCTGGACGCAAAGCGGTCGCCCTTTGATGTGGCGTTCACCCCGGCCCAGCTGATCCATTATGCCCTGACCCGTCCGGCCGTCTGCTCCATTCTCTGCGGATACGATACGATGGAGCAGGTGGATCAGGCCGTGGCTTACGAAAATGCGACCCCGGAGGAAAGGGACTATGCCTCCGTGATCGCCTCAGCCCCGATTCATTCCTACGCGGGACAGTGCACGTACTGCGGGCATTGTCAGCCCTGCCCGATGGGCATCGACATCGCCATGGTCAATAAGTTCTACGATCTGGCGACCCAGCAGGAGACCGTTCCCGAAAGCGTGCGTTCTCATTATGCGGGCCTTGGCGCCACGGCGTCCGCCTGTATCGGCTGCCAGAGCTGCGAGGAGCGCTGCCCCTTTGGCGTACAGATCGCGAAGCGGATGGCCGACGCAAAGGCCCTTTTCGGCTTCTGAGGGTAATTGCTCAGAGGGGGCCGCGGTCAGATCAGGCATATGAAAATGGAAAGGGAAGGTATGCAGCTTCACCGTGGATCAGGGCGCAAGCTGTGCCCTGATCCCGGTCCCGCAGAACTGAATTCAACTTCGGTATGCGGTATGCGGTATGCGGTATGCTTCATTGCCTCCGATGCCAGGTGCGGCGGCTGTGCCGTATAAAGGAGTGCGGCCTTCCATCGGCAATGGACGCCGGCCGGGAAGTGAAGACTGGAAGAGGAACCTCGGGAGCGGAAAGGCCTGTGCAAAAGAAGGAGGATTATTGATTGATGAAAAAATGGCTTCGGCTGATGCTTTGCCTGGCGCTTGCGCTTTGCTGCGCTGGGATGGGGAACGCGGAGGCGGAGGACATGCGGCAGGGGACCGTTGAAGCCCTAAGGGCCGCAGAGATTTCCGAGCCGGTGGATCCCGCCGCGAAGGTGATCGGTCAGACGCTGCAGTTCGAAACGACTGATCTGGACGGAAATGCTGTGAAGAGCGTGGAACTCTTCAGCGGGAACCGGATGACCATGATTAACGTATGGGGAACCTGGTGCCCGAACTGCCTGAACGAGATGAAGGAGCTGGGAGACATTCACAGAAAGCTTCAGGAAAAAGGCTGCGGTGTCCTTGGCCTGGAATATGAGGGCGGTCCGATCGGAGCGGAAGTCAGGGAACGGGCCCTGTCGATTCTGAGCGAAAACGGCTGTGCGTATCCCAATGCGGTCATGCCCGAAGGAAATGCGCTGCTGGATTCCATGATCACCGGGTATCCGACGACCATCTTTGTGGATTCGGAAGGAAAGATCCTGACATTCCCCATTGCCGGCGCCGACGTGGCATCATACGAGCGGACCATCGAAAAGCTGCTCAGCGGCGATCAGACCGGGGAAGAAAGGGAAGAGACCACTGTTTCGGTCAATGACGCGCAGGCTTACCGTGTATTCGTCTCTGACGGCAGCAAGCCCGTGGAGGGCGCCTTCATCCAGTTTTGCTCCGACAATGCCTGCTTCCTGGGAAAGACCGACGCCGAGGGGATGGCCCTCTTTGAGCAGCCGGAGGCAGAATACGAAATCCACGTGCTGAAGACGCCGGAAGGATACGCCCCTGACCAGACCGTATATAAGACCCCGGACGCCTACAGCGATGTGCATATTGTCCTGGAGCCCCTGCAATAAATCACCGGAGGGTTTCTCCGGGGCCGGAAGCCGGACAGAGATCGATCGGATCCTGTCCGGCTTTTTTTCGTGCGCGGACAGATTGTTGACGATTCGGCGATCAGAGGCTATATTACATATACAGGATCAGGGACAGAAGGAAAGGCTTGGAGCGTTAACGTCGATCCGGAATACGGGACGACAGGGCAGAATCGGGAAGGAGATGCGTTTGAAATGTCGGATGGATTCAAATACAGGGGATTCATGCTGGATGTGAGCCGCCATTATATGCCGCCGGAGGAAATCAAAAGGCTGCTGGAGGCCGCGGGGCTGCTGGGGCTGAACCGGTTTCACTGGCATCTGACGGACGACCAGGGGTGGCGGATCGAAATCCGGAAATATCCGAAGCTGACGGAAAGCGGTTCCGTGCGCGGGGATTCGTATTTCGGCGGAACGCCCGTGGATCGGAACAACAGCGGATTTTATACGCAGCGGGAGATCCGGGAGATTGTCGCTTACGCCCTGAAACTTGGCATCGAAACCATTCCGGAAATCGAGATCCCGGGCCATGCCGCTGCGATGCTGGCCGCTTACCCGGAATACGGGTGCCGGCGGGGCGAAACCGGCTGCTGGGAAAACCGGGTGGAGATTTCGGGCGGGATTTTTCCGTCGCTGGTATGCGCCGGGAAGGATGCGGCGCTGGATTTCCTGAAGGATGTCCTGGATGAAGTGACGGATCTGTTTCCTTTCCCGGCGGTGCATATCGGCGGAGATGAGGCGGTGAAAATCCGCTGGCGCCGTTGCCCGGACTGCCAGCGGAGAATGAAGAAGCTGGGCATCGAATCCGAGGATGCGCTCCAGCGCTGGCTGGTGCTGCGGATCGGCGAATACCTGGCGGAAAAGGGAAGAAAGACCATCGTCTGGAACGATGTGCTCGCAGGCGGCATGCTGCCGGATTATTTTATCGTGCAGCAATGGGCAGGAGAGGGGGAAACAGCCCGGGCCTTTATGGAAAACGGCGGACAGGTGATCCGCTCAGATACCGGGTATTTTTACCTGGATTATTCCTACGGCCGGATTGACGTGCGGAAGATCTGGGAAATGCCCCGGATCCCGGAATATGCCAGGGGCAGCGAAGAACGGCTGCTGGGGATGGAATGCCCGCTGTGGACGGAACGGATCGCGGATACGGACCGCGCGGCCTTCCAGCTGTTTCCCCGGCTGGCGGCTGCCGCTGTCCGAATGAATGAACCGGATATGCCCTGGGAGGCATTCCGGAGCCGCGTGGCCGGCCTGACAGCCCAAATAGAGGAAAAGACCGGCCTGAAAGCCGCGCCGGAAGCGCTGTGGGACCTTTCCCCGGAGGATGCGAAAAAGGTGCTGGAGGCGGAGAAGGATCGGATCCGGCTGCCGGAGACAGCGCCGGTTCCCGATGAAGGCGGGATGTATCTGCTGGATGAAGCGGAACGTCTGGCCCTTTCCCTGGGGATCCCGCGGGCGTTTGTGCTGAAGGCCGGGGACTGTATGCTGCCGAAGCCGGCCGGGCAGCCGGCCCCGGAGAACGATCCGGGCGCCGAAATGCTGATCCGGCAGCTGATGCAGGCCGTGGAAAGCCGGAAATGGGGCGCCTGGAAGCGGATTCCGGAGGATATCTGGATCGCGACGATGAAAGCCTTTCCGCGTTTTATCGCGGAGCATCGGAGATCCTATGGCTATGACGGCTTCGACCGGTACGGATGGACGGTGCGCCAGGCCGGCGCGCGGCTGTTCCGAATCGGGGAGCTGGAATACGAGCTGGCGGAAAACGAACCGGGAAAGCGGGTCATCGGGGTGCACATTCCGTCGGATACAAAGCTGGAACCGGCGCTGCTGAACGCGTCCCTGTCGCGGGCGGACGCGTTCCTGCGGGAATACTTCCCGGAATGGGCGGACCTGCCGAAAATCTGCGAAAGCTGGCTGCTGTCTCCGGTTCTGAAGGAGCTGCTGCCTCCGGAATCACGCATCCTGCGGTTTCAGAAGGCGTTTGACCTGCGGGAGACGTTCCCGGAGGATGACGCGGCGCTGGAATGGGTCTTCCGGGTGGCCCAGGGCCAGCGGGAAGGACTGGACATGACGAAGCTGCCGGAAGAGACCTCACTGCAGAAAAGGATGAAGGCGCTGATGCTTTCCGGGAGAAAACCCGGCGCGGGAGAAGGCATACTGGTCCGGCCGTTCTGATGAATCTGCTGCTGCCGAAAAACATAGAAGAATAGGCGGCAGCGCACCCGGGCGGCCATCCGTCAAGGCGTCTTTCGGGAAATCAAAAACAGGCAGCGCCTTTGCAGGATGCTGCCTGTTTTTGATGCTTTCTATGCCGCGCTTATTCAGCGTTCTGGATGGAGGAAATCACAGCAGTCCAGACCAGTTCCGCGTTTTCCACGGACAGGGGAGCGCAGGAAACCTCCAGCAGATAGCCGGCTTCGGTGGCGAAGGTTACGTTGAGGCTGTCCTTGGCCGGATACTGGTAGGACACGAAGGGAAGTCCGTTCACGGTGCCCGTCTCCACTTCCGTCACGTCGCCCTCGGAGGCCAGATACTGGGCATATTCCTCCAGGGACGCGCCGTTGGTGTTCACATATACGATCGCCATCTGCGCGGACTGATCGTCCGGCATGAAGTAACCGATGTAGCCGTTGGCCTTGTCTTCCTCGCTGAGTTCAACGGGAGCCATTCCGTCCGGCACCCAGATTTTGATGGCGATCTCGTCGAAGGTGTAAAACTGGCCGGTCACATTGGCCGCTTCGAGCGTCGGCACAACGGTTTCCCAGTTCATGGTAAGGGTCTCATCAGCCAGGGCGGCGGGGACCAGCAGGCACAGCGTCAGCAGGGCACACAGGATTTTTTTCATGGAATTTCCCTCTCTTTCTGTATTGCTCCTTTTTTAGAGCTGCCGTTATTTTAATCTGCGGGCTTCCCGCTGTATACTGTCCTTTGGTACAGGTTATCGGAGCGCCGCCGAAAACGGACGGATTACAGGTCGAACGAAATCACATCCGTCATATCATATCCGCCGAATACATCGTTCAGCACAAAGCAGAACATCATGGGCAGGGGCTCTTCCCCGCCGCTGTCATCGCTCAGATTCATATAGGTCACGGTCATGCCGTCCTGCCAGCGGATCTGCTCTCCCTCAAATTCACCTTCCTCCAGCTCATCGCTGCCTTCCTGATCGACAAACATGGTATAAACGGGGATGATGACGTCACCTTCTTTTAATTTGGTTGTGTTTCGAATCGGCAGGCCGCTGTCGTCATAGCCCGCGTTGGCTCCGAGAATCCGTCCTTCCGTGCTTCCCGCCCTGAATTCCACCACCAGGTAGGTATATGCTCCGTTCAGCTTGACGGGAATCAGGCTTCTTCTTCCGTATTCGTTCACGATCTGATCGTACAGAGGCACCAGCTGATCGCCCAGAACCGGCCAGGTTCCGTCGAACAGGCTGTAGACCTTGCCGCTGTTCCAGTCAACGACATTGTTCTGCATCAGGCCGAGGTCCACATAGCCGAAGGTTTCCTCGTCGCTGATGTCCATCATCATCATGCCCTCCACATAATCCAGATAGCGGAGGTCCTCCGAATCGAGCGTGGCCGAAAAAGCGTAGCCGCTATCAGAGGCGGATACCGGAATGGGTGCGGACTCGGTTTCCTCATATGTTTCCGTCTCCCTGTTCCAGCTCCACTGGCTTTGCTGGCTGCTGAGAGCGGAACCGATCTCCGAGAGGAAGCTGGAGCCGGTGATGTTTTGCGGCGTGGTTTGCGAGAAGCTGTAGCTTCCTCCGCTCAGCTGGCCGGCATAGGCTTTGACAAAGCCGATCCAGTTGGGAATGCAGAAGGACAGATCGACCCCCTCCGCATAGCTTTCAAACTCGTTTTTCGTATCGTGGGGAATCAGAACGGACAGCCCGCAGCAGGGGTTCAGATTGTCCGTCTGTCTGCTGACCAGAACCGCTTCCGCCAGCGCCTGGCGTGCCTTGGCGGCCTCGTTCCGGTCAAACTGGGAATAGGCATCCAGCATCGCCCCCAGATCAACCATATCCCAGCTGCCGTCCACAAAGGACCCGAATGTGTACATGCGGCTGCGGCCGCGCCGGATTTCTGCCTCATGCCCCCCTGTCAGCTCACTCTGCAGGGTCAGACCGAGCCTTTCCATCGACTCCCGCAAGGGCCCCATTTTTCGGATGTCGATCACGCTCAGGGTTAAATAGTCGTCAGGATTATCCTTCTTTCCGGCCTCCATATAGCTGTCAACGATCATCCGGCAAAGCTGCTCGGTGGACAGATCCGGATTCTGATCCAGGGCCTGCAGCCAGGGTGTGTAATGCCAGCCAAGGCCGGGCTCCAGTTCCTCGCTTGCGACAAAGTAGTCGATGTCATAACCGGAAAGCATGGCGGCCATCTCGTAAGTCGCCATCATACAGGCGTCACAGCCGAGAAAATCGAGATGGAAGCTTCCCAGCCGGCTTTTCAGATCACTCAGGGCCTGATTGATTTCCAGCAGCGTGAGCCCGTCTTCCTCCTGCGTGGTGCTGTCAAAGCAGATACCTGCTTCGGACCCCGCGCCATGATCCCACAGGATCAGCGCGGTTCTTCTGGCGGGATAATTTGTCAGCCCGTATTCCATAAACTCGAGGAGGCTTTCCTTGCTGCCCATGGAGGCCCAGCCCCAGTCCGTGATGGACTCGAAGTATCCGTCCCGGATTTCGATCAGATTGCGGGTGTTTCCTTCAATTTCTTCATAGTCCCAGGACTCCGCCCCGCCGGCCAGAATGACGAGATTCACATTCCCGCCGGTTTCCGCGACGCCCATCTCATAGATATCTTCGCAGGCATCGCTTTGGATATCCGCCCCGCACATATAGACGAGCAGCGTCATGTCCGCGTCTGCAAAGGCGCTTCCGCACAGGAGCAGGAGCCCCAGGACCAAAGATACGATCATCATTTTTCTCATTTGATATCCCCCAATTCAGCTGCTTTGTTCAGGGCTTCCGCACGCGTGGAAACGCCCAGCTTCTGGTAGATCAGTCCGCAGAAATACTTGACCGTTCGTTCCGAGATGTTCAGGATGGATGCGATTTTCGCGTTTTTATAGCCCGCGATCATCAGGGAATACACCTGGTATTCCCGGTCCGTAAAGACCGGCTTGCTGGCGGCCGGCTTCATGAAATTGGGATAAAAGGCGGCCTGCCGGCGGGTCAGGGTCAGCACGCCCTGCATCCAGGAATCCTGCGGAAGCTGCAGGACATTCAGCATGTCGATGATGGCAATGCCCTCGTCGGCAATCACGCGAACCAGACCATAGCGCCTGGCCAGATCCAGCGCGTCCTGCATCCTTCCGCGCCACGCGTCGCTTCCGCTGCGATAAAGGGAAACCGCTTCCATCAGGTTCAGCTGGATGAGCATATAGGACCGGTCGTAGCTTTCAAAGTACTGCCGCAGCAGGGCTGTGAGAAACGGCACCTTTGCATGCTGTCCCAGAATCAGATAGATCCGAAGCTTCAGCATATACTGATATCGGTCCATGATGATGAAATCCCCTGTTTCATCCGGCGCTTCGGTCTCAAGCCAGTTTCTTGCGTCCGCTGTCTCTCCGCGAAGCAGCGCCAGATGCATCCGGAAGACTTCCAGGTTTTTCTTCAGCCGTTTGGGATGCTGTTCCGACAGGGAAGCGATGGCATGATCCATCATGCTGACGGCGTCATCCAGGCTGCCCTGAGCCGCCAGCATCCGGCTCTGGATGCCAATGGCTGCATATCGAATGTCCGGATTGTCCGTCATTCGCTGGATCCCCTCCCTGACTTTGCGCATGGCCAGGTCATAATTCCCGTCCGTACGGGCTTCCAGCTCTCTTTCCGCGATCGCGATGTCGGCTACGCCGCTGCCGCCGCGGCCCAGGGCCAGCTCGATCGGAATTTTGAACAGGTGATAGATCCGCCACCCATGCGGTACCCATCTGCAGAAATCCAGGCCGCCGTTGATCAGGCTGACGCTGTTGCCGGATACGCTGAACCCTTTGCTCCAGGCGGAAGACTGCAGCAGATTCGGCGCTTTTGCCGCTGCCAGCAGTTTCTTCAGCGTGTTTTTGCTGCCCCGCTGGGAAAGGGCCAGATCCAGATAGGCCCTCGCTTCCTCCGCGGTTCGCCGCCGGGCATCCCGGGCCGGCGTCTGCCGGATAAACTGCACGAGCCTCTGATACCATCTTTCGCTTTCCTCCGCGTGACCCCGCAGGCTTTCGATTTCACATTTTCCCCTGATCAGTTCCGGATAGGAAAGAATGGTGTCCATGTCCAGCGTCGCATATCCGTCCCGCAGATCCACATAATCACCGTCCGCCGGCCGGTTGAATGCATCCCGAATCAGCAGATCACGGATTTTGTCCTTATCCCCCAGCTGTCTGTAGTAGGAGAGCGCCTGGGGAACCTGATTCTGCAGCTCATGGTAAAGGGCGGCGCGCTTGTACTGCTCGTTCACGTAATCCTGCGTATACAGATTCCGCATTTCCGCGAAAAGCGCCTGGCGAACAATGGGGATGAATGTGTACTCTCCTTCGCTGGCGCGCAGCAGCATATAGGATTTTCGCACGATGCCGTCCATCATCCGCGGCGCGTCGTTTCTGCCCGTCACGATCCTGGCCATATCGCCGGAAAAGCGTTCAAAGGGCGACAGGTTATACAGCAGCAGCCGTTCCGGCTCCGGAAAAGTCACGATCACATCGGATACCAGGATCCGCTTGATTTCTGTTCTGGTATGATGAATGAGCGTGGGCAGCAGGGCTTTGCTTTCCTTCAGCATCTGCTGGGCCAGGATATGCAGGCAGAAGGGCCATCCCCACAGTCGATCCAGAATCATGCGGACATCGGAGGGGGTCAGTTCGATGCCGTATTCCAGAAAAAGCTGAATGATCTCCTCACTATTGAACATCATAAAATCTTTGTCCAGCACCGTGATCATGCCGGTGGAGCAAAGATTGTACAGGGCGGAGGGCAGCTGGCCTCTGCCCGACAGAATGGCATATTGGTCATCGGAGAGCCCCGCGAGCATGGCCGCCATTTCCGACTCCATGGCGCCGGATGGATTGTCCACGCTGTCGATGACAATGAGCGCATGCTTCTCCTGCAGAGCAAGACGGTAAAAAGCGTCCCAATCGTCGCGCAAAGAATCAAACCGGAGGATCTTTCCCTCCCACGAAGCACAGAGCTGGTCCATCAGAATGGTCTTGCCGCTGTAAAAAAAGGCGGAGAGATAAACGGCTTTCCGGCTTTTGAGAAGGGCGGTGATTTCCCGCAGCTTTTCCGTTCTTCGGACAATGGGCAGCTGTCCCATCGCTTTGGCCTCCTGTCTTGTCTGAACCTTTATATGATTATATCATGCTTCGCGCAATCTGGCACTGTACGAAAGTACAAAGTACAAACGGAAGACATAAAAGTTGCTTTATCCATGGAAATACTGTACAATAGCGGCAGAAGGGGGGGATTCCATGAAAATCTCAACGAGGGGGCGCTATGCCGTGCGGATTCTGCTGGATATCGCCATGC
Organism: uncultured Eubacteriales bacterium; assembly: GCA_902797445.1. Lineage (GTDB taxonomy): Bacteria > Bacillota > Clostridia > Christensenellales > Aristaeellaceae > Aristaeella. The sequence goes on along the minus strand of CADBTC010000396.1, from coordinate 3,485 downwards.
ATCAGGGGCGAGGCTATGTGGCCATGAAGGATATCGCCAGGCGGCAGCAGATTTCCAAAAAATACGGCGATCAGATCGGGATGCAGCTCAGCCAGGCCGGTCTGCTTCTGGCGGCAAGAGGCCGCCAGGGAGGATACCGCCTGATTCCTAATGCCGGAGAGGTGACGGTCCTGCAGGTGCTGAAAATCATGGAAGGGTCTCTCGCGCCGGTCGCATGCCTGGAAACCAGCCCGAATTTATGCGATCGGTGTTCCTTCTGCATGACGCTGTCCATGTGGACAGGGCTGAACCGGGTGATGACTGATTACCTGGGCGGCATCACGCTGCAGAGCCTGATCGATCAGGCAGCCCCGCAGCCGGAGCTTGAGGATATGCCGGTGCCGGATTAAGCTGCCGGCGGGCTGAAAAAGGATCTGACAAGGGAGAAAGCAGAATGCATATTGTAGATGATTCCAGGGGGCAATACCCGGACAGGTCGGTCAGGGTGTTTTCAGAAAATGCCGCCGTACCGTTCAGCGTAGCCGCCGAACATTGGATGGACATCTTTGTCAATGAGCGGCCGGCCATGCGCGTCGTATGCACGCCGGAGCATCTGGATGAGCTCGTGGCCGGGCGGCTCCTGACGGAAGGGCTGATCCGGCATCCGGAGGATATAGAAGCGATTTCTATCTGTGAACAGGGCCTGTGCGCCCGGGCCACGATCCGGGAAGAGACGATGGAACAGATGCTGCTCTCGGACGGAACGACAGCTGAAACCTGCTGCGCGGAAAACCGTACCATGCTGCGGAACCGCCTGCAGGAAACATCGCCTGTAAAACCGCTGGCCTGGCGGAAGGAATGGTTGCTCCGGATTGCGGAACGGATGCGTCAGGAAGAACCGTTATATGCGGAAACCCATGCCGTTCACGGCTGCTATCTTGCCATGGAGGATCGCGTTTTGTGCTGCCGGGAGGACATCGGGCGCCATAACGCGATGGACAAAGTCATTGGATGGGCATGCATTCAGGGAACCGATCTGAGCCAATGCCTGCTCTTTACAACGGGGAGGATGCCATCCGATATGGTGTCCAAAGCGATCAACAGCGGCGTCCCTGTGCTGGCGTCAAAAACCTATCCTTCCGATCTGGGCATCAGGCTAGCGAAGCAGGCCCGGCTCACGCTGATCACCGTCAGGCCCAGCGGCGAATGGATCGTGTGGAATGACGGAAGGAAATAGACCGTCCCACTGTTCCACTTCTGCTCTTTCTTACTTCGACGGTTGAGCCAGAAAGACCGGATTTACCTTATATTTCGGCAAAGGAGGCCGCCCGACGGTTCGGATCTTTTCCGGATAGCGGATGATGTATCCATAGTCGTCCAGGAAATCCAGTACTGGCTGGATTTCATCCACGGTTTTAAAGGTTTGGCAATAACGCATGGCGGCACGGCGATCAAAATCCTTTAACTGATGCTTTTCGATTGCTTTGAGAATCCGCATGGCGTTTTTATACATGATATCCTCCGGAACGACATCGAATACGGTGATCGCATGGTTCAGAAAATAGCGTCCCAGTTCGATGGCATTCCGCATTGTTTCGCCGGAAACCACCAGCGGTTCCCTGACATACATGAATTCCGGAGCCCGAAAGACGCCTGCCCGGCAGAGAAGGCCGGCCATCCGCAGCGTATTGCCCACCAGCTTTCCTGCCCAGTCCGAGATGCTCTCATACTCCTTTTTGAGCTTCGGTTCGATTTCATCCGCGAACGCTTTCAGCAGGCCGAAGGCTTCCCGCGACAGCGTGATGATCTCCGGCTGCTCGGGATGCCTGTCCTCCAGCAGATCCACCATTTTCCGCTCATAGCGTTTATACGCCTCTGCCGTCATGGCGCTGCTTTCGAAATTCCGGGCGCCGACTGCGGAGGCAGGCAGGCTGTACAGGAACCGGGCGGTCAATCCCCTTCCCCGGAAGGTCGTATTTCCCAGCACATTGGAGATCACCTTGGGCTGAGCCATCAGCAGCACCGTCAGCGCCGGGTTCATGACGCTTTCGCTTTCCCGCCCGATGCGGTCCACCCGGATTGTGTCGCCCGAGTAGCCCTTCAGCATGACGTCGATATTGACGTTTCGGCTGTAGATCCCCGCCAGCGTGTCAAAGATGCCGCCCTCGCTGGAGATCAGCGTGGCCTGGCCGTTGTTCGCGGCCATGACGGACACCAGCTTCTCGGTCGTGACGTCGTCCACGTACAGCCGCAGGGGCTTTTCTTCCACGAAGTCTGCGATTTCCCGGGCCAGATCCTCCAGGTCGGATTCTTTTCCCTCTCCCTTGACGATTTTATCCTCCAGTATCCTCTTTCGCTTTTCCAGAATGTTTTTCCGCATTCGGCTGCTTTCGATCAGGGCTGCATTCTCGATGTTGTATCGGATTTCATAGTCGTTCAGCGGACGGATCATCGCGTGGAGAACGGCCGATTTCCGTTCGGAAGGCTCCGCGATCACATTGGCGAAGAGATTCAGCGGCTCTGTCCAGTCCGGCTTTCCCTGAATGACATACTGTCCCTGCAGGCATGCGGCCAGCAGCGCCAGCACAGCCGTTCCCGCCATATCCACCGGCGTCTGGGTACTTTCCGCCACGGCCTGAACGTAGTCCCCGATATCCCTGGGAAGTGTGTCCACGGGAAATGGGGTCACTTTATAGCGCCCGAAGGGAAGCGGTTCCAGCGCGGATGCCGCGGCAGCCTTGAAATCCTTTTGCGCCTGGGCGTCTTGTTCCGCCTGCAGGGTCTTGTGAACCGCCTCATCTTTTTCCGCCAGAAGGCACATCTGCTGGAAGGAGCATTCATCATCCCCGAAGCGATGCATCCGGACCAGGTCGAAGGCATTCAGCAGCCGGCCTCCCGCCGGATCGGTGGCGTGGTGGCTGTAGGCGAATTTGTCATCGTAGATCACGACCCCCGCCGTGCCCTCTCCGGGAACATAGTCATACCGGCCTTCCTTCGCGGAGGGAGCGTAGACATCGGGCAGGTATTTCGTGATGACCTCCCGGATGCTGTAGGTCCGGCAGAAGGCACCGATGAGCCCCTCCTTCTGCAGCGGGTCTTCCTGCTTTTTGCCGACCGAATCCTGCAGGGGCGCTTCGTGGCTGGCGGTGGGCAGCGTGGAAAGATCCTGCCAGTCAGGATGGGCGGCAAGGAAAGCCATTGCGTCCAGGAACGGGCCCTCGATGATCTCGCAGACGTATTCCCCGTCCGAGGGCACGGAGGGCCAGTACATCATCTGGTTCACCCGGTAGGAGCAGACGTCAAACTGGTCAATGCCCCACTGGGCGGCGTAATACCGGGCCACCGCGTTGTAACAGTCCGGGGAAATGTCCTCCGCGAAGGGAAGCACGATGCGATACCGCGGCGCCTCCGGGGTATGCCCGTGGGTGGTATAGACCGCGGCCGCGTGAGGACAGTTCTGAAGGAATTTCGGCAGAAAGTCCTTCTCCGCGGCGTCCGCGTCCAGG
>CADBTC010000395.1 GCA_902797445.1 uncultured Eubacteriales bacterium | reverse complement strand
GTCAAACTGGATGACGAGATTGAAGTCGAGGTCGTTAAGGTAAACGACGGAGAGGGAAACGTGCTGCTGAGCCAGCGGAATATTGTCAATCGCAAGGCGTGGGACGCTCTGATGGCGAAGTATCAGGCGGGCGAGTACGTCGAAGGCGTGGGCAAGGAAGCCGTCAAGGGCGGCCTGATTGCCACGGTGGACGGCATCCGTGCCTTCGTGCCGGCCAGCCAGCTGAGCCAGCGGTATGTCGAGAAGATCGGCGACTTCGTTGGCAAGGAAATGAAGCTGAAGATCATCGAAGTCGATGAGCAGAAAAAGCGCATCGTCGCCAGCCGCAGGGCCGTGGTGGCCGAGGAAGCCGCCGCGAAGAAGAAGGAAGTCTGGGACAAGCTGGAAGAGGGCATCGTGATTCACGGTATCGTCCGCCGGCTGACCGAGTTCGGCGCCTTTGTGGATCTGGGCGGCGTGGACGGTCTGATTCATATTACCGACCTGAGCTGGGGCCGCGTGAAGCATCCTTCCGATGTGGTGAAGGTCAATCAGGAAGTCGATGTCAAGATTCTGAGCCTGGACAGGGATCGGGATCGCATTCAGCTGGGCTACAAGCAGCTGCAGCCCCGTCCCTGGGATAATGCTGCCGAGAAGTATCCGGAAGGCTCCATCGTGCAGGGCAAGGTGGTCCGGATTACCGACTTCGGCGCCTTCGTGGAGCTGGAGCCCGGCCTGGATGGCCTGGTGCATATCAGCCAGTGCGCCCGCAACCGCATCGCCAAGGTGGAAGACGCGGTGCAGGTAGGCCAGGTTGTGAATGTGAAGGTCCTGAGCGTGGATCCCGAAAAGAAGCGCATCAGCCTGAGCATCCGTCAGGCCCTGGAGGATGAGGAAGCCTACAACGCGGCGCCCGCGGCCGAAGAAGCCGAGAGCGAATACGAAGTCGTGGCGACCGACGAATCCACCCCCGAAGAGCTGGCCGAAGTCGTGGCCGAAGAAGCCGCTCCCGAAGCCTGATTTCCTCAAACAGCATCATGCCCCCGCCGGGTAACCGGCGGGGTTTTTGCATTCTTGCAAAGCGGCCCTCCGAAGGGTATAATAGGCGGGTAACGGAGGACGAAGAGATGATGAGAAAATGGATGGGCGCGGCGCTGGCCGGGATTGGTCTGTGGGCCGCGCTGGCCGGAGCCGGGACGGCTTTGGCCGAGGTGCGGGTCGCCGCGTCGCCGGAAAGCGCCCGGGTCGGGGAGAACGTGGACATCCGGGTGGAAGCGGAGGAAGGCGCCGAGAGCTGTACCTATCTGCTGAAAAACGGCGAGAAAACGGTTTTTAAAGGGGAAGCGGATGCCCATTTTGTGTCGGCCTTCCGCCCCCGGCAGGAAGGGGAATACATCCTGGAGGTGCAGGTCGCCTACGCGGACGGCTCCGAGGAGACGGGCTCCGTGTCTGTGCCGGTTTCGGGCCGGCTGGAGGAAACCCAGGGGCCGGAGGTTATCTACAGCCAGAAGGACGGATGGTGGAAGGACAAGGAGTATTCGAAAACGGAGCTGGAAAAGTCCGGCTGCGCTATCTTTGCCCTCAGCCACGCCCTACAGCGGATGGACTGGAAAGGGGAGGACATCACCCCGGAGGTCCTGGCGGAAACCTACCGCAAATGCTATACCAAAAACGGCACGGCCAACGCCCGGCTGATCTATCAGGCCAGCCAGGTCTACGGCTATGCCACGAAAACCGCCCTGGATAAGTCTGCGGCCTCCCTGCGGGAAGGCCTGCGGAACGGGGATCTGTACTCCTTCGGCATCGTGATCGGGCACATTGCCCTGATGACGGGCATCGACGAGGACGCCAAGATGGTCCGGGTCGTGGATTCCGCCCCCAGCGCGACCTTCGAGCGGATCAAAAAGGGCAAGGTTTATTATCGGAAGGGCGACGGCACCTACGCGAAGGCCGCCGATCCCGGCGAAATCCCCGGGGCCCGGTATTTCTTTGAAACCGGGTATTACGGCGGGCTGGAATATTATATGGATCTGTCCTACTGCGCCCGGCGGGGCGGCCGGCTGATCCGGCCCTCCTGGCTCTTCCACCTGGAGGAGGGCGGCCGGATCGGGGCCGAAGCGGTCTCGATTGGCATCGGGGATTCCGTCATCGAGATCAACGGCAGGGAGATGACTGTCCCCACCCGGGAGCTTCGCTGGAACGGGGAGGACATCCCGAAATTCGCCGCGGTGACCTCGAAGAAGAATATCCTCCTGAAAAACGCCGAGGGCAAGCGGATCGGCACGGTAGCCAGCTGCGCGGTCCTGCCCCTGCTGGCCGAGGAGGAGGACCGCCTGTACGTGATGGACGGCGATCAGCGGGGATACATCAGGCGGGAGGACGCGGACGTGATTTCCGCCATCACGGGAGATATCGTGAAGGCCCAAATCAGCGTCAACGGGAATACCAGCGGCCGGGCGAAGGTGAAGATGCGCTTCGGCCCCTCGGAGAAGCACCGGGTGGTGGACCAGTGGAAGACGGGCACCGACGTGACGGTGCTGGCCCGGGACGGGGAATTCTTCCAGGTGGAAGGCAGGGGCCTGCGCGTCTGGGTCCATCAGGATTTCCTGACCGGGGACGGACTGGAGGCCTTTGCATCGGAAGAACCTGCGGAAACGGATGAAGCCGATACCGGAGAAGAAGAATCAATGGCGGATGAATCCGCGGAGCAGGATGAATCCGATACCGAAGAAGAGCCACAGTCGGACGAATCCGCTGAACCGGATGAAACCGATCCCGCCGATGATGAAGAAGCGTAAGAACGAAACGCTTCCAGCGCAGAAGAGAAAGCAGAAGCGGCAGATTGTTCGGGAACCGAGGCTTTTGGCAGGAAAAACAGGTACGGGCTGATCAAAGGACAGACAGGAGGAACGGCCGGCATGTGGAAGGGAAATGAGAGACAAGCCCCTGAAAATCGCAAAAACGGGGAATGCGGAACCTGCCTGGTGCGCCGCGAAAGCGAAAAGATCCTTCTCCGAACCGTTCTGCTTCTTCTGCTGACAACGCTGCTTTGCGGAACCGCCCTGGCGGACACGGTCCTGAAGCGGGATACGGAAGCGATGCTGCCGGACGGGGTGCACCTGCTGACCCTGCCGGCGGGAATGGTGTCCCAGCTGCCCGCCTCGGATGAAACGGACCTGAAGGGGATCTTCCTGCGGGAGCCGGATCTGGAGATGCTGGTCTATGCCTACCCGGCGAAGGGCGCCACGCCCCAGAGCCTGGCCGAGGCGCTGGTGGAAGCGGGGCGCACCGCGGAGGTCCGGGAGATCGCGGGCGAGTCCTTCCTGGTCTATCAGGACCGGGATGAGGAGGACGGCACCCCCTGCGTGGGATACAGCTATCTGTACAGGGACTGGATCATCGAAATCTCCTTCTTCTACGCCAGCCAGGAGGCGGCGGACCTGACGACCGCCATCATGGAGAGTTTTCACTAAAACAATGGACGCATGGGCATTCCCATTCGGAATACAGCCTTCCGGATTTGACGACCATCAGGAGCGTTTTCATCAATGAGTTTTACGCATTTGCATTTACATACGGAATACAGCCTGCTGGACGGGGCCTGCAAGATTTCCAGCCTGGTGGAGCGGCTGAAAAGCCTGGGGATGACCTCCTGCGCCATCACGGACCATGGGGTCATGTACGGGGTCATCGACTTTTATCAGGCCATGACCGACGCGGGTATCAAGCCCATCATCGGCATGGAGGCCTACGTCTGCCGGGACCGGACGGACCGGAGCCCGACGGGCCGGGAAAACAGCCATCTGATCCTCCTGTGCGAAAACAACACCGGGTATCAGAACCTGATGAAGCTCTCCAGCGAGGCCTTCGTCAACGGCTATTATTATAAGCCCCGGATGGACTACAACCTGATCCGCCAGTATCACGAGGGCCTGATCTGCTGCAGCGCCTGCCTCAGCGGGGACCTGCCGAAGCTGCTCCTCAACGGCCAGATGGACAGCGCCCGCGCCTACGTGCGTGAGATGCAGGACATCTTCGGGCCGGAGAATTTCTTTATCGAGATCATGGACCACGGCATCCGGGAAGAAAAGACCGTCCTGCCGCGCCTGATCGCCCTGGCCCGGGAGATGGACGTGCCCCTGGTGGCCACCAACGACTGCCACTACCTGGAGAAGAAGGACGCGGAAGCCCAGGAAGTCCTGATGTGCATCCAGACCGGGAAAACCCTGGAGGACGAGCGCCGGATGCGCATGGAAACCGGCGAACTGTACGTCAAGAGCGAAGCGGAGATGCGGGAGCTGTTCAAGGCCGTTCCCGACGCCGTCGACAACACCCAGAAGATCGCGGACCGCTGCAATATCTCCTTCGAATTCGGAAAGACCCGCCTGCCCAGGTATCCCGTCCCCGAGGGGGAGACCGCGGAGAGCATGCTGCGCCGGCTCTGCCGGGAGGGCATCGAGCGCCTCTATCCGGACGCGGAGCCGGGGTCCGAGCCCTGGACCCGGCTGGAATACGAACTGAGCACCATCATCCAGATGGGCTTCGTGGATTACTTCCTCATCGTCTGGGACTTCATTCATTACGCGAAATCCCAGGGGATCATGGTGGGCCCCGGCCGGGGCAGCGGCGCCGGCTCCATCGTGGCCTACAGCCTGGGCATTACGATGCTGGATCCCCTGAAGTACCAGCTGCTCTTCGAGCGCTTCCTGAATCCGGAGCGGGTCACGATGCCGGATATCGACGTGGACTTCTGCTACGAGCGCCGCCAGGAGGTCATTGATTACGTGGCCCGGAAATACGGCGCGGACCACGTGAGCCAGATCATCACCTTCGGCACCATGGCGGCCCGGGGCGTCGTCCGGGACGTGGGCCGTGTGCTGGGCATGAGCTACCAGGAAACGGACGCGGTGGCGAAATCCATTCCCTTCGAGCTGAATATGACCCTGAAAAAGGCCCTGACCCTCAGCCCGACCCTGCGCCAGATGACGGAGGAGCAGCCCCGGGTCCAGCGGCTGATCGATATGGCGATGAGCCTGGAGGGCATGCCCCGCCACGCCTCCACCCACGCGGCGGGGGTGCTGATCACCGGGAAGCCCGTGATGGAATACGTGCCCCTGCAGCGCAACGACGAGGTCATTACGACCCAGTATCCCATGACGACCATCGAGCGGCTGGGCCTGCTGAAGATGGACTTCCTGGGCCTGCGGACCCTGACGGTGATCCGGGATACCCTGGACATGATGCGCGAGGCAGGCACGGACATGAAGCCCGAGGACATCCCCCTGGACGATCCGCAGGTCTACGACATGATCTGCCGGGGCGACACGGAGGGCGTCTTCCAGCTGGAAGGCAGCGGGAGGACCGGCTTCCTGACGAACATGAAGCCCAGCTGCTTCGAGGACATCATCGCCGCCATCTCTCTCTACCGGCCGGGCCCCATGGAATCCATTCCCCGGTATATCGCCGGCAAGCAGAACCCGGCCAGCGTGCAGTATAAAACGGAAAAGCTGCGCCCCATCCTGGACGTGACCTACGGGTGCATGGTCTATCAGGAGCAGGTCATGCAGATCGTCCGCGACCTGGCGGGATACAGCTATGGCCGCAGCGACCTGGTGCGCCGGGCGATGGCGAAAAAGAAGCACAAGGTCATGGACGCGGAGCGG
>CADBTC010000394.1 GCA_902797445.1 uncultured Eubacteriales bacterium | reverse complement strand
GGAATCCGCAAATCCCATTCCCCGCATACAGAGCCTGAAGGAGGCGATGGCGAATCTGGATCCTTCCCGGGCTTACGAAACCGCCGCAGCGCTTTACGAAAACGAGGAAGGCGAGCGCATGATTGTCACCGATCTGCATCGGGCCGCGAACCCGGAGCAGGGTCTGGCGGATGCGAATGATATGCATCTGTATTTCGGCACGGAGTTCCGGAATGCCCGACTGGGAATCACGGTCACCCGCAATGAGGATGCGCCTTCCCAGGTCTCCCTCAGCTTCGCCGAGGACGGAGCGATGACGCTGATTGCTAGCCTCCAGGCGGGCGAAGGCCGGTCCGTCTTCATCAACGCCGTTCGGGACGGCCAGGGCTGCACCAGTGCCGTTTTCGGTGTCTGGATGGGCGAAACCTTTATCCGGGTGCTGGCGGACATGAAAGCGGATGAAACCGATACCCATACGGTCGATCTGCAGCTGCTGATTGACGGCGCGGACGGCGAAACGCTGTATCCGCTGAAAGCATCCGCAGTCTGGACCCCGGGCAGCGAGCTGGCGCCTATCGCGGCTGCGGAGGGGGCGGAAACCGTCACGATGGAAGCCCTCATGGGCAGCGAGGAAGAAGCCCAAACGGCGCAGTCCTCACTGCAGGCTTCTCTCATGATCGGCGCGTCCTCCGCCCTGTTCAAGCTGCTCCAGGTCCTGCCGGAGGGAACCGCCAGTTTCCTTCAGCAGGCGCTGTTCACCCAATAAGATTTTACCCGCCGTCCATTCCAGGCAGGCGGATCCGCTCATTCCTTCAGTGCGTGAGCGTCCCGTCTTTGGCACTTGCAGCATGCCCGTCTTTTTGATGGGCATGTTTTTTTACAGGCCTACAGACCGTATACCGCGACCGTCCATCCGCAAACAGGTGAATATGGCTTTCTTACGCGATTTCGTATGACCCGGTTTGCAGACAGAAGGAACAGCATAAAAAAGGCGCCGAATGAATCCGCGTTTCCCCGGATTCATTCAGCGTCTCCTGAAAGGTCTTTCCGCCCGAAGGGGGAAAGGGGGGCAGCAGCCCCCCCTTTTTCTTACTTAATGATCGTCAGTCTTCCATCGGGCTCCCCGTAAGCTTCCGCCGTAATCACGCCGCCCAGCGCATCCTCGACGTAAGCCATCACCGCTTCATCCATCGGGATCCCGGTGTCGAAACGGGCATCGGAGCGGTTGAACACATTGTACGTATCGCCGCCGGCGGTGCAGAAGTTATTGGTCACCACGGCGTAGGTCGCGTTCACATCGAAGGGCTCGCCGTTGATCGCGGTAATGGTCACCCGTTGGATGGAAGCCGGCGCGTAGTAGCTGCTCTCCTTGCCTTCCAGCACGTACACCGCACCCTGATCATAGGCTTTCGTGGTATCCAGCGTCCAGGTAATACCGGAGGTCTGGGGGAATCCGCCGATGGGATCCGGCGTGCAGTAGGTGGAAGCCTCCAGCGCCTCCAGCAGCTCCGCACCCGTCACATACACCACGGCCACCGTGTTGCCGAAGGGCAGCACCGTATTGATATCCTTCTTGGTTACATCTCCAATCGCGATCGGCGCGCGAATACCGCCGCCGTTGGTGATGCCCACCACCGCATTGGGTTCCACCTGTTCGATGCCGCCTTCCTTGACCACGGACCAGACCAGCGCGTCGGTGATCAGATCGCCCAGGTTGGTTTCCTCCGTACGGTTGCCTGGCGCACGCTCGCCGTTGAGCAGGACTTCGGATTTCGCAAACACGGCATTATAGGCCTCGTCCGTCTCGGCGATGATTTTCTGTGCCGTAGCCGCAACATCCGTTGTTTCGTCGACATGCGCAAATTTGTACAGCTTGGATCCCAGGAAGGTGGGAATCAGGAAGTTGCTTTCAATGCCTTTGGTCTCGTTGTCGATCACCACCACGCCGATGTTGGCAAACTTCGTGCCCGTGGACTGAATGGGTTCCCCGTTCTGCCCGCCGGTCATGACGGTGTGGCTGTGGCCGTCCAGCACGAAGTCGATGCCCTTCACCTTTTCCAGCAGGTCGGTCGAGCGATACCCGTTGGCCTTGGACTCCACGTCCACACCCAGGTGCAGCAGGCCGACCACCAGATCCGCTTCCTCGCGGATGGAATCCACGGCCTTCTGGGTATCCTCATACAGCTTGTCGAAGGTGGAGAAGGTGATCATGCTGATCAGCCCCGGATTGACCTTCGTCACCGTTTCGGGGGTTTCCACACCCACGAAGCCGATCTTCAGACCGGATTCCGTGGTCAGAATCGTGGCGCCGGGAAGGATCTGCTCGCCGGTCTCGTCCAGCGTCACATTGCAGCACAGGGTGGTGAACTCCGCCTTGCTCAGGTTCTCCATCAGCTGGGGATAGCCGAAGTCGAACTCATGGTTGCCCAGCGCAACCACGTCGTATTTCGCCGCGTTCATCATTTCCACCGCGGCCATCCCCTTGGTGGAGCTGACATAGACGGTGCCCTGGCTGAAGTCGCCGGAGTCGGTCAGGATCACTTCCGCCCCCAGGCTCTTGAAATAATCCCGCAGGCCCGCGATATACGCATAGCCGTCCAGCTGTCCATGAACGTCGTTGGAGTGAAGGATGACCGTCTTGCCGGTATAATCGGTCCCGATTTCATACCGGATGTCTGCGTGCGCCGCATAGGTCTCTTTGTCCCAGTCCGCCTCCGCGGCGCCTTCAGCGAAGGAAGCCGTCAGGGTCAGCGCCATCATCAGCGCCAGAATCAGGGAGAACAGTTTTTTCATAGATGGGTTCCGCTCCTTTCTTTTTCGGTCGTGTATGAAAAGTCTTGTCATCCGCTTCTTTTGCGGATTTTCTGTTTATATTATATTGCATTTTCCCCTCCTGTGCAAGAAAAAACAACCGTCTTTCCTGGTGCGCGGACGAATTTTCAAATGCCAGTGTAGGCGGAATAAAGCAAACCTTCCGCAGCTGTTCCGAGCGTTTCCGGATACGGTTTTGCACTGGCGCACGCACACAAACAGGCCCCCAGGCAGCGAATGCTGCTCGGGGGCCTGTGTTGGTTCCCGTTTCTTCCCGACCGGGAAAGAGGATAACCGCAGAAGCGGGATCCTTTCCCGGTTGGGAACATCTTCTATCAGGTCGCGGATGCGGTTTCCGTCGTCTCCGCGTCCGCCGTATCGCTTGTAACAACCTGCAGGCTGGCGATCGCATCCGCCTGCTCCTGGGTCAGGATTCCCGCTTCCACCAGCTTGGCGAGCAGATCGTCCTTCGCAGGCGCTTCCCCCTGGGTCGGGGCCTGGGTGTCTGCGGGCACTTCCGGCGGAGTCTGGCTGTCGGTGGATGTCTGACCGTCCGCGGGTACTTCAGGCGGAATCTGGCCATTGACAGGAGCCTGACCGTTCCCGGGCATCCCGGGCTTCGCCGGAGCGTTATTCTTCATGTATTCCTCGATCTTCGCCAGGGTCGCTTCATCGATGATACCCTTTTCCACCAAGCTCTTCAGATCAATCCGGCCGGGAGCCTGTCCTCCCCTGCGTTCCATGCGGTCATGTCCGCCCGGAGCCGGAGGAAGCTGGTTCTGGCCGTCCAGCGTCTGGGTCTGTCCTTCCTGGGGCTGCTGTTCCGTCTGGGTACCCGTCTGCTGATCCTGTTCCGCAGTGGGTGTCTCAGGAGCCGTCGTCGCGCCGCTCTGCGCGTCCGCGGGCATCTGAGGCATCTGGCCCTGGTTGTTGTTTCCATTGCCGGGCATCTGGGGCATCTGGCCCTGCTGGTTGTTTCCGTTGCCGGGCATCTGGGGCATCTGGCCCTGCTGGTTGTTGCTGCCGTTTCCGGGCATCTGGGGCATCCGGCCCTGCTGGTTGTTTCCGTTACCGGGCATCTGCGGCCTCTGCACCTGCTGGTTATTGCCGTTGCCGGGGGTCTGGGTCATCTGGCCATGGTTCCTGCCGCCGGGCTGTCCGCCCCGGGCGCTGACCGCAGCCGTCGCCGCGGCGGTTCCGCTC
>CADBTC010000393.1 GCA_902797445.1 uncultured Eubacteriales bacterium | reverse complement strand
CGTGGGATAGACCACCTCCAGATAATTGCCGACCTCCAGATAGTTCCGCCCAAATCGGGAGAGATCTTTCACAATGACCGTAGACACCTTGCCTGCCTCAATCAGCTCCTCCATTTTCTTGAAGCCGGGACGCTCAAATGTCGTCCCACTTACGCCGTCATCATAAAAGAACTGTGGATGCAAATAGCCGTGAGTACGAGCGTAGTCATACAGAATCATGCGTTGATTCTGTATGGAGTTCGACTCTTTGTCGCTGCCTACGCCTTTCTTTTCATTTTCGGGATCGTCGTCACTGAGGCGTGCGTACAGTGCCGTGATTTTTTCTTCCTGCCCCTTATTTTTCTTTGTTGTTGCCATAAAATAAAACTCCTTTCCTGACAACCGGGCACCGCAAAGGCTGCTGCCATTGTACGATGCCCGGCTATCAAAGTCGAATGTGTTATGCTTTCTGCAAGAGGAGCGCCATGAACTGCTCCAGAACGCTCTGTCTGCCCTCTGCATCGAAGTGCGTGCTGACCTCGTAGGTCGTTCCGCCGACCTTCAGTTCAAACGTATCTTCGCCAGAAAGAAGTTCCGATGGAACGAAAGCATAGGTCTTGTTGTCTTCCATGAATATCCCCCTTTCATCGCAGGTCACGATTCCGTTCCCGGATACGCTGACGGCGCAGCAGGTCAAGACCGGCAATGATATCGTCGTGGATTTGCCGGTCAGAATACCCTAACGGAAAATACTTACTGAACTCATCCCGGCGCAGCCGGATCTGCTCCCGCTGGTTGGGTTTCTCCTCGGCCATGATCGCGTTGATGCGGTCATGGGAGATCGCCGGATAACTCTCGTTGTTCTCCCGGTGCATCCGCACCGCCTGAGAATAGGACGGCGTGGCCTCGTCACGGTCGATCAGCTCAACCAAATGATTCTGGGCCTCGTCCGGGAGATAGGACAGTTCCACGCCGACGGAAAAGGCAATACGCCTCTGATCCACCAGGTCCAGCAAAGGCGGGATGAGATAGGTCAGGCGGATATAGCGATGAATTTGGTTTCTGCTTTCACCGATTTGGTCTGCCATCTCCTCATAGCTGTTTATCTTTTTCCCAACTTGGGAAAAGGTTCGCTGTCCTTGCCGATTCATTGCCTCCAGTTTTAGCTTGTAGGCGAACGCCTTTTCGCTGGGCAGGATGTGTTCCCTGTGCAGGTTGCTGTCCACCAACAGGATAGATGCGGCGTCCCGGTCGATGGCATGAATAAAGGCAGGAACCGTTTCCAGCCCTGCCTTCTGTGCAGCATGCAGTCTCCGGTGTCCGGAGATCACCTCGTATTCGTCTGTCGTTCCCTCCAATGGGCGCACCAGCAACGGCGTCAGGATGCCGCTGTCCTGGATGCTGCCGATCAGCTCGTTCATTTCCTCGTTGTCCAGCACCTTGTAGGGATGCCCTTCAAAGGGATGGAGCTTGTAAATAGGGATTGCATTTATAGGTTTCATCTTTCATAACTCCTCTCATTGTTTTCTCTGCGTTTGCTTATGCTGTGGTTTTCCCGATACAATTCGCTTTCATATACGCGGGTCAGCGTTTGGTCGATGTGTTCGGACCGGCGTTTAATGTCCTGCATCAGCTTGAGCTTTTCTCTCAGCGGCGTGATGCGTTTGGTCAAATCAGCTTTCTGTTCCTGCAATTCCGCCTTTCTCTCCGGGGAAGCGCGGCGCATGGCGTAGGTGACGTGCTTTCGTTCATCGGTCAGGGCATCCATCTCACCCTGTGTCTTGCTTATCTCTGCTTGCAGCTCCTCCAACGTCTCGATCCCGCTGCCGGCGAGGAAGCGGGTCTCCCGGTCATACAGGTCCAGTTTGCGAAGTTCCTCCCGCAGGAATGGGCTGGTTGGCTGGTAGGCCGTACCCTTGGGAAGAATGCCGAGCTCATAACAGTAATAGAGGTAGAGCCGGTAGATACGGGTTGTGCGAACATAGGGCTGCCAGATATGCTCCAGCTCCTTCGGCATTCTGGGGGGATAGGAGATCTCTGCATGGCTGTTGCCGTAGTGGGCGCGGCTACCGCAGCGTTGCCGGATGAACTCCGGCGTCAGCCGCTCATCCAGCGTGTCCAGCCGGGTGAAGTGTTGGTGCTGTGGCAGCCGGATCTTCCAGTACTTCCCGGTGAAGTCCGTGATATAGCCCAGCTCCCGAAGATAGTTCTCCACGTATCTCGGACTGCGGTTTAGCTCAATGGCGTCCCACACGTCATTCAGGTAAACGTTGTACCGGGTGGGTTTTCCGTCTTTCTCGTCCAAATACACGGAGCGCGACGGAGCTTTATGGGTGTGGCGGATCACGCTCAGCCCATGTTCAATACAGAGCCGGTCAGAAACATCCCGCAGCCGCTGCATCTCAGGCTTGGAATAGTTGTATTTCTTCCCGTCCCGGAAGCTGACGGAGTTGAACAGATAATGGTTGTGCAGATGCTCCTTGTCCAGATGGGTCGTGACAAGGATCTGGAAACGGTCGCCCCACATCTCCTTCGCCAGGGCTACGCCGATATCGTGGCACTCCTGCGCGGTCACCTCGCCGGGCTTGAAGCTTTGGTAGCCGTGGAACGCGATATACCCATCGGTCTTGCCGTACTGCCGCTTGGTCAGGATCATCTGTTCCAGCGCCGTCTCCTTCAGACAGTTGATGGCAGTGACATAGTGGCCGTCCGCCGTGGCAGCCGGGCGCTGGACATAGCGGGAGGCGTCCCAGAGGTCTTGCAGCTCCGGGTAGGTTTTCTCCGGGTTCTCCACGTAGTCTACCAAGTTCCGGAGGTGGCCCTGGATGTGCCACAGGCTTGTGGTCGCCATCAGGAGGCCGCCTTCCTCGGTTCGGTCAGCGTGGTCTGCAGGTCCAGGATCGCTTGCTCCAGCCGCTGCGCCGCCTCAGTGAACTCTGGCTTCCGGATGCGCAGGAGCATGTCGTGGATGCTGTACAGCATCTCCATAAGCGGCCAGAGCTCATCGGGCGGCTCTATGGCCAGCACCTTTTTTGTCAGCACGCTCCGGACATATTCGGCCATGGGCACGCCTGCCTTTTCAGCCCGTTTTGCAAGTTGATCTCTCTGCTTGGCAGGCATACGGATGGTGACCCTGACCATCTTTTCATCATCTTCTTTCATTTTGCGTCCTCCATTCTTTAGGGGTATTCAGGGGGCTATGCTCCCTGGCTGATGGAGCGCGACGGCGCGCTCCGATGCTCGTTAAGCTATAAGACACGGCCTCCGAAGGAT
>CADBTC010000392.1 GCA_902797445.1 uncultured Eubacteriales bacterium | reverse complement strand
TCAGTCCATAGATGCGCAGGGCGTTTTCATAAGTATATGCCGCCAGCTCCTCCAGCGGCTCCTCCCGGATCTCCGCCAGCTTCGCGGCCACAAACCGCACGTTCGTCGGTTCATTCCGCCGGCCCCGCACCGGCTCGGGCGCCAGATAGGGGCTGTCGGTTTCGATCAGCAGCCGCTCCTTCGGAACGATACGCGCTGCCTCCTGCAGCTTTGGGGCCTTTTTGAAGGTCACCGGCCCGGCAAAGGAGATATGATATCCCAGCTTCAGGTATTCCTTCGCCATCTCCGCGCTGCCGCTGAAGCAGTGCAGGATGCCCGGCGTCAGGTGACCCTTCATGCTCTTCATGATATCCAGCATATCCCCGTGGGCATCCCGGACATGGAAGGCGACCGCCGTTCCCAATTCCCAGGCCAGCTCCATCTGTATCCGGCAGACTTCCCGCTGCGTATCCCGGGGGCTCAGATCGTAGTAATAGTCCAGGCCGATTTCGCCGATCGCCTGGGCGGATCCGTCCCGGATCCAGGCGGCCAGCCGGTCCAGGTCCCCCTCCTTGTATCCCTTGGCTTCGTGGGGATGGATGCCCACGGCGCAGCACGCGTTTCCGTGGGCCGCCCGGTAGGCCACGCAGGCTTCGGATGTCGCCATGTCCGACCCGATGACCGCGTAGCGGGTGATACCGTATTCCGCCATCCGGGAGAGCACTTCCTCCCGGTCCTCGTCGAAGCGGTCCTCATTCACATGGCAATGGCTGTCAAAAAGCTCCATGATGCTTCCTTTGCTCTGATTTAACCGACGATGGCGCCGTCTTCCACGCCCTCGCCCACGCTCAGCAGCCGCAATTCGCCCTTGTCGTCCAGGGCGGAGAGGATCATGCCCTGGCTCTCCACGCCCATGATCTTCCGGGGCGCCAGGTTGGCCAGCACGATGACCTGCTTGCCCACCAGATCCTCCGGCGCGTAATACTTCGCGATGCCGCTGAGGATGGTGCGCTCCCCGTCCTTGCCGAAGCTGAGGCGGAACTGCAGCAGCTTATTGCTCTTCTCCACCTTCTGGCATTCCAGCACCCGGGCTACCTGCATTTTGCACTGATCGAAGGCTTCGATGCCGATCTCCGCCGGGAATTCCGGTTCAGCGGGTTTTTCGGCTTTCTTTTCGGCCTTCTTCTCGGCTTTCTGTTCCTTCTTTTCCGCCTTGGCCGCATCCTTCGCCGCTTTTTCCGCCGCTTTCGCCGCGTCCTCGCCGGCTTCCGCGTCCCGGTCGATTTCCTTCTGGATATCCAGCCGGGGGAACAGGGCCTCGCCCTTCTTCACCTGCAGCCCGGCGGGCAGCACGGCAAAGGGACGGTTCACGGAATCCCAGCTCTTCAGATCATCGTCTTCCACGCCGATCTGGGCAAAAATCCGCTCCGGCGTCCGGGGCATGACGAAGCTGACGCAGACCGCAACACGCCGTACGCACTCCGCCAGCGTATACAGCACGGTGGCCAGCCGGGGCATACCTTCCTCGCTCTTGCCCAGGACCCAGGGCTGGGTCTGGTCGATATAGCGGTTGCATTCGCCGATCAGCTTCCAGATCTCCTGCAGGGCGGCGGAGAACTGGAACGCGTTGACCTGCTCCTCCACCTTTCCGGGCATCTTTTCCGCCAGCTCCCACAGCGCCCTGTCGATTTCCTCCGCGGCACCAGGCGCGGGAATCTTCCCGCCGCAGTATTTCTCAATCATGGCCACGGTCCGGCTGACCAGGTTGCCCAGGTCGTTGGCCAGATCCGCGTTGATCCGGGTCAGCATGGATTTCAGGGTGAACTCTCCGTCGCTGCCGAAGGGCATCTCCCGCATCAGGAAATAGCGCACCGCGTCGCTGGAGTACCGGTTGCACAGCACCACCGGATCCACCACGTTCCCAACGGATTTGCCCATCTTCTTTCCGTCGATGACCAGCCAGCCGTGGCCGAACACCTGCCTCGGCAGCGGCAGCCCCAGGGCATGCAGCATAATGGGCCAGTAGATGGTATGGAACCGGACGATTTCCTTCCCCACCAGATGCACATCCGCCGGCCAGTATTTCCGGTACAGTTCGTCATGCTCGGTCCCATACCCCAGGGCGGTAATGTAATTCGACAGGGCGTCGATCCATACGTAAACGGTATGCTTCGGATCAAAGTCCACCGGGATGCCCCATTTGACGCTGGTCCGGCTGACGCACAGATCCTGCAGCCCGGGCCGGAGGAAGTTGTTCAGCATCTCGTTGGCCCGGCTGGCCGGCTGAATGAAGTCGGGATGCTCCTCGATATACTGGATCAGCCAGGGCGCATACTTGTTCATCCGGAAGAAATAGCTTTCTTCCTTCGTCTTTTCCACCGGGCGTCCGCAGTCCGGGCATTTCCCGTCCTTCAGCTGCAGCTCCGTCCAGAAGCTTTCGCAGGGGGTGCAGTACCATCCCTCGTATTCCGCCTTGTAGATGTCCCCCTGGTCATACAGCTGCCGGAAGATCTTCTGCACGGCCTTCACGTGCCGGTCGTCCGTGGTGCGAATGAAATCATCATATTCGATATCCATCAGCTTCCACAGATCCTTGATCCCCGCGACGATGTGATCCACATACGCCTGGGGCGTAACCCCCTGGGCCGCGGCTTTCTTCTCGATCTTCTGCCCGTGCTCGTCCGTCCCGGTCAGGAAGAAGGTATCGTATCCCGTCAGCTTCTTGAAGCGGGCCATGCAGTCCGCCGCCGTGGAGCAGTAGGCGTGCCCGATGTGCAGATTGTCCGACGGATAATAAATGGGTGTGCTGATATAGAAGGTTTTCTTTTTCCCTGTCTGCGTCATGTTCTTTCCCCCCGTCTAAATAAAAATGGGCCCTTGCCGCGCAAGAGCCCACGAATATCCCTGTAGCGTAAGCTTACTGAGCTTCGGCCGCGGTTTCCACCGGATACACAGAAACCTGCTTCTTGTCGCGGCCCAGGCGCTCAAACCGGACGATGCCCGTCTCCTTGGCGAAAAGGGTATCATCCTTGCCGATGCCCACGTTCAGCCCGGGATGGATCTTGGTTCCCCGCTGCCGGACCAGAATGTTGCCCGCCAGAGCCAGCTGGCCGTCCGCCCGCTTCGGCCCAAGCCGCTTGGACTCGCTGTCGCGGCCGTTCCGGGTGGAGCCCATTCCTTTTTTATGCGCATGCAGTTGAAGATTCAGCTTCATCATGGTGATTTCCTCCGTTCTCTGATTTCGAATTTCACATATCCGGGATACGCTTCCTGTAAATCGGAGCATCCCTGCCCCAGGGCGCCCATCAGGAGCTGCGCCCCCGATGCCTTCTCCCCCTCCAGCGCGG
Organism: uncultured Eubacteriales bacterium; assembly: GCA_902797445.1. Lineage (GTDB taxonomy): Bacteria > Bacillota > Clostridia > Christensenellales > Aristaeellaceae > Aristaeella. Next base: position 293 of record CADBTC010000392.1, on the reverse strand, counting down.
GAAGATCGAAGCACAGCAGCCCCGTTTCTTCCTTTACCTTCAGCGGTACCCTGACGTCCAGCAGGCTTTCCAGCGCATTCACGCAGGTCGACTCCAGAATGGAGAGCCCCGCGCAGATGATATCGCTCCCGGCTTCCGCGTATCCGCTGTGCCCTTCAGAGCGGTACCCCGTATACTGCCCGTTTCTCCGATACAGGATGGCGGTAATCATTACGCGTTGATCGCGGTGATTTCCACCTTGGTGTAGGGCTGACGATGGCCCTGCGTCCGATGATAGTTCTTCTTGCTCTTGT
>CADBTC010000391.1 GCA_902797445.1 uncultured Eubacteriales bacterium | reverse complement strand
TCCCGCCGGCTCTCCTCCAGCTTCTGCAGCTGGGTACGCATGCTGTTGAAGGTGCTGCTCAGCTGCTGCAGCTGGGGATCTCCCCGGCTTTCATCCACCCGCCGGCTGAAGTCCCCTTCCCCCATCGCCCGGGCCGCCTCCGTCAGGCTGCCCAGGGGCTTCATCATGCTCCGGACCACCAGCCATACCGCCACCGTGCTCAGCGCCATGGCCAGCAGGGCCATGCCGATAACCTGAAACAGCAGGTCCTCCATGCCGCTCTGGATCCGCTGCACCCGGGTCTGGATCAGGACAGCCCCCGTCACCGTTCCGTATTGCTGAAAGGGCACTCCCACCGTGAAGGTGGGCGCCGTGCCGCTGTCCGCCCGGACGCGGATCTGCTCCCCGGACAGCACCCGGGTCAGCGCGGCGGAAATCTCCTCCCCGCTCAGGCTGGCGACAAAGTCCGGATCCTCGCTGTAGGCGGTCTGCAGGTTGTCCATGACCCGGCCCCACCGGTCCACCACCGCGATATAGGCGCCGAACTCATCGTTGACCTTCTGCGCTTTCCAGTTCAGGTATTTCTGGGGCGAGGACTGGAACAGCAGGCTGGTATAGCTGCTGTTCATATCCGCCGCCAGGTCCGCGATATCCGACGCCTCGCTGGACAGATAGTCCAGCCGGGCGGAAATCCGCTGCTCCCGCAGGCTGTAATAGCTCAGCAGGCTCAGCGCAACCGTCAGAATCAGGATCACGCTCAGCATCACCGCCATGATCCGCGCAAAGAGGCTGTTCATCCATTCCTTCCTTCAACCCGGTTTCCCGGCAGAGCCCGCCGGGCCGGGTGTCTTACGCATTCAGAATTTCCTCCACGACCCGATGGAAGTGTGCATCCTTCTGGTGCACATAATTGGCCGAGGAATAATGCACGCTTCCGTCCGTCCACCGGATGCGTCCCAGGCCTTCCTCCGTCAGGCCGTAATCCGCCCGGCTTTTACCCTTCGGGGGGATCAGGACCGTCAGCCGGTCCTGCACCCGGTTTCCCAGATACAGGGTGTACCGCCCCGCCTCCGGATCCACGCTGAAATGATTTCCCGTAAAGCCCCCGATGCCGAAGGCGGAAGGCCCCATCGCGGCGGGAATCTCCGAATAATACTGGTTCGGGTGTTTCAGATAGCACATGTAGCCCAGATACTGGGTATGCTCCCCGGAGGGAAGCATCCGCCCCGTCCGGTTCACGGCAAGGCGGCGCAGGCTTTCCCGGCTGAGGATCCGGCCGGACAGCAGCGCCAGCGCCATCTTTTCCAGATCCCAGGGGGTGGAAAACAGCCCGGCGTGCCCGCATAGGTCCCCGCTGTCCCCCTGCAGGATGCCGGCCTTCGGGTCGTGGGGAATGCCCCGCTCCGGCGCCGGGCGGCAGATCCAGGCTTCCCCCTCGATCCGGTATTCCGGCCCGTAGAGCAGGCAGTCACCCCGCCGCTCCTCCGGCACCTTCGCCCAGGTTTCCGTCATTCCCGCCGGCGTCAGAATGATCCTTTGGATGCAGGCATACAGGCTTTCGCCGGCCGCCGCCTCCAGGACGTATTTCAGGATCATCGCCGGGATGTCCGAATAGGCCCGCTGCCCCGTGGGGCCCGCGTCCCGGGCTTCCAGCAGGCACCGGAGGGCCTCCTCCCGGGTTTTCTGGGCGTCCACCCGCTCCGGGGTCTGGATCCGCCGCTGGAAGGCGGCCAGCTGCTCCACCGTCACCGTCCCCAGATGCCGGAACGCCGGGCAGTACCAGGTGATCCGCCGGTCCGGCTCCAGCCGGCCCTCCTCCCACAGGCGCATCATCACGATGCCGGTAAACAGCTTCGTCACCGACGCCAGGTCATAGAGCGTGTCCCTTCCGATCTCCCGGCCGTCATAGGCGTACGCCCGCAGGCTTCCCTTGCCGCAGGCTGCCGCCATTCCGTCCATGATGCCCGTGTCCCGGGTGAAGTACCGAACGGCCCCCAGCAGTTTTTCATTCATCATTTTTTTAACTCAAACTGATATCCCACGCCTCTGACCGTGTGGATATCCCATCCGTATTTTTCGCAGTCCGGCAGCTTCTCCCGGATGCGCTTGATGTGCACGTCCACGGTCCGGCTGTCCCCGAAAAAGTCGAAGCCCCATACCTGCTTGAGCAGCTGCTCCCGGGTAAAGACCTGGTTGGGCGAGTGGGCCAGAAAGTCCAGCAGCTCCAGCTCCTTGGGGGGCATCTCCAGCTTTTTTCCCTCATAGTAGACGGAATAGGACGCGATGCTGACCGTGAGCCCCGGAAAATGCAGATCGTTTTTCAGCTCTTCCTCTTCGCCCTGGGTCCGGCGGAGCACCGCCTTCACCCGGGCCACCATTTCCTTGGGATCGAAGGGCTTGGTGATGTAATCGTCCGCCCCCAGCTCCAGCCCCAGCACCTTGTCGAAGGTCTCGTCCCGGGCCGTCAGCATGATGACCGGTATCCGGCTGCTTTTGCGGACGCTTTTCAGCACCTGGTATCCGTCCATTCCGGGCAGCATCACGTCCAGCAGCATCAGATCCGGCGGCAGGCGGCCGAATTCATTCACCGCGTCGTCCCCCCGGGAGACCGTGCGCACCTCGTAGTTTTCCTTCTGCAGATAAAGCGCCACCAGCTGGGCGATATTGGGGTCGTCGTCCACCACCAGGATGTTCGGTTTATCCTTCATGTTTTCGTTCTCCTCGCGCCTTCGCGCCGGCCTTATTTCAGCGTCACCACCGTGACGCCGTCCTC
>CADBTC010000390.1 GCA_902797445.1 uncultured Eubacteriales bacterium | reverse complement strand
CGCGGGGTGGAGCAGTTTGGCAGCTCGTCGGGCTCATAACCCGGAGGTCGTGGGTTCAAGTCCCACCCCCGCAACCACATGGCTCAGTAGCTCAGCTGGCTAGAGCATTCGGTTCATACCCGGAGTGTCATAGGTTCGAGTCCTATCTGAGCCACTTACCCGGAAGCTGTGAAAAGGCTTCCGGTTTTTTTGCATCTTCTGAAGACAAAGATTTCAGACATGGGGACGGTTCTTTTGTCTTGTTCCGGGACTGCTGAACTCCCTCAGAAGGTCAGGCAGCAGATCCAACTGGCGGTCTGTATCCGGCTTTACATCTGCACTTTCACAGAACTGCAAAGATTTTCATACTGGCTGTTATCCAGTTCTTTGCTTTCCCTCATATAGGTGATCACGTCATACACTTCCGGATAACGCAGCGCTTCACCCATCATGTTTTTGAGGTGCATCAGATCTTTTGTTTGCAGATAGAGCGCCCGCTTTTGCAGCGCTTTGTAGAACACCAGGGGATCGCTGCCTTTGCGGCTGGTCCAGGGGTCGGGAGCCGTGAAGAAGGACAAATCCTGCAGGGACAAAAAAGGGGTTGAAGCCTCCTGCTTCAGATTGGATTTGCAAATCATATCATAGATATAGTACCTTCGAATGCTCTCCCGCTTGATGCAGGTGAAGGTCTTGAGTGCCCGGAGAAACAACTGATACAGATCGGACGTTGTATCGATGGAATCCCAATCTGTATTTTGAACCGCAGAAGCCAGGCGGTAAAGTGCTATTGAACTGAATGCGGCCATTTTGAGCAGAATAAGCAGAATGGGAATTTCGTGGACATTCAGGTAAAGCGCTTTCAGCAGCCTGCTGCGGTGGGAATAATCATCGTCATGCATTGCGAACGGTGCCGGGTTGATTTCGTCCATTGGATTGCAGGATTTCACGTTTTCCAGCGCATCAAAAAAACGGGAATCTCCATCATTGCATCTTTGAATCACAGCCAGCTCTATCTGCTTCCTGCTCACATCATCCAATTCGCTCAGCAGGGAAGCGGGGAAAATGAAATCATTGGCCAGCCCGCGTTTCGGCTTAAAATACCATTTGGCTTGCTCCAGGGCTTTGATCTGGTTTGGATTGACGCCGGCGCCTGGATGCACATCCAGTGGATTGATCCAGGACGTTTGAGGCGCAGGAGCAGATGCCGCTTTCGGGGAGAACAGGTTTCTGCCGCTGATCAGCCTTTGGAAGACGTTTTTATTTATATCCGCCATACAGATTCTCTCCTTTGGAAAATCATATGCTTCGCGTTAAGATGCTGTGTCTGCCTGCTCACGGCTCAGCCTTTTTTATCCGTGAGAATCCGCTCATTTGCGCTCATTTTAACTGATATCCTCCGTTTGTCAAGATATAGGTTCATGCTGAATCCGCCATTGCGTTGCGGCCTCGCAGGAACTGCCCCATAAACTGTGGAATAGTATAGATGCAATTTTGAGAAAGAGAAAGGGGAATCGGAAAATGGACATTCCGGAGAGCGTGATCCTCACCAATATGTGCATGATTCAGAACGGATCGAAGGTCTTGGTGGAAGACAAGATCAGCAAATGGGGCAATGGGATTGTTTTCCCCGGCGGCCATGTGGAAGCACATGAGCCGATTGTGGATTCCGTCATCCGTGAGATGAAGGAGGAAACCGGTCTTACGATCGAGAATCCGCAGCTTTGCGGCATAAAGGAATGGATCAACGAGGACGGTTCCCGATACATTGTGTTTTTGTTCAAGGCGGACGACTTTTCAGGCGAACTTTCCTCGTCTGACGAAGGAAGGGTTTTCTGGGCGGAAAAGGAGGAGGTTCTGCAGATGAACTGGATCTGGAATATGGATGGGATTCTGCGGGTCATGGATGAGAAAGACCACGCGGAGCTGTATCTCGACACGGCGGATAACTGGAAACCGATTCTCAAATAAGTTTTCTCCGTCGCATCCCGAAAAGGGGAACGTCCAACGTGAAGCGGGATACCGATGAACAAAACGAGCGGCGAAATGGGCCGCGGCGCTGGGGTGAGCTGAAATAAGAGGAAAACAGATGGAAACAGCCAAGCGCTTCCTGCGCAGATGGAGAACCGAATACGATTTCAAGACCTTTCTGAACGCGTCCGGATCGCTCGCGGTGACGGTTGCTTTTGCCCTGTATAACGGCTTTCTCGGCATAACCCACCGCTCCCTGTGGTACGGCACGATTTGTATTTACTATATCGTTCTGGTGCTCCTGCGCGGAATCATTATTGCAGCGGAAAGAAAGACTTCGCGCAGCAAATCGCCGGAAACGGCGAGAAACAGGATCTGCGTCGCGTCGTCGTTCCTGCTGTTATTCCTGAATATATGTCTGGTTGTCCCTGCGGCGATCATGGTCAGACAGCAGAAGCCGGTGAACATGACGCTGATCCCCGCCATCGCGATGGCGGCGTATACGACCTATAAGATCACGATGGCGTCCGTCAATCTGCGAAAACGGAAAGCATCGACGAACAGCCTGGTCTGGCTGCTGCGGACCATCAGCTTTATCGATGCGCTTGTATCGATCCTGACGCTCCAGAACACCCTGATTATGGTCAATTCGGAGGGATCCGACCCGGACATGCTGCCCCTGACGGCCTTGACCAGCGCTGCCGTCTGGGTGGCGGTTCTGCTCCTGTCTTTTCACGCGATTGTCAGGGCTATCCGGCGGAACAAAAACGCGTGAGCTGAAAAGCTTTCAGGGATAAGGGCCTCAGTCATTTTGCACTTTTCAAAAAAAGAGACGGAGAAGCAGCTCTCTCAAAATATAAACGGCTGGAATCCTTTCGTCGCAGGCGTTCCAGCCGTTTTAATGTTTTCAAAAACATCATCCCCGTGTCATGAATGCGGCCCGGCTCTGATCATGCTTCTTTTTGTTTGACAGGAAAGAAGAGAAATATACGTTCGGCTTACGAAATAGGATATCGTTCTCAGGCTTTTCGAGGATTAACTGAAAAAGGAGAAGAACCGTCCCCTGTCTCCTTTTATTTGCACATGGCTTCGATTTCGGCCAGAATTTTTTCGGCGGTGACGACGTAGCGGTGGCCGCTGCCCCAGGAGGCTTTCATTGTTTCGAGGGCGGTGCGGACCAGAACCAGCGCGTCCCGCGGGGGATCCAGGTGCGCCCGGGACAGGGCAAGCACAGCCGCCGCGTCGGCTGTCCAGGGCGAGTCCGCGCCAAAGGCGGCCCGGCGCAGGACCATTGCTTTCTCGGCATGGGTGGCCGCTTCCCGGTAGGCCCCGCAGTGGGCCAGAACAAGCCCGGCGGTTCGCAGATGCGCGGCGAGAAAGGCATCCGCCTGGGAAAGCCCCTCATCGATTTGCAGGGCTTCCGTGATCGCGTCCTTCGCTTCGCTGTACCTTCCCATTTGATCCAGCAGAACAGCCATATTGTTGCACAGCGAGCTGTAACCGGAGGAGTGCTCCCGCTGCTGCTGCGCGTACAGCTCCTTCAGATGTGCGTATTCACGGAGCGCCGCGTCATATTCCTTCAGCTGCGTCAGCGTGTAGGCGTATGTATTGCGGGTGGACATGACGGTTGCGCTGTGGTCGGAGCGTCCGTTTTCCGCCATCATCTTCAGGCAGTGCTCCAGCAGCGGCCGGGCCTGCTCAGGCCTGGACAGATCCAGCTCGCTGACCGCCCAGCGATACAGCAGGCTTGAACGCCGCAGGGAGCTGTGTTCCCGCATCCGGTCAAGCAGGGATTCCGCCTTTTTCAGGGACGCGATGGCTCCGGCGGGATCGTGCATGCCTTTCCGTTGCCGGGCGCTGAAGGAAATCAGGTAGTCCACCATTTCCTCGCTGTCCGCATCGGGCCCCATCATCTCAAACACCCGGTCCACGATTTCGGGGTCTTTTCCGTCTGCGGCATATTCGAGGATGGTATAGAGGGCGATTCTATGCCGGACGCTGCCGCGCCCCATCTCCAGGATATGCTCCAGATAGCTGCCCAGGTGTTCCACGGTGCTGTAGGTCACGATATCCCGAGTGCCCAGGGCCAGCCAGTAATCGGTTTCGTCCGCGGGCTCGTGGGGCTGTGTGTCCAGAAAATGCCGCTGGAGGGCATACATTTTGTCCGGGAGATAAATGCCGCTGGTCCGGCCGAGCAGCTGCTCTACCCGGGCCAGTGCGCGGACCAGGGTCAGATTCAGCTCGCTCAGCCGCAGCACACAGGAGATAAGCACCCGGTGAGACAGATCGTCTTCCTCGTCCGCAGCGTCCAGCATCGCCTCGCAGAGCCGGGGAAATTCGTCGGCGCGGAGATGCTGCAGCGTAACGGTTTCCGCGATGAGGGGATGAATCGCGTACCCTTCGGGACCGGACAGAAGCCAACCGAGATCGCAGAGCATCTGGCAGCTGTCCGCCAGGGTATCTCCGTCGGTATGAATATCCCCGGCATAACGCACAAGCGTGTCCGGCAGCCAGTATTGATAGGGAAGCAGCGAAATCAGCCGCATCAGGGCGGTCTGAGACCCTGTGAGCGAAGCGGTGGAAAAAGTGCGCTCGAATACATCCACCAGCCTCAGGGAGGATGCCTGATGGACATAGGAAAGATCGGATAGTCCATGCTCATCCAGCAGCCGCAGCAGTTTGCTGACTGGCCAGTAGCGCCGGCCGCACAGATTCGCGAAAAGCGTGATGGCCAGGGGATGCCCCTGAGAATAGGCGCAAAGGGCATCCACATCTTTTTTCTGTCCCTAGGCCTGCGCGTCATGATGATAGAACAGCTGCTCGCTGTCGTCCTTTGAAAGGCCGCTCAGCGTCAGCACAGCGAACCCCTCCAGCGGCGTCTGCCGGGTGGTGATGATGATATCGCAGCCCCAGGAGGCGAGACGGGAAAGTTCGGGATCCTGGGCGGCGGCTTCATCCAGGTTGTCCATCAACAGCAGCGTCTTTCCGGCGTCCCGCTGTTCCAGCAGCCGGCGCGCCTCGGAAAGCAGATTCTGCGACGGGATATCCCTCAGATCCGGAAACGCCTGCGCAAGGCTGACGGACAGGTTTCCCTCGTATTGCACGAAAGCCAGCCGGGTCCAGATTCGGCTCCGGGAAAGCAGGGACAGCAGCTGTCGGACAAATTCCGTTTTTCCGATGCCGCCGATTCCCCGGACAATGAGCTTCCCGCCCGAATGCATGATATCCGCCCCCCGCGCCAGCTCTTTGGTCCGCCCGAAGAAGGCGCTGGGCGGCAGAGGCTGCACGCACAGCGCGCCCTGACGTTCCGAGATTACCCGCGGCTGCCGGGCCAGATGATGATAGGCATAAAGCCGATAAAGCTCGGCGTGCGGGCGCCCTTCCGTTTCCGCGCGCAGGCGGTTCAGCCGCACATCCTGCATCCGGCTGCCGTACAGGGCGTAGAGGGTCAGCCAGCTCAGCAGCAGTCCATGCCGGAACAGAAGCGAAGTATCCGTGTCGGCGGACAGGCTTTCCGCCAGCCCGAGAAAAAAACGGGTCAGCGTGTCTTCGGCAAGGAGCGCCTGCAGCCAGGTATTCAGCCGGAAGCTGAGCGATTCAGGCGCGTATTGCCAGGTTTCCAGCCGATCCATCCACGCCTGGATCAGCCCGGTCAGGAGCTCCTGATTCAGCCTGGCGGACAGATCGTCATACCACTTTCCCAGAAAGCCGGCGTTGCCGGTGCTGTTCAGCAGCTTGGTCAGGGAGCGGCTGCGGCGTTCGCTGGTGTCAAAAAGAGAGAGATCAATCTCCTGGGGCAGCCCGTCCCGCAGCAACGCATACCAGAAGCTGGTCAGCGTCTGTCCGTGCAGGTATTTTTCCGGGAAAACGGCATAGGAATGAACCGGATAATCCGGTTGGGTCAACATACGATACAGGTTTTTGAGGGTCAGAAGATGATCTGCCGGATCCGGGTTTATGGATTTTCCCACAGTCAGTGCCTCCCTCACCCAAGCATTGTTTTAACGATTTCAATATTAAAATACGGTGAAGTTGCAAGTCAAGGGAAAAGGAAAAAGTGGCATAAAAAACGGAAAAAGTGGCAACAACGGATGAAACGGATTGCTTATAATGACGATAAATCATACCGAACAGGTATGCGGGATCCTTGACAAGTACAACGGATTGCTTATAATTACGGTAAATCATACCGAACAGGTATGCGGGATCAGAAAGAGGTGAAGGACACCATGAAAAAAACGGGCGGGATGATCATGTTAATCCTTGTGTTTACGCTGTTTGCGTCCACCGCGATGGCCGCCACAAAAGTCCCTGTTTCTTATTGGAGTGGAGGGGGCTATACCATGGTGAGTGACGGTGTCGCTAACGAAGACTTCTCTGACGGCGGCTCCTGCGGAAATGATCTGACCTGGAGCTTTGACCACTCCACCAATACGCTGACCATCCGCGGCGCTGGGTATATGCCGTCTTACAGCTGGGGGACGCATGCTCCCTGGTATGATCTGAGGGACAGGATTCAGTCTGCTGTGATCGAGGACGGTGTGCTGACAATTGGCAGCTATGCCTTTCACGACTGTGCCGGGATGACAGCCGTATCGATTCCGGACAGTGTAAATTACATCGGCGAGGGCGCTTTCTTCGGTTGTGCCAGCCTGCTCAGCGCCGCCGTTCCAAACGGGGTGACATCGTTTTCCTATGATGTTTTCCATGGATGTACTCATTTGACCAGTGTAAACATTCCTGACGCGCTGACCAGCATAAGCTCCGGCGCTTTTGAAGGCTGCGAAAGCCTGACCAGCCTGCTCCTTCCTTTCGGCGTAACCAGTATCGGAGGCCGCGCGTTCGCAGGCTGTACCCGTCTGACCAGTGTGAATATTCCCCGAAGCGTGGCCAGTATTGGAAACTATGCTTTTTATAACTGTGCCAGCCTGACCGGCGGCGCTATCCCGAACGGTACAAAAGAAATACCCACCGGCATCTTTTCCGGCTGCGCCGCTCTGAATGGTATCATTCTTCCGGAGAGCGTGGTCAATATAGGCGAATATGCGTTCGAAGGCTGTGTCAGCCTGACCGATATCACGATTCCGGAGCGTGTAACCAGCATCGGCGAGAAGGCCTTTTACGGCTGTGCCGCTCTGACCAGGGTGACCATTCCGGACAGTGTGACCAAAATTGGCACGCATGCCTTCTCCGGCTGTGAGGGTATGACGGATGTTACCATTTCCAGGAACGTTACCCGACTGGACTGGGTTTTCAACGATTGTTCCAGCTTGACCCATGTTAACGTCCCGGAGGGGGTGACCAGCATCAGCTGTGCATTCTGCGGCTGCAGCGGCCTGACGGATGTCACCCTTCCGGACAGCGTAACAGATATAAGCGCTGCTTTCAAGTACTGCACCAGCCTGACTGGCATCAGCATCCCAAAGAATGTGACAGTTATTGGCGATAACACATTTTACAGCTGCACCAGCCTGACCAGCCTGACGATTCCGGACGGCGTGACCAGTATACATATGTGTGCTTTTCTTGACTGCAGAAGCCTGGCCAACGTCAGCATTCCCGGAAGCGTGGTCAGTATCGGCTACCGTGCGTTTATGAATTGTACCAGTCTGACGGTTGTCACCCTTCCGGATGGCATGACCTCCACGGATACAGGCGCGTTCATGGGCTGCACCGGACTGATCAGCGCCGTCCTTCCGGCAAGCATGACCGAAATCAGTTCGGACATGTTTTACGGGTGTTCCAGTCTGGCAGAGATTAACATTCCGGAAGGCGTGACCAGCATTGGATCCCGCGCCTTTCAGGGCTGTGCCAGCCTGACCGGCATCACGATTCCGGAAGGTGTGACGACCATCGAGCGCGATACGTTTTCACATTGTGCCGGCCTGACGCAAATTACCGTCCCGCGAGGCGTGACCAGCATCGAAAGCCTTGCTTTTTATCAATGCAGCAGTCTGCGCAGCGCAACTATTCTGAATCCCAACTGTACTTTCGAAAACAACTTTAATCGATACGATACATTCTATGGATGCGACCCTTCCTTCACGCTATGGGGCTGGGCAGGCTCTACCGCTGAAACCTATGCGACCAGGGCGGGAATTGCCTTCGCCGTGCTGGAGACTTCGGAACCCATCCTCTTCCTTCCTGCCGGACTGAGCGCCATCGAGGAGGATGCTTTCTGCGGGATCAGCGCCGAGGCAGTGGTCATACCCGCCTCCGTGATTACGATCTGCGACGATCCCTTCGCGGGCAGCAGTGTAACCACTATCTTCGGGTATGCCGGCAGTGCAGCCCAGACGCTGGCGAATTCATACGGATATACTTTTGTGGAGATCAATGATGCCTGGATGGCGAGACATTGAATCACGGCCGGGAGGTACTGAGACTCGTGTTCCTGCAGCACGGCGACAGCCAGCAGGAAAAAGTGGCAACAATGGATGAAACGGATTGTTTATAATAGCGTAAAGTGACATGACCCCGTGAGCGGGATCGGAAGGGGGGCAGGGGATGCCCTGGCTTATCCTGCGACTGCCGGGGTACGTGTTTCTGCAAGTTTTATATGGAGGGTATCAACATGAGGAAAAGCTTTGGAATGCGGTTTCTGTCCCTGATACTGGCCGCTGTGCTGGCGCTGGGCCTTCTGCCCACCGCTCTGGCGGAGGAGGCCATCGAGACGCCTGCCGTCCTGTCCGGCACGGTTAATGAAGGCGCGATTGCGGACATTCCTCTGGAAAACAGGGGATTTATGTATGGCTCCGAATACTCCGTCCCCGTGTTTTCCGCCGAGACCGGTGAATATGAGTCATATACACCGAATAATATCATGAATATACTTGTCTCCCGTCTGCGCCGGGATTACTGGCAGAACGTCTCATACTGGCCAGGACTGCTCTATATCGTTGGCAGCGGGCAATTCTTTCCGGACAGGGAAGCCGAAGAAGCTTACCTGAGAGAGTTCGCCGCAGAACACTTGGGATATTATAACTTTGGAAAATGCGAGAAAACAGTTGAAGCTGAAGAGATCCTGGACGTTCAGGATAAACCGGTTTTAATTGGCACCGGAACCCTCGGGTTTAAGAGTGGAAAGGTTCTCCCCTTCGGCTACCTCTTTATGATTCGGGATGCCACATCCCTTGCGGCGGAACTGATCTTTACCGATACTGTCGTCGATCCGGACAATATGCCCAGGGTCACCTTGGCTGACATGCGCCGGCTTGCCGAACACGTCGTATACGATGAATCCGAAGCGAGTCTGATCCGGGCGGACGGTGAGATTACGGTTTCCGCGAAGAACGGGGAAACGGCGATCACCGGCGGAAAGAAAGTCCAGATGACGGCGGCCTTTGCCAACCCGGAGAGGGTGAACCAGAAGGCGAAAAACGACGGGGTGGAGTGGTCCGTCATCGACCTGGAAACCGGCGAAGCCCCGGCG
>CADBTC010000389.1 GCA_902797445.1 uncultured Eubacteriales bacterium | reverse complement strand
CCCAGGCAGAGGACCACCTTTTTCGCCTGCTTCGACAGACTGACCGCTTCCAGCAGGGCTGCTTCAGCATCCATGTCATCCGGAGGAACTGCCCTTTGGAAGCCCATGACCGGCTGATCCGGATCGCTGATGGGACAGCCGGGAGCGACGGGCACGTTCGCTGTTTTGGGATGACGGGAAAGCGCCGCTTTGATTGTGACGGTATCCTGATCGTCGGCAAAGATGGACCAGGCTCCGTTCAGATACGGATGATCCACATAAGGGCCGATGAAAGCGGCTTCGTCTCCCTGCAAGGGCAGCATGTGTTGCTCGTTTTTCAAAAGGACAAAGGATTTTTCCGCACAGTCCCGCGCGGCCTGGCGATGGCTGTCTGAAAGCAGCACCGTTTTTTCGTCTTCAGCGTCCGCGTCCTTAAAGGGATGCTCGAACAGGCCCAGCTTGTTTTTCAGCGTCAGCACCCGCCAGACGCTTTCGTCGATCCACTGTTCTGGTACCTTGCCTTCTTTCACCAGCTGCTCCAGATTCCGGATGTAGATGGGGCTGGTCATGTCCATGTCCACCCCGGCCCGCAGGGCAATGAACGCGGCTTCTTTCTGGTCGGCGGCGATGCCGTGCGCCAGCAGCTCCTGGAGGGCGTTCCAGTCGGAAATCACCATGCCTTCAAAGCCCATTTCCCTGCGCAGCACTTCCTTCAGCAGCCATTCGTTGGCGGCGGAGGGAATGCGGTCCAGGGTATTGAAGGAGGTCATCACTACCTCGCAGCCTGCGTCCACGGCGGCCTGATACGCGGGCAGATAATCCTCCCGCAGGGTGCGCGGGGACAATTCCACGTTATTATAATCCCGACCGCCCTCCGGCGCGCCGTAACCGGCGAAGTGCTTCAGGCAGGCGGCGATGTTTCCTTTTTCCTGAAGGCTGTTTCCCTGGTATCCCCGCACCATGGCAGCAGCCATCTGGCCGTTCAGATACGGATCTTCACCGGTGGATTCCATCACCCGGCCCCACCGGGCGTCGCGCACCAGGTCGGCCATGGGGGAGAAGGTCACCTGGATGCCCGATGCAGCGGCCTCCCGGGCGGCGATGGCGGCTCCCTCTTTCACCAGGTCAGGATCGAAGGTGCAGCCCTGAGCCAGGGGTATGGGAAACACCGTGCGGTATCCGTTGATGATATCCGCCATAAACAACAGGGGAATGTGATGGGGATGCTGCGCCATGAATTCCGTCTGCAGTTTCCGGATCTTGTCTGCACCGATGATGGACAGATAGCTGCCCGCCAGCCTTAAAGCGTCCTGTGTTAAGCCCATATCCTCCGCCGGACCGGTGACCGCGCCTTCATTCTGGAAGTAGCCGGGCAGCTGAACCAGCTGGCCTATTTTTTCCGCCATGGACAGGTCGTTGAGCAATTTCCGCAATGCCGCTTCTTTCATCGGGTGTTTCCTCCTGCTGAAGAGCTGTCTGATGGATTTTTGTTCTCATTCGCTTCCTGCGGCGAACGGGTTCAGCACTCAAAGTCGCAGGCCACAGAGGCTTCCCGGACCTCGTGCATACGCTTTTTAACCGGCATGTGAACCGGATGCGTCTGGTAAGCCAGGAAGGCGTCCATGGTATCGAAGGTGGTGATCAGGGCCAGGTCGTAGGAGCGTTCGCTGTGATACACGTCAGCACCGGCCTCCAGGTCTGTCATGCCTTCAATTTTTCCCTTCATGGAATAGAAATTCCGCACCAGCTGCGGCAGCTCGTCCTTGTATTCGTCTTTGATTTTAAATAGAACAATGTGCCGGATCATAGGGTTTCCTCCTTCAGCATGTCGTCGAGAATGGCCGCGGCCTCGCCGATCAGGCGGAGGCAGGGACGGCGGGTGTAGAAATCAGGGGTTCGGGCTTCCGGCACGTCGCCGGGAAGCACCGGTATACCCTTAAGCAGGTCACGGCAGACGATGGAAGCCTCCCGTTCCCGGAAGCGACGGGCAAGCTCCTGTACTGCCCGGTAGTGAGCGGCTTTCAGCGATGGATCGGCCGGGTCGCTGTAACCGCGAATCTGCCCCAGGGCCATCAGCGCTCCGCTGACCGCTCCGCAGACCTCGCGCAGACGGCCCATGCCGCCACCAAAGGAAGAGGACAGTCGCGCTGCCGCATCGACGTTCAGACCGGTCTCGTCACAGAAGGCGCAGAAAACCGCCTGGGCGCAGTTGTATCCCTCCCGAAACAGCCGTTGAGCCTCCTCCGCGTGATCCATGGGTGATGCACTCCTTTCCGCTGTCCGACCGCGGGGCTGAAAAGAAAGCTCCCGAAGTTGCCCTCGGGAGCTGTTTTCACGGGTCAGATTATTACTTGTTCATTGCCTGCTGCACAGCCACAGCCACGGCCACGGTCATGCCGACCATGGGGTTGTTGCCGGCACCCAGGAAGCCCATCATCTCGACGTGGGCAGGCACGGACGAGGAGCCCGCGAACTGCGCGTCAGAGTGCATGCGGCCCATGGTGTCGGTCATGCCGTAGGAGGCGGGACCGGCGGCCATGTTGTCGGGATGCAGGGTACGGCCGGTGCCGCCGCCGGAGGCTACGGAGAAATACTTTTTGCCGGCTTCCCAGCGCTCTTTCTTATAGGTGCCAGCCACGGGGTGCTGGAAGCGGGTGGGGTTGGTGGAGTTGCCGGTGATGGAT
>CADBTC010000388.1 GCA_902797445.1 uncultured Eubacteriales bacterium | reverse complement strand
CCGAACCTGTGAAATTGCCGGAGGAGAATATATCGAAACAGCGGATATTCCGAAAGAGAACGAAATGTACGCGGAGGGAAAGCGTCAGGTCATGATTTATTGGTTTGACCTGACGGGAGCGGTGTGTAACAGCCGGACTGCGAAATGAGCGGCGAAAAGGCAGAATGCTGGAAATGGAGGCGGAAAGACGTCAGATGTGTGCAATGAAGGTATTTGCACCGGATTATTATGCCGGATTCCGATGTGCTGCCGGCGCATGCAGGCATTCCTGCTGTGTGGGCTGGGAGATCGATGTGGATCCGGAGACGCTGGAGCGGTATCGGCACATGAGCAGCCCGCTGGGAGAAAAGCTGAAACGCTGTATCGCCCCTGAACCAGTCCCCCATTTTGTGCTTTCCGCGGAGGAAAGATGTCCTTTCCTGACGGAGCAGAATCTGTGCGAGATCATTCTCCTGGAGGGAGAAGACTCCCTGTGTCAGATCTGCGCGGACCATCCCCGCTTTCGCAACTATTGGTCGGACCGGATTGAAATGGGACTGGGAATGGCTTGTGAGGAAGCAGCGAGACTGATTCTGACAAGCCCGCATCCGCTGCGTCTGGTTCCTGTATCAGAAGAATGGGAAGAGCAGCCGGAGATCCCGTCGGAAGAGGAAAGAGCGCTGCGGGACTATCGGGACCGGCTTCTTGACGCTGTCGCTGAGACCGGCCCTGCTGCGAGACTCCGGGAGTATCTGATCTACCGGCACCTGGCGGACGCGCTGTATGACGGCCGGATTGCGGAACGCACGAGGCTGGTGGACCGGGCTTTTGAAAGAATGACCGCAGGCTGGGACGGGCAGTCGGTACCCGATCTTGCGGAAAAGGCGCGCATCTTTTCCAACGAAGTGGAATATGACGATGAAAAACTGGAACAGCTTCTGACGGAGACGGGAGGGTACAGGACGGGTCATGACAACCTTTGAGAGAATATATGAAGCGGTAAAGCTGATTCCGGAGGGAAGTGTGGCAACCTACGGGCAGGTTGCCGAAGCGGCCGGAAGCAAAAGATTATCCAGGGTTGTAGGATATGCGCTGCATGCCAATCCCCAGCCGGGGATTATTCCCTGCCATCGGGTGGTAAAAAAGGACGGGGAGGTTTCCAGCGCTTTCGCATTCGGAGGAGCCAACCGTCAGGTGGAGCTGCTGCAGGCGGAGGGGGTTGCATTTCGGGACGGGACACACGTGAATATGGAACGGCATCGCGTGAGCTTTCTGCCGCTGATTCAGAAACATAGAAAGGGGATATCAGAATGACTGAGCAGGAAAGAATGAAGGCCGGCTATATCTGGCTGGATGACGCAGAGAACATGGAGATGCAGGCCCGTGCGCGGGAGCTGGTGACCCGGTTCAACGCCCTGCCGGCGGACGCGAACCGGGAACGCATGGAGATGAACCGGGAAATGTTCGGCTCTTGCGGAAAAAACGTCTGGATTGTTCCGCCGCTGAAGTTTACCATTGGAAAGTATATTACGATCGGGGAAGGATGCTATTTCAATCAGGGTACCACCCTGATCGATGACTGTAAAATTGAAATCGGGGATCACTGTCTGTTCGGCCCCAATGTTACGCTCTGCACGACCGGCCATCCCATTTCACCAAAGCATCGGGGAGACGGCATGTATTCTTTTCCGATCCGCCTGGGAAACAATGTCTGGATCGGGGCCAATGTTGTGATCCTGCCGGATGTGACGATCGGGGACAATACCGTGATCGGAGCGGGGAGCATTGTGACAAAGGACATACCGGCCAATGTCATCGCTTTCGGCTCTCCATGCCATGTATACCGGCAGATCAATGAACACGATGAGGAATATTATTTCCGGAACCATCGGTTTGATGAGCAGCCGCCCCGGGAAGGGGAAGCCCCGTCGCTGGATTTTATGGATTCCTGAAAGATCGGCCTGGGAACGGTCCCTTTATCAGGACTTGTACGGGGAAGCAAAAGCGGAAACGGGGGAGGACGGATGATCATCGGGACGGCCCAAACGCCTCTGAAGGGGGAAAAAGCGTATTTTCATCTTCCGGGACTCTTTGAATTTCAAGAGCTGTACCGGGCTTTTCTTCCGCTTTACCGCGGGCATCATGAATATTTTTATGACTGGTGCGAAATATGCTCAGTTTACGGCGCTCCGGCGGGATGCCTGTGGGATGGGGGACGAGTCGGAACGGGAGATGCACGACCGGAGGACGTGATGGAGCTGATGTGGGGATACGGTATCTCTCCCTGCCTGACCTTCAGCAATTCCCTGCTTCGGGAGGAACACCTTACCGATGCAAAATGCAACGCGCTTTGTGCACTGACAGAGAAAAATGAACGGGTTCCGGGCGGGGTGATTCTCAGCTCAGATTTGCTGTTGGCATACCTGAAAAAGAAGTATCCCGGGCTGTATTTTGTTTCCTCCACCACGAAGGTGCTGACCGATTTCGAACAGCTGGAGAAAGAACTGAACCGCGGGGAATTTCGCTACGTGGTTCCGGATTTCAGACTAAACAGGGACTGGAAAAGGCTGAACATGCTCTCCAGGCTTCAAAAGGAGAAGACAGAATTCCTGTGCAATGAATGCTGCTGGGCTGGCTGTGGAGAAAGGAAGGCATGCTACGAGAACGTCAGCAGGAGAAATCTGGGCGAGACGCATGAGGAACATATATGCGTTTCACCGACGGCGGAAAGAGGATATCGGTTTTCAGACGCGATGACAAACCCAGGATTTATCGGGAAGGAGGACATCCGGAACGTTTATCTGCCGAAGGGTTTTTCGCATTTTAAAATAGAGGGACGGGGTTTGGGAAGCGCAGTGGTTCTGGAGATGCTGCTGTATTATCTGGTCAGGCCTGAATGTCAGCTGCGGGTCCGGGAGGAGATCTATCTGGACAGCATGCTGGATCTGTTCTGATTCTGTTTATGCGCGAAAAGGGCAAGCCCTGAAATATGACGGCAAGGCCTATCGATTCTGCCATTTTGATCGGACTGAAGAATGCAAGCTGAAAGAGGAGACGGTATGATATGAAATCCATTCGGGAAATATTCAAGATCGGGAAAGGCCCGTCCAGCTCCCATACGATTGGGCCTGAAAGGGCGGCGACGCTGTTTAAAAAAGAGCATCCTGACGCGGACGGATATCGGGTGATTCTTTATGAATCATTGAGCAAAACCGGAAAAGGACACGGGACGGACCGTGTCCTGAAAGAGGTTCTTTCACCGAAGACGGCGGAGATTGTCTTCGCTGCGGAATCGCCCGCGGGGCTGCCGCATCCGAATACCATGGACTTTGAAGCCCTCAGCGGCGGACAGGTGACGGACCGGCTGCGGGTACTGTCCATCGGGGGAGGCGATATCCGTGTAGAAGGTCGGCCCGGGCTGGAGCCGCCGGAGGTTTATCCGGAGAATACCTATGCGGAGGTGGAGCAGTTTCTGCGGTTCCGCGGGCTGAATCTGGCGGAATACGTGGAGTTCAATGAGGGGGAGGAAATCTGGCCGTTCCTGGGAGAGGTCTGGGCGACGATGAAAAACGCCATTGAAGAAGGCATCAGGCGGGAGGGCGAACTCCCCGGCGGGCTGCACATTCTGCGGAAGGCGAAGCTGCTGTATAATCAAAATACGGAGAATGAACTTCCCCAGGTCCGCGAATGCCGGATCCTCTCCGCCTATGCATTTGCGGTCAGTGAACAGAACGCGGACTGCGGCACGATTGTCACCGCACCAACCTGCGGCGCCTGCGGTATTCTGCCGGCTGTCCTGCGCTATGCGCAGGAGACAAATGGCTATTCCGATGAAGATATTCTGCGGGGGCTGGCTGTTGCTGGGCTTTTCGGCAATATCATCAAGCAGAACGCCTCAATTTCAGGCGCGGAATGCGGATGCCAGGCGGAGGTCGGTTCCGCCTGCTCCATGGCTGCTGCGGCGCTGGCTTATCTTTACGGTCACAGCACCAGCCAGATTCAGCACGCGGCGGAGATCGCGCTGGAGCACCATCTGGGACTGACATGCGACCCGATCTGCGGGCTGGTACAGGTGCCCTGCATTGAACGCAACGCGGTTGCCGCCCGGCGGGCGATGGATGCCTGTAATCTGGCCAGCTTTCTCGGAGACACCCAGCGGATCTCTTTTGACATCGTTGTCCGCACGATGTACGAAACGGGCATCAGCATGAACCAGCGCTTCCGCGAGACCGCGGAAGGCGGGCTGGCCAAGATGTTTGAGCGCCGGAGAAGATAAGCGTCCCACTGGATGCGCGAGAGCCCACAGAAAAGCAGACTG
>CADBTC010000387.1 GCA_902797445.1 uncultured Eubacteriales bacterium | reverse complement strand
GGTCTGCCCCAGGGCATACTGCCGGGGCGCCTGATACAGATCCGGCAGCGTTTCCGCCTCATATTCCCCGATCATCTTTTTCCCGCCCCCGGAATACCCGGTCAGGGAAAAACAGCTCAGGCGCGCGTCCGCGGACAGCAGACCCGCCTCCCGCAGGGGAGCGACCAGGGCGATGAAGCCGCTGGCGTGGCATCCGGGATTGGCGATCCGCCGGGATTTTTGAATTTTCTCCCGCTGGCCCGGCAGCTCCGGCATCCCGTAGCACCAGGCGGGATCCACCCGATGTGCCGTGGAGGTATCGATGATGACCGTATGTTCGTTCCGCACCATGCCGGCCGCTTCCGCGGCCGCCGCGTCGGGCAGGCATAAAAACGCGATATCCGCCGCGTTCAGCATCTCCGCCCGGGCGCCCGGATCCTTCCGGCGCTCCTCCGGCAGGGAAAGAATCTCCAGATCCTTCCGGCCCTGCAGCCGCTCGGCCAGCCGAAGCCCGGTCGTCCCGGCCTTCCCGTCAATGAATATCCTGGTCATCCTCTGCGCATCCTTTCCCACCGGCGCCTGGGCGTCAGTCCTTTTTATTATAGCGCTTTCGGGCTGGTTGTCAATATATACATTGCATTATTATTCATTTTTCATGCATATTTATGCGTATATATGCATGAAACCGCATGGGATTATGCAAAAAAGCAGGCGGTTTCCGCCTGCCATTTGTGTGTTTGCGTCAGCTGGGAGTGCATGCCCTTCCTTTGAAGCATCCGTTTGCCTGCTTTTGTCCGGTCCAACAGGATCAGGAGCCGGCTTCCCAGTCTACCGTAAAGACGGCGCCTTCCGCCTCATTCCATTCCCCCGGATCCACCCCGGTGGATTTTTTCATTTTATCCAGCACTCTCCGGGCCTCCGCCCCTTCCAGCAGCCGGGGCGAATAATTGTTATACCTGTCGTCGCTGGTGATGGATATGGGATAAAAATGCAGCGCGATCTTCTTTAGGGTCCCTTTCTCGAAGACAAGCACGGCCTGCACCATCAGGGCATCGGAGTCCTTCGCGTGGGTGGTTCCGCCGAAGGAGCAGTTGCCCAGGCTGTAGACCACCGGCATCCCGTCCACACAGGACAGGCCCTGAACCACGTGGGGATGATGTCCGATCACCAGGCAGGAGCCGCATTTCGCCGCCCGCTCCGTGATCTGCTTCTGAAAGGCATCCGGCGGGCTGTAGCTGTATTCCGTGCCCGCGTGCATGATCGTGATGATGGCGGCGCAGCCCCTTTCCTTCAGGGCTTCCGCCTGCTCCCGGTATCGCTTGTACCGGTTCCCGGTCAGGGAATAGTTCACGCCCAGGAAGCCAATCTTCAATCCCTGGCCGTTTTGCCAGATGGCCGGCCCGTCCGTCCCGATCCGGGCGATCCCTGCCTCCTCCAGCGCCGCGGCGGTATCCGCGTACCCCTCATCTCCATAGTCATGGGAATGATTGTTGGCCAGATTCGCGCATTCAATGCTTCCCGCCTGCAGGATCCGGGTATACGCCGTGGGACCGATAAAATTGTATTCCTTGGGAACCTTCTTCAGCTCCCGGTCGGACAGGACGCCTTCCAGGTTGGCGACGGTCAGATCGTCCTCCGCGGTGATTTTTCGAAGGTTCCGGAAGGGAAAATCATATCCGTTTTCCTCGATCCGCTTCACGAAACCCAGGGTGCTGCGTTTTTTGCTGGCCAGCCCGCCCAGGGTGCAGTCTCCGAGAAAGGTGCAGCGCACTTCGCCCGTATAATCGCAGGCTTTTTCCTTCACTCCCTGCTCCCCGGTCTCCGGAATCGTCTGCCAGGTTCCTTCCCCCCGCCCGGAAACGGCGGAAAGGAGCAGCAGCAGGATCACCAGCAGGCAGGCATGCGTTTTTTTGCTTTTCACCGGGGCCGCACCTCCGGCAGCCCGAACTCCGCCGGCAGGAACCGCGGAGAAACATTCTCCCGGGTTGCGATAACGGAGGACGCCAGCCGGGTGCCGATGCGGCACGCGTCCCCCAGGCTTTTCCCATAGGTCAGTCCCATGCAGACCCCCGCAAAGAAGGCGTCCCCGCATCCCGTGGTATCCACCACGTCCACCTTCTGGGGCGGCACCACGCCGTTTTCGCCGGTCAGACAGGCAAAGACCGCGCCCTGGCCCCCCATGGTGACCACCATCTGGGGCACCTCCCCGTCCTGGATCCGGCCCTTCAGGGTCTCCAGCAGCGCTTCCGGCGTCATGTCGGTATAATCCTCCGAGAAGAACAGGCCGGCTTCCTGCTCGTTGCACACCAGACAGCTGACCCGCCGCAGCAGGTCCCGCCGCTCCAGGGCGATGGTCATGTTGGATACCAGGGCAAACACCCGGCGCCCGTATTTTTCCGCCAGAAAAAACACCCTTTTCAGGATATCCTCCTCGATATCCACCTCCACGGCCACCGCGTCGCATTCCCGGATGATTTCATCACCCTGCTCCTCCAGAATCTGCTGGATGCAGGAGGTGTCCGGCCGGCGGGAAATGGAGGCGACCACATCCCCGCTGTTGTCGAAAATCGCCAGCCAGGCCCCGGTGGCCCCGGGGGCAAAGCGCATGTATTCCGTATTGACCCGGTGCTGACGCAGTCTCTCGATCACGTCCCGCCCGGTGCCGTCCTCGTCCACCGCGGAAACGAAGGTGGGCCGCAGCTCCACGTTGGCGATGTCCTCCACCACGTTCCGGCTCACGCCGCCGTGCACCGTGCTGACCCGGCCCGCGTTCCGTCCCCCCGGGATATACCGGCCCAGAGGGTAGCCCTTGATATCCACAAACACCGTGCCGACGACCACAATTCCGTTTTTCATCCTCTTCCTCCCCG
>CADBTC010000386.1 GCA_902797445.1 uncultured Eubacteriales bacterium | reverse complement strand
TCGACCAGAAGGATCTGTGGGACGGCATCATGGAACTGTTCTGCTACAGCCGCGAGTACTACGAGAAATAAAAATATACAACGGCGATCCGCTTCGCTGGGCTGTGCGAATCCATAAATGTTAATCGCCACCGATAATCACGCAGTATTTATTACTCTTTTTTTGAATTCCAACAGATAAAGCTGAAGTCACAGCGAGACATAGTTTACATAATTTTCGCCCCGCCTTGAAAAATGCACCCCACCAGACCAAAGTGCACCCCACGTCCGGCGGGATGCACCCCACTTTGTGATTCTATCAAAACGCGAGTCTTTTGCCATAATTGCACGGTAATTTTGATAGAATTACCGTGCAATCTCTTTTATCCTAAGGTAAGCGAGAGAAATCGGTTCGCGATGATTTACCCTACAAAAGACATGCTTTGCGCCGGGCTGAATATTGTGCAGGCGTCCCGTATCACGCGGGGGAAAAAACTGTAAAAATAAAGGCGACGGTACGAATATGCATTTCGGGTCATGAAAGAAAAGGGTGGATCATAATGGAAAAACGCAAACCGTTCGATACAAAAGAGCTGGAAATATCCGGCGTTCACCCCGCAGGAGCTTACGGGATGTTCGTCAACATGGGCCTGCAGGGCATGCCGGAGGTGGAACCGCTTTACAACCGGCCCATTACGCCCCGCGAGAACATGAAACTGCTTTTCAGCGGACAGAAGCCCTGGTGGATTCCCCACACGGGCATGGCCTATACCGAGGTAAACAATTTCCGGCCCCGCATTTTTCCGGATAATGTGGCTGTCCGTCTGGTGATGGACGGAGAGGAACCCATGGAGTACGGCGATCTGACGGCGGAGGGCTGGTTCAAGCTGGACTGGGTATTTGTCCCCGTGGCCGGCGGCGCCACCGTGAAGCCCGGAGACCCGCTGCTGGAGGACATGAACGACTGGCAGGACGTACTAGTCTGGCCGGATCTGGACGCCATGGACTGGGAAGCCATGGCGAAAGGAAACAGGGCTTATATGGATACGCCTCAGGCCAACGAACTGTGCCTGCTCGACGGTTTCTGGGAACGGCTGATCTCGCTGATGGATGTGAGCGGCGCCGCCATTGCCCTGGTGGACGAGGATCAGAAGGACGCGCTCCACGCTTTCTTTGACCGCTATGCCGATCATATGATCGAGTGCATCCGCCGCGTCAAGCAGGTCATCCCTCTGGACGGCGTGCTGATCCATGACGACTGGGGCACGCAGAACGGGCCCTTCTTCTCCCTGGAAACTGCCCGGGAAATGTTTCTGCCCTATCTGAAGCGCGTGGTGGACTACATCCACTCCGAGGGAATGTTCTACGAGCAGCACAGCTGCGGCAACTGTACCCCGCTGGTGCCTGTTTACATGGAAGCCGGGGTGGACCTCTGGACGCCCCAGCTGATGAACGATCTGGACGGGATACTGAAGGTCTGCCAGGGATCAAAACTGCACCTGGGGATGCCCTGCCCCGTCGGCCCCGACGCATCCGAGGAAGAGGCCCGGCAGGCGGCACGCGCCTGGTTCGAGAAATATCGCGACAAGCAGGTGACCATCTCGCCCATGGCGTCCAGCCCCTTCTTCATGGAGGAGCTGTACAGGATCAGCCGCATGGAGTATGCAGGCTGAGCCCATCCCTGTTTACGGTAAAAGCCGAGAGCCGTTAATAGCGCCGAATAAGCTGAAAAAGACCGTTTTCGCATGAAAACGGTCTTTCTGAATTAGTTTGAGTGAGGTATGAAATCATTCCATGGTCAGGACGGCTTTGATGCACTTCCCCTCATGAGACTCCTTGAAAGCAGTGTTGATCTCCTCAAAAGGATAGAACTTGATCAGTTTGTCAAAGGGGAACCGGCCTTCGCGATAATAATCGATCAGTTTGGGAATGAACAGCTTGGGAATGGCGTCGCCTTCCACAATGCCAATCAGGCTTTTGGCGTCCCCCATCAGCTCCTGCTGAATGTTGAAGGTAACGTCGCCGGTGGCACCAAGCACCACACAGGTGCCCATAAAACGGCAGCTGGCCAGAGCTTTTTTCACGAAATCCGGCACACCGGAGGTATCAATGGAATAGTCGGTCCCTCCGCCGGTGATACGCTTGATATCGCCGACAATATCATCGGTCTCCCTGCGGTTGACTGTATGGGTGGCGCCCAGTTCCATCGCCAGCTTCAGGCTGTTGGCGTTTCCGCCCACGGCGATGATTTTATGGCAGCCCGCTATACGGGCGGCCATGATGGCGCTCATGCCGACGGTCCCGCAGCCGAACACGGCAATGCTCGAGCCGAATTCGGGGCGAAGCCGATTGAGAACGGCGCCCGCTCCCGTCTGAATGCCGCAGCCCAAAGGAGCGATCAGCCGGAGATCAATGTCGTCATACGGGACCTTAACCGCACTGGCGGCGTTGACCACCGCATACTGCGCGAAAGAGGACTGTCCGAAGAATGTGGCGATGGATTTCCCGTCCTTGGACAGACGGGTAGTACCGTCAGGCATCACACCGCCGAAGTTTATGGCGTTGAAGTTTTCACAGGCGTGCTGGTGGCCGCTGCGGCAGTTGCGGCATTCTCCGCAGAAGCCAAAGGAGACGCCTACCCGATCGCCCGGCCGGAACTCCCGGACATTTTTGCCTACGGACTGAACAATACCGCTGCCCTCATGGCCTAGGACTGCGGGCAGAGGGACGGGGATCGCCTGGGTTTTGGCCGCTTCATCCGTGTGACAGACTCCGCACGCGGCGATTTTTACCAGGATCTCATCATCCTTAGGCTCGGCAAGCTCCACTTCTTCCAGACAGAAGGGCTCGTTGACGCCCCAGGTGACTGCTGCTGTCGTTTTCATAGCTGTTCCGCCTTCCTTTATCGTTATGATTTCAATCTGCTTGTTTATGTATTTCCATTATACTCGACTTTTGACGTTGTAAAAGCAGAAATTCTGTTGTACTATATAAACAAAAATATTGATAGGCAGGTACGATCATGACATTTCGGCAAATGGAATTGTTTGTGGATGTGTGTGAGAACGGCAGCATCACAAACGCGTCCAGACACAGCCATGTTTCCCCTCAGGGTATTTCACGTACGATTCGGCAACTGGAAGAGGAGCTGGGCAGCGAACTGATAACGAGAACTCACAGCGGGATATCCGTTACCCCGCGGGGAAGCTTTTTCTATGAGGAATGCAGACGGGTCCTGAAATGGAAAACCGACATTCCGATGGTGCTGGACCGCTGCGAGGATAATCCGCCGGAAACCATCGACCTGGGGATGGCTTTCGGGATGATAACCACTTTACCGGGAAAGCTGTTCTCGTCGTTTGAAGCGCTTCATCCCGGTGTAAAGATCCGATATGAAGACAACACGGACCTGGCGCTGGAGGCTCAACTGAGGCAGGGGGACTTTTCCTTCTGTTTATCAACCGGTGTATTGGACGCGGACCGCTTCATAAAAAGGGTCCTGATCCGGGAGCCTGTTATGCTGTGCATTCCCAGGAATCACGGGCTGTATGAAAAAAGGGAGATAAATATAGAGGATCTGGACGGGCAGCATTTTGTCATGTTCAGCACGCAGTTTTTTATCCGTCACAGGTTCGATTCGGTTTGCGGCGAGGCGGGAGTCTGGCCGGTCATCGATTATATTTCCAATGATTTTAATTCCCTGCTGGGTTTGGCCCAGCAAAATGACCTGCTGTTTACAGTACCGCGGCATTGTGTCAGCAGTCTGGGTGAACAGTGCCGATATACGCAGTTTCCGGACGAACGTTTTGAGTGGGATGTCTGTATGATCCGGGAAAGACACCCCGAATTGACCGGAACAGCTGCGATATTCTGGGATTATCTGGAGAAAACGATTCCGGGGCAGATGCCTTAGGATATACGCGCGCCCGGCATTGCCGGGCGCGGCGTTTTTCCGCACTGGAAAATCCGCGCTCTCTGCTGTATAATGATGCGGCAATAACCGGAAGAAACAAAGGAGAACAATGATGAAACGCATTACAGCTGTTATCATTCTTTTGCTGCTGCTCACAGCATGCGGGAAATCCGAATTCGGCGTGACCGAAAACACCGGGAAATGTATGACGATCACGGCTGTGAACGCCGACAAAGACGATTTCTTTATTATCGGCTCACTGGAGGT
>CADBTC010000385.1 GCA_902797445.1 uncultured Eubacteriales bacterium | reverse complement strand
CAAGGAGATCATTGCAAGACTCCCGGAGTTCGAGAAGGCCGACCGCTTCGCGATCAATAATTTTATATAATCCTCTGCAAAACAAAAGTTACTGTTCATGCCCAATGTCAGTTAGATAGGACGGATTTATTGGTGTGCCATCTATCTTGTCTGCCGGCCAAGTGAGCAAATAAATCTTGACAATAACGGAAAATCAAAACATAATTATGAGGCCATGAAAGAAATAAGAAATGGAGGTGTGGCTACGAATGCCTGAAGGTGAAAAGGTTTGGCCCGAGGAGATCGCGGATTCCACGAATGATTTACAGGACACCGGTAACGAAGCGGAAGAAACCGAAGCTTTTTCGAGTGCGGAAGAGGAGACTGCTGAGGAGTCTGCTTTCGAGAAGAGCGCAAACGAAGACTCTGAGCTGCCCATGGAGGAAGCCGCGGAGGAAAACCGGCCTGTTTTCTGCGTGAATTGCGGAGCGGAGCTTACAGCGGATGCGTTGTTCTGCCCGAAATGCGGCAAAAAGGTGGAGGCCGCCGGTGACGAGACCAGGAACAAAATCGACCAGTATAACGCGAAGGTCAGCAAAAAAATCCAGACGAAGAAAATGCTGCCGGTCTATATCGCTGCCGCGGCCATCGTCATCATTCTCATCGTGGTGCTTGCCACGCGGGGCGGCGGCAAGGACTTTAACAGGATGTATGCGGATATCGCGGGCGAATCCTGGTGCACCATCGCGTCTGACGGTTCCTATATGAAGATTGATACGAATCCCCTCAATATAGATGATTATAGCAATTATTCAGCCTATCTGAAGCTGGCTGAAATCAACAAGGATCTTGGATTCTCTGCCGCGGTGTTCGACGATATGGGTTCGACCCGGGCTATGGACGGAAAGCAGACTGCTGAATCCTCCAAGGCGACCGTATCCTGGCGTTATCATCCTGATCAGGGGTTGGAAGCTACCTATTCATGGAAGTAATCAGATTTGGAGGAGCAAAAATGGGCAGGGTAAATGTTATTATTGTCGATGCAACCGGAAATAAGGAGCAGCGCGTCGGCCTGCCGGATAATATTCAGTGTGGCATCATCATGGTAAAGCTGATCGAAAAGATCAAGCTTCCTTCCGTGGGACCGGATGGCAATCTGATCAGCTACAAGTTTATTCACAAGGCAAGCGGGCGTCAGCTGCTGGAATCCCAGACGCTGCAGGAAGCAAATGTGAAGGACAACGATGTTCTCAGGCTTCAGCCCGAGATAACAGCAGGTGCATTTCATGGATGAATATATTTCCATCGATCAGTCAGAATTCCAGGAAGATAAATACAGTCGGCTTCGCCTGATCCCCTGGTGGGATCAGGCGAAGTTATCAGGAGCCGCAATCATGGTGGTCGGGGCCGGGGCGATCGGAAATGAGCTGATCAAGAACCTGGCTCTTCTTGGCGTTGGCAGAATTTACATTTTTGATATGGATTCGATTGAGAGCACAAATCTCACCAGATCCATTCTTTTCCGGATGAAGGACGTTGGCCGGAACAAGGCGGAGGTTGCCGCCGAACGCGCCATGGAAATCAATCCGGATATCCGGGCGAAGGCTTATGTCGCTAACATTATAGATGACGTAGGCCTGGGCTTTTTCAGAAGAATGAATGTGGTGCTTGGCGGCCTCGACAACAGGGAGGCACGCCTTGCGATAAATCAGTCCTGCTACAGGGTAAACCGTCCGTGGATCGATGGAGCCATTGAGGCACTGAGCGGCTTTGCCAGGGTTTTTGTACCGGGCCATGGCGCGTGCTACGAGTGCACCATGACGGAAACGGACTGGAAGCTGATTAACAAAAGAAAGTCCTGCGCGCTTCTGACCCATCAGCAGATGAACGAGGGAAAGATCCCAACGACGCCGACATCCTCTTCCGTCATCGCTGGCATTCAGGTTCAGGAGATGCTGAAGCTGCTGCACAGCGACCGCAATCTGCCTACGCTCGCGGGGAAAGGCTTTGTTTTCAATGGTCTGACCCATGACTCCTATGTGGTTGAGTATCCCGAAAAAACGGACTGCATGAGCCATGATATCTATGAGGAGATCGTGGATATGCCATGGTCTGTCTCAAAAACGACCATCTGGGAAGCCGCCGAAAAAATACGGGAGGATCTGGGAGAAAGTGCCTCCGTCGAGCTGGACAGGGAGATTGCGACATACGCGGCCTGCGGCTGCGGAGAGAAGAAGGAGCTTTTCCTGCCCGTCCATAAGCTGTCCGCTATGGAGCTGGTTTGCCCTCGCTGCGGAAAACAGATGAACTTCGAAAGCGTTCACAGCTTTACGGGACGTGAACCGTTTGCTGATAAAACCTTTGGTGAGCTTGGCATTCCTCCGCTCCACATTATTTCCGGAAGAAAAGGAATGCAGATCAGACACTATGAATTCACGAATGATACCCAGATGGTGTTTGAAGGAATGGAGGATTGAAGAATGGATATCCGGATGAGACGCCTCGCCTCAGATTATGAGCAAGTCATGAAGGATTTTGCGAATCATAAAAACATCGTAGTTACGCCCATAGGAGATATTCCCCCGGAG
Source organism: uncultured Eubacteriales bacterium (assembly GCA_902797445.1). Classification (GTDB taxonomy): domain Bacteria; phylum Bacillota; class Clostridia; order Christensenellales; family Aristaeellaceae; genus Aristaeella. Next base: position 4,920 of record CADBTC010000385.1, on the reverse strand, counting down.
AAATACCATATAACATATAACGTCCCCGGGCTTTATCTGCAGCCGGACGGCACGATACAAATCCTCCACAAGCATGAGGTGGAAATCATCTTGCATGCTGATTACCCGCGCTATAAGCCGATCTGCAAGATCCTTACCCCCATCTGGCATCCGAATTTCAGGGATGGCCAGATCTGCATCGGAGATATTTGGGGAGCCGGCGAGTCTCTGAGCGATATTATTGTGAACATCGGGGATATGATTCAGTACAGGTCCTGGAATTCGTCCAGCCCTCTGTCCGCTGATGCCGCAGCCTGGGCGATGGAAAACAGGCATCTTTTCCCGCTGGGGGATGTTGAACTAAATATTCCACACAAGAAGGTGCAAACGGTCAGCGCGGAGATTGAGCTGCTCGATGGTGAAGACAAGGGGAAAGCTTCTTCCGACCAGACTGCGCCTTCCGCTGCGGCGGAAGCTGCCCAGCTTTCCACTCCGGAGGTGCCCGAGGTACCTGCCGAACCGGAAAACGACTTCGAGATTACAGCCGAGGAGCTGGAAGGAATTGAGTATGTGCCGACCGCACAGAGGATGCAGGGCGGTAGCGCGAATGCCGGGAAAACGGTAAAGGTGAAAATCAACTTCAGGACCGTTCTGGTAAAAGGCATACTGTGGGCTCTGATCGGCGCAATTATCGGATTCGGCTTCGGAGAGCTTTCAAACGTTGTTTTCCCGAACAGTACCATAGCCTCCATGCTTGGATACCGGACGGTTTCCAGATATTTCAAGTATAAGGACAGGGCGGATGCGCTGAGTCCAACGATCTACAGGAAATTCGAAGCATACTGCGACGCGAATGGTTTGGATATGAACGCGACGGAGTCGATATCCGAATGGATTGAAAAATCGGACGAGGAAACCAAACAGGAATTCGCGGACTATACAGAGGCGAACAGCAAAGCGGAGGAGCAGCTGGAGGACGCATATAAGAATGATTTTGCTTCCGACAGCAGAGACCTTTCCGCTGCCTTGGCCAGGGTGACAAGGTTCAACACGGCTATCTGGTCCGGCACGATCGCCCTGTTCATCGGCTTGTTCCTTGGCCTTGGAGAGGGAATTTATTACGGCTCCAAAAAGAACGCACTTCGCTACGCTCTGATCGGCGCCGCCATTTCCTTTGCGATCGGCTCAGTCAGCGGATATATCGCGCAGTGGATGTACGCTTCCATGATCGAGGACGACGCGGCAGCGGTCGTTGCCGCGCTGGTGCGCGGCCTTGGATGGGCGATAATGGGCTTGGGAATCGGGATTGCCGTCGGTCTGATCAAACCGGAACCAAAGCGAATCGCCTTCTGCGCCGCGGGCGGGCTGATCGGTGCCTTCTTGGGCGGCTTCCTTTTCAACTATGTTGGAGATATTGTACCCAACGCGGTCGCGTCAAGGGCGGTCGCCCTGATCATTATGGGCATTCTGATCGGCGTCGGCGTCGGCCTTCTGGAGCAGTTTGCCAAATCCGCCTGGCTGAAGGTGATCCGTGGGGAGTTTGAAGGGAAAGAATACCTCATCTTCCCCGGCGTAACAAGCATCGGAAACGACAGCCAGAACACGATTGTCCTGTTCAAGGATAAGCTAATCGCCCAGCACCAGTGCGATATCGTGATGCAGGGAAGCAAATACGTCCTTCAGGACTGCGGCACAGCCATGGGCACGGTCGTCAACGGAACGAAGATCAAGCAGCGTATTCTGCAGCAGGGCGACGCGATTGCGATCGGAAATTCCATTCTGGTTTTCAATTCGAAATAATGGATTCCGGATTCTCAGTTTGCAGGCCGGAAATGAACCATTTCGGTTTATTTCCGGCACATAGTAAGGAGAAAAGCATGGCAAGGAACAAGGCACGCAGGAAAGGCGGGGCGGATAAAAACACCAGAATCCGGATGGAGGCAACGCTTCCGCAGAATATCCTGCTCATGGGTGAAAGCTCAAGCGATACCGAAAAAAGGATCTATATCTCCCAGTATGCTTACAACGCAATCCATCGTTTTACAAAAAACAAAACGGAGAATGAGAGCGGCGGTATGCTGGTCGGAACGGCCATTCAGGAATTCGGGAAGACCAATATCATCATTCAGGGCTTTGTGGAAGCAAAGTATACCGAAGCAACGCCGACTACGCTGAAATTCACGCATGATACCTGGGATTATGTACACAGGGAAATCGACCGCCGGTTTGAAAATGGGAAGATTGTAGGATGGATTCATACGCATCCCAATTTCGGCATTTTTCTTTCAGAATATGATAAGTTTATCCAGGACAATTTTTTCAGCGAGGAGAATCAGGTCGCATTTGTCGTGGATCCGATTCGGCATGAGGAAGGGTTTTACTGCTGGCTGAACGGCAAGCTCGAGCACTGCAAGGGCTTTTATGTGTACGACCATCCGGACTGCGAGATTAAAATATCTCCCGACGCAATGGCCGACGACCCAGAAGGTCAGCCCGTTTCACAGGCATCCCCCGGTAGACCGCTGGTCTATGGCTTGCTGATTCTGTTCGTTCTTTTAACAGCGGCGCTCGCGCTGATCAGCTATAATCTGTTTAACCGTATTTCCATTCTGGAATCGCAGCAGGAGAGCCTGGTCTCCAGCGCAAATACTGCGATTGCCACCCTGCAACGGCGGATGACCATGCTGGAAGGCAGCAATCTGTCCCTCCAGACCCAGATGAGCAGTCTGAAGAAAACAGTGGACGAATACAGGAACGGGACTGAGGGAGAAGATACTGAGCCGGGAACGGAAACGCAGGCAGCGGAACCGAAGGACGGCGAAGCACCGAAAGACGGCGAAGCACCGAAAGACGGTGCGGAGCTGAAAGAGGGCGAAGAACTGAAAGACGGTGCGGAGCCGAAGGACGGTGCGGCGGATTCTTCAGCGGAAACGCCGCCGGAGGCTCCGGCGTCCCAGTAAAACCCGCCGGAAGAACCCGCGGGAAATCCAGCGGCTGTGGAAGAAAACGATGGTTCGTAACATCGGCCGCCCGGGACACGGAGAGGGTATATGAAAGGAGAAATACAATGAATCAGTACATCGGAAAGATATGTCCATACTGCAAAACAGCATTTACGGAAGAGGATGAGATCGTTGTCTGCAGCGATTGCGAAATGCCTCATCATAAAGATTGCTGGATCGCGAACAAGGGATGCACGACCTTTGGATGTCAGGGTACGATTCAGGGTATATCCTTTGAGGAGGATATGTCCGTTAGCTCCGCTCCGAAATATGAAGTGCGGGAAGATCCTTCCGATACCTCAGGTCCCTTGATCTGCGTCCAATGCGGAAGTCCCCTGGAGAAGGGGCAGGCCTTCTGCGGCAAATGCGGCGCGCCGGCCGGCAAACGGTCTGTCCGCGCAGGGGCCAAAGAGCTTCAGGACAACGCAGCGCTTTTCTGGAAGAAGCTTTTGAAAAAGGCGGCTGCGTTCCTGGAAAAATATGCTACGGATACACCTATCGATTCTGAGATGGAGGATTATATCGGGACAGGGAAAGAATACTATACAAAGGCTTTTTCCGACATGCGGGAAAAATCAGACTACAAATCCTGGAACTGGCCGGCTTTTCTGATTGCTCCCTTTTGGATGATGTATCGGAAAATGTACATTCCCGGAGCGATTCTGACCGCGGTTTATCTGATCATGCTGATGATTCGCGGGTTCATTCCCATGCTGCTGCTCATCGCAATCGCTGTGGCGGCTGGATTCTTTGCTAACCATTTTTATCTCTACGATCTGAGCAAACGAATTGAGAAGGGAAAAGCGTGTCCGCCCGAGCAAAAATTCCAGTACACGCAGAAATACGGGGACGTTGATACGATGATCCCGTCTATCGTTTCCGTCGCCTTTGTCCTGATCTGCGCGTTGATCATTTTTTAACAAAGCCGGGGGGTAGCTCTTTGGAGACCTTTGATATCGAGATTCTGGACGAAGAAAAGCCAGGCAGCCAAGCTGAGTTTCAGCTTCCGGTAAACTATACCGCAACAGGCACGGTCAATACGGATGATGTAAAAATCTATATCCGCCGGGATGTATACGAAAGCGTGCGGAGATACGCGACGTCCGATACCAGCAGGGAGCTGGGGTGCATTCTGGTTGGAAATTATCAGGAGGATATCGGTTCCCTCCATGTTGTTATCGATCATTTTATTCCAGCCAGATATACGGAATCAGGCGCCGCGACCCTGACATTCACCCATGAAACATGGAATGATATTTACCGTGAAATGGATGAGAAATATCCTGCCGAAAGGATTGTCGGATGGCAGCATACACATCCGGGATACGGCGTTTTTCTTTCCAGCTACGACCTTTTTATTCAGGAATACTTTTTCAACGGTCCTTTTCAGCTGGCTTATGTCATAGACCCTGTTCAACACCAGGAGGGATTCTTTCAGTGGAAAAAAGGATCGGTTGAAAAGTCAGGCGGATTCTATATTTACGAAGAGCCGGAAAGTGAACCTGCCGCGAAAAATAAGCCTTCCCACGTAGGGCGTAGGAGCAGGAAGACGCGTTATATCATTTTCATTGCTCTTCTTGCTGCGCTCGCGGCAGCGCTGATTGGCTGGCATTTCTGGCAGCAATCGAGGGTTCGAGAAAAGGAAACCTTGTTGTTTCAGGAGCCAGCGATCCAGAGCTTCTGTGAGAAAAAACAGCCTTGCTTCTTTCAACATGCCGTGCAGACCTACAGGCCAGCTCAACGAGGACTACAGGCTGAATGAGGATTATCCTGGAGGGAAAGAACACAGGAGACTATGAAGATAAAACCGGCGACGAACTATGGAGGCCGGAGAAAGGAATCCGGGCTTAAAAGCTTTTATTCACATTTCAGCTTTTGCTTACTAAGCGGTAGATCAATCAGACCGAGCATATGATTACAGATGCCGGAAAGTGGCTTG
>CADBTC010000384.1 GCA_902797445.1 uncultured Eubacteriales bacterium | reverse complement strand
TCCTCGGCCTCCGCCATGGCCAGCGCATCCGGATACCGGGCGAAAACCGCCGGCGTCACCAGGTTCACCTGCCGATCCGTGCACTGGGCGGAGAGAATTGTCGCCACCAGGGTTTCATACGGGTTGGTAAAGTGCAGCTCCGCCCTGGCCTCCGGCCAGGTCCGCTCCAGCTCCGCCAGGATTTTTTCTTTCCGTTCTTTTTCCGTCATTTCTTTTCCCTTCCATTTCTGGAAAAAGCCTTCTCCGCGGTCGCGGAGAAGGCGCAAGATGGCGATTTATCCTCTGGGGGTAATGTATCCCTTCCGAGTCAGCAGTTCCGCTGTTAGAATGCCGCCCCCGGCCGCCCCGCGGATGGTATTATGGCTCAGGCAGACAAAACGCCAGTCGAAAATCCGGTCCTCCCGCAGCCTGCCGATGCTGACGCCGAAGCCGTTCTGGAAATCCCGGTCCAGCCGGGTCTGGGGCCGGCTCGGATCCTCGAAATACTGCAGGAAGGGTTTCGGCGCGCTGGGGAGCTCCAGGCGCTGCGCCTCGGTTTCATAATGGGCCCAGCGGTCCAGGATCTGCTCCTTCGTGACTTTCTGGCCGAACCGGACGGAAACCGCCGCCATATGGCCATCGCTGGCCGCGACCCGCAGGCACTGGGCGCTGATAACGGGCGCCTTGGCGTTCACGATGACCGGCCCCCGCCCCAGGTCCTCCAGGTGACCCCAGAGCTTCAGGGGTTCCTGCTCGCTCTTCTCGTCCTCCCCGCCGATATAGGGAATCACGTTATCCACCATCTCCGGCCAGGTGCGGAATGTTTTTCCCGCCCCGCTGATGGCCTGATAGGTGCACACCATGACCTCCGTGGGCGCAAAGTCCATCAGCGGCGTCAGGGCCGGCACGTAGCTCTGGATGGAGCAGTTCGGCTTGACGGCGATGAAGCCATGGCTGGTTCCAAGGCGCTTGCGCTGAGTGGGAATCACGTCCAGATGCCCGCTGTTGATTTCCGGCACCACCATGGGCACGTCCTCAATTCCCCGGCAGGCGCTGTTGTTGCTGACCACGGGGATCTCATGCTTCGCGTAGGCCTCCTCCATGGCGCGGATTTCGTCCTTCTTCATGTCCACGGCGCAGAAAACAAAGTCCACCTTTTCGGAGATGGCGTCGATATCCGCCGCGTCCATCACGGTCATCCCGGCCGCATCTGCGGGGATGTCCCATTCAAAGGCCCACCGGTCTCCCACCGCTTCCCGGTAGGTTTTCCCGGCGCTGCGGGCGGAAGCCGCCACGCAGGTGACCTGAAACCAGGGATGATCCTTCAGCAGGGAAATAAAGCGCTGTCCGACCATGCCCGTTGCGCCGATAATGCCGGCCCGAAGTTTTTCCATATTCGTTTTCCTCCTTTTTCTCACAACCGTCCGATGTGAAATGCGGATCCTTCCGGGACCCGGATCAGTCCCAGAAGAGCAGCTCGAAGGCCGGATGATGCTCGCTGCCTTCCTCGCTCTGAATCTCGTAGGTTCCGGTCAGCCGGCCGTAGAACTTCTGTTCGCTGCCGGCGGTGAAAGCGGGCTCCTCATCCGCGGTAATGACGATGATGTTCTTCAGCTTGCCTTTCTCGGTTCTGGTCATCGCCGCAAAGATCACATATTCGTTCTCCACCCGTTGGATATCGGTGATATAGACCGTGTATCCCATGACCCGACCGGTATAGGCCTCCAGCTTCTGATTCAGCGTGGAGTAGGCCGGCTTCACCGCTTCCGCCCGGATCGCCGCCTTGTTGTCCTCCTCCGTCAGGCTCCGGTTGGCCGTCCAGGTAAAGCGTCGGGTATCGAAATTCTTTTTCTGCAGGATCAGGGTAATGCTGTACGCGCTCTGGGTGTCCGTAGGAATCTTGAAGCTGAATTTCCCGTTATTGTTCGTCCGCACGGTTTTCTCGTACGGCTTCGCCCCGCCGGTCACGATGCACTGCAGCGTCACGCCCTTGCTGGTCTTCCCCGCGAGCGTGAACTCGTTGCCGGTGAACTGTTCGGGCACCGGGTTGTTCAGCGTGATGGGCAGCAGTGTTTTCTGATAGGTGGTGGGCTCAAACACATGCTCCGCGATGACCTCGCTGCCCATTTCCACCGTCAGGGTCATGAGCCAGATGCCCTCCTCGGGCAGATTCACATTCAGCTTGAATTTCCCCGACTTCTTGCTGGCCTCCGCCTCGATGCGGGTAGGCGTGGGGTTAGCGTACTTCATGATGACGCCGATCAGATGCGCGCCCGGATTGGTGGTCCCCTCCACGGTAAAGGAGGCTGCATTGGTTTCCATGGGCGGCGTCTCCGTGAAGGAAAGCACCCCTGTGGACACCGCCGGCGTATCCATGGTCTGGGTGAAGCTGACCGTCCGGGTCACCTTCCGCAGGCTGTTCAGGTCCCGCTCCTTCAGCCCCCGGCCGTACACCTGATAGTCCAGCACCAGGGTCCATCCGTTCCGGACCGTCTTTTCCGCGTATCCCCAGGTGATGACCCCGCTGACGTTCCGCTTATATTTGATCTGCAGGAAGCGAATGTCGTTGGCCGTCCGGAACCATTCGGCGCTCTTGATATCGTATCCCTGATCCTTCAGCGTCTGGGACTTCATCTGGCTGGAGCGGTAGGCCGCCCGGGTCTGGGTGGTCTGGTCGTCAATGTTATAATACTGGGCCGCGTCCGCATCCTGGACAGCCCGGACCTCCAGGCAGGCATCCAGCTTCGATACCCAGGCCTGCAGGATCACCCCGCGGTCCTTCCAGTCCTGTTTCATGGCCTCCGCCGTCGTGTTCAGGGTATTCAGAATCTCCGGATGGGCATCCAGATTCTCCTCCCGAAGCACGATATAGCTGTCCAGCAGTGCCAGCTTCGCATAGACAGGCCCCAGGGAATACTCGCTCGTGCTTTCCTCCGTTGCCGCCGCGGCGCTTCCCATGCCCAGGGCCATCGTCAGGCTCAGAAGCCAGATCAAAAATTTCCGCACAAAAGGTCACCGACCCTTTCCTGAAAATTCATCTTCATATTATAGCAGAGAAGCGCGCAAAAGGCAAATCGGAATCAGCCGCGCCCCGCGGAGGCCGAAGCACGGCTGATGAGTTCCGGCAGCGGCCCGCGGCTGTGCGCCGACTGAGGCTGCCGGAAGCGGGAGCGCCCGCGGAGGGAAAAGCGCGGCGGACGGTTTCTCACTCTTCCGGATACTGAATAAAGTATCCGCAGAAGAGATCCGGCTCTCCGTCCTTCCCATGATAGACGCCGCCCCGGCTGATGACATGGACATAGACCCCGGCCCGGTCCCGGATCCGCAGGGCGCAGTTGTGATGCCGGTCATGCTCCTTCAGCACGCCCATCACGTCCTCCTGGAGGCGGTCTACATCCTCCGGATGCACGTACGCCGAGATAGTCTCCAGAAAGTTTTCATAAAATTCGCTCTCCAGCCCGAAGCGTTCCGCCAGGCCGGGCGCGATCCGGGTCACCCCGGTTTCCAGATTCGTCATATACGGATAGAAATGGTCGTCCGCCAGGCACATGGCGTCGAACACCCGATCCATGAGCCCCGTCAGATTCAGGGTTGTCCCCCGCCGCCCGATGGAGGAGGAAGATATTTCCCGCTTCAGCTCCGCCTTGTTCTGATACATCATATAGTCCGCCACCCGCAGCACATCGTGCAGGCTCTTATACTGCGGCCCGGAGATCGCGTATCCGGTCGCCAGCATGGGGGTATAATCCCGTTTCCCCGCCTCCGCGACGCAGGCCTTGTGGATTTTCTCGACAGCCGCGGTCACCGTTTCCTCCGGCACATTCAGGAAAACCGCCAGGAACTCGTCCCCGCCCATGCGGTAAACATGCTCCGCCTCGGAGAGATGCTGCCGCAGGATGGTCGCCACAAAAGTGATGTACTCATCCCCAGCCCGGTGGCCGAACATGCCGTTGACGGACTTTAAATTGTTCAGATCCGTGAACAGGAAAATAAACCGCAGAGACGGATCCTTCTGATACATCCTGTCGTATTCCTGGATGTCCCGCTCGTAGGCGTTGCGGTTTTCCACCCCGGTCATGGCGTCGGTATGCGCTTCCCTCTCCATGGCGATGGCCGGATTCTCCAGCGTAAAGAAGAAACCCGCCGTCACCACGGTCACCATACCGCCCGTCAGCAGAATGGCCCTGTTCCACAGCTGCAGCGCCGCGACAGCCAGCAGGATCATCAGCATGGCCGTCAGCACCCGGCGAACCCGCCCGGACAGCTTGTAGCGGTTAAACAGGATCATCCCCAGGGACAGCAGAATGAATCCGCCTGCCGACGCGAAGGTCAGCATGGCATTCGTCCCCGCCCCGGCCCGGGTCCCCTCAAAGGCGCCGTATTCCATCGGAATAAAGGCCATGGCCGCAGCCAGCAGGCCCATGACAGCCCATGAGACAATCCGACAGGTCTTTTCCTTTTCGGGATACATCAGTGCCACAGTATAGATCAGCATCTTCCGGGTAAAAAAGACCGCGGACAGATAGAACAGGGCATGCATCAGGTCATTGACCGGGCCCGGCACCGTGTCCGGATGATTCACGGTCCACACGGTGATCCCGTCGAAAGCGACGTGCACCATGGCCGCAAGCAGCATCCGGTTAAAGCGTTTTCCGTCCTTCCCCTTCCGGTATCCCTCGGAGGAAATCAAAAGGATGAGCAGCAGGACCATGCAAACCAGCTCTTCCCGCAGAATCAGCATCGGATACATGCTCACCCTCCTTTCAGCGTTTTTATTCCTGTCAGCCGGGCGTCGTCCCGTAAAATGTGTTTCTATTGTCGTATTCTACACGCATTTCGCCCATTCTGTCAAATGAAAACAGTAAAAAAACCGGATGCCTTCTCATCGACGTCCCCCGAAACGAAACAGAAAAAACCTCTCCCGAAAGGGGGAGTCTGAAAGAAACCGCTCCTCGCCGTCGTCCTCGAAATGAAACGGAAAAAACCTCCCCCGAAAGGGGGAGGCTGAAAGAGACCGGATTACTCCTCGTCGTCGTCCTCGATCTTGGCGTTGGCAATGATCTTCTGCGCTTCGTTGGCAGGCACCTCTTCGTACCGCTCAAACCGCATGGTGAAGGAGCCCCTCGCCTGGGTCATGCTCCGCAGATCCGTCGCGTATTTGAACATTTCAGCCTGAGGCGCTTCCGCTTCCAGCAGCTGCATATTGCCCTGCTGATTCATGCCCATGATGCGGCCGCGGCGCTTGTTCATATCGCCCATGATGTCGCCCATGTACTCGTTGGGCACCTTGACTTCCACGTGCATGATGGGCTCAAGCAGCACAGGGTTGGCCTCCATACAGCCCTTCTTATACGCAATGCGGGCCGCGGTCTTGAAGGCCATTTCGGAAGAGTCCACCGGGTGATAGGATCCGTCATACAGCTTGGCCCGGATATGCACCATGGGATAGCCGGCCAGAACGCCCTTCACCAGGTTTTCCCGCAGGCCCTTTTCGACGCTGGGGATAAAGTTCCGCGGAACCACGCCGCCCACGACGGCATCCACGAATTCAAAGTCGGTATCGCTGTCGGTAATGGGGCTGAACTCGATCCACACATCGCCGAACTGGCCGTGTCCGCCGGTCTGCTTCTTGTGGCGGCCCTGGACGGAGACTGTCTTGCGGATGGTTTCACGGTACGGGATCCGCGGGTCAGCCAGCACGGCGTTGGCGCCGAACTTGGAGGCCAGCTTGTTCTTGATGACGTCCAGATGCAGGTCGCCCTGACCGGAGAGAACGGTTTCCGTGGTTTCGGCGTTCTTTTCGATCTTGATGGAAGGATCTTCTTCCATCAGGCGGGCAAGGCCGGAGAACACTTTGTCTTCTTCGCCCTGTTTGGCTGCGGAAACGGCCTTGGACAGGCAGGGAACCGGATAATCGATCGCGGCGTACCGGATCGGATTTGCCTGATCGCAAAGGGTATCGCCGGAAGCGGTGACGGAAAGCTTGCTGAGGGCGGCGATGTCGCCGGCAATCACTTTATCGGCTCCCTGCTGCTTTTTGCCGCGCAGGAAGTAGATGCCGGCAGCCTTCTCGGCTTTTTCGGCGTTGCTGTTGTACAGCGCGGTCGCAGAGGTCAGCGTACCGGAGCAGACGCGAACCAGGGACAGCTTGCCGACAAACGGGTCGGCGATGGTCTTGAATACGAAAGCGGAGAACGGCTCGCTGACGGAAGTGGCCCGTTTGATCTCATCGCCGGTCTTCGGATTGACGCCGGTGTTTTCGGTATGTTCTGGAGAATGCATCGTCAGAATCGTGTTGAGCAGGGTGCGGATGCCGATGCCGGTCAGCGCGGAAACCGGGACGACCGGGACGATGTTGCCGCTCTTGATACCGGCCTGGAAACCGGAGACGATCTCATCGTGGGTGAGCTCTTCGCCTTCCAGGTATTTCATCATCAGTTCATCGTCTTCGCTGGCGGCGGCTTCAGTCAGTTCGGCCATGCCTTCTTCAATCGAGGAAGCCATATCGGCCGGGATGGCCGCTTCTTTCCAGTTTTTACCCGCGCCTTCGTAAGCCTTGTTTTCAAGGATATTGACAACGCCCTTGAAGGAAGCGCCGCTGCCGATGGGCAGCACCAGCGGAACGACGGAGGAGCCGAACTTGTCGCGCAGCGCTTCCAGCACCTTATGATAATCCGCGTTTTCACGGTCCATCTGATTGACGATGAACATGCGGCAGACGCTGCTGAGTTTCCCGGCGTTGTCCCACGCCTTTTCAGCGCCGACGGTCACGCCGCTGACAGCGCCGACGACGATGCCGGCGGTTTCCACAACGCGCAGGGAAGCAATGGCTTCACCGATAAAATCGAAATATCCGGGAACGTCGATCACGTTGATCTTGCTGTTTTTCCAGGTCAGCGGAGCAACGGAAGCGCTGATGGAAATGCTGCGCTTCACTTCTTCCGGGTCATAGTCGGAAACCGTGGAACCGTCTTCCACTTTGCCCTGACGGTCAATCAGTCCGGCAGCGAAAAGCATCGCCTCTGTCAGTGTGGTTTTGCCTTCGCTGCCATGCCCGAGCAAAGCAATGTTCCGGATATCTTTTGTCGCTAATTCAGCCATTGAGATCATCCCCCTAATTTTTTACATACCGTAAGCAGTA
>CADBTC010000383.1 GCA_902797445.1 uncultured Eubacteriales bacterium | reverse complement strand
GGGCATAGGCGTTCTGTCCCTGCTGCGCGTAGGGAATCTGTCCCTGCTGGGCATAAACGTTCTGCGCCTGCTGCGCGTAGGCATTCTGCACCTGCTGGGCATAGGCGCCGGCCCCCGGGTATCCTCCGGTCTGTCCGCTGCCCGGTGTATAGCCGGCATAAGCCGTCCCCGCCTGCTGCGTGGGATAGGAACCCGCCAGCGGAGTCCCGCCTGCCGTCTGCCAGGGAGTTGCCCCCGGCTGCTGCGTATATCCTCCCTGCGCCGCCTGGCCGCTCCCCGCGTTTTCCTGGGGAGTCTGGTTCGCCTGCCTGGCGCCGGTTCGTCCAAAAATCATTCTGCCAATTCCTTTCCGCCGCCCGCAGGCGGACCCTTCCGTCCGGAAACGCAATTGCAAATGAGCACAACAGCTCAATATATAATTTTATCATTGATTGGCAGGGTTGTAAACTGTTTTTTCATTCGAAGGGGAAAGCGGGGGCGGCTTTCTCCCGCCCCGGAACGCGGAAAAGCAGACGCGCATTCCGAGAAAAAAGGAAGGGCCGGCATCTTTCGTCCGGCCCCCAAAGCGCGTGCGCCTGCGTCCCTGCCGTCCCGGCTGTCCGCCCGCGCCGCTTACCACCCCGCCAGCTGTCATACCCGCCGGCTTATCTTTCCTTCCCCCGGAAAAAGAGTCCCAGCATTCCCGGCCCCACATGGGCGCCGGAAAAAGGTTCGTGCTGGCAGATGTTCACCCTGGCGTCGGGGGTTTCCTCCAGGATCAGCGACTCCAGCTGGCGCGCATCCCCGATGCAGTCTCCATGGCTGATGTAGACGTCCGGATTCTTCTCGCCCGTCCTCTTCGCCCGGTATTTGGACACCAGCGCCTCGATCGCCTTCTTCCGCCCCCGGATTTTCTCGCAGGATACGATGTGTCCCGTGCTGTCCCCGTAAAGAATGGGCTTGATGTTCAGCACCGTGGCGATTTTCGCCGTGAGACCGCCCACCCGGCCCGTCCGCTTCAGATAGTTCAGATCGTCCACCGTAAAGTACTGACAGGTGTGCGGCACTTCCTCGTCCAGGATTCGGGCCGCCTCCCGGGCTTCCAGCCCCTCCCGTTCCAGCTCCGCGGCCTTCATGGCCAGCATCCCGCTGCCAAATCCGCATCCCATGGAGTCCACGATATGCACAAACCGGTCCGAGAAGGTCTCCATCAGGCTGCGCGCGGCCGATACGGCCGCGTTATAGGTGCCGCTGATGCCGGAGCTCATGGAGACGTATATGACATCCTTCCCCGCCTTCAGGATCGGCGTGAAGGAGCTGAGGAACTTCTCCGTGTTGAGCATGCTGGTCATCACCGTATGCCCTTTCCGCAGCATCTCGTAGTAGGCATGTCCGTCGAACCGGTCCAGGTCTCCTTCATAGGTACAGGGTTTTCCGTCCAGGACATATTCGCAGGGCAGCAGCCGGATGCCCTCCAGCATGCTCCCCGGAAGATTGGCGGATCCGTCCGCGAATACCACAAAAGCCATTGCTTCATCCTCCCTTTCAGGTCTGACCGTTCCGCAGCGCTTCCCGCGGGCAGATCCGCAGGATACCCTCCGCAACGTCGGGCTTGTTCATCGTATAAATATGAATGTGCCGGATGCCGTTGGCCAGCAGGTCGATGATCTGCTCCGCCGCGTATACGATTCCCGCCTGCTTCATGGCCGCCGGATTATCCCCGAAATAATCCACGATGGCCCGGAAGCGCCGGGGCACATCCGTACCGGACAGGGCCGCGCTGCGCTGCAGCTGGCGGGGACTGGTGATGGGCATGATGCCCGCGATCACCGGCACCGTGATGCCCGCCTCCCGGGCCCGGTACAGGAAATTGTAAAAAACATCGTTGTTGAAAAACATCTGCGTCGTAATAAAGTCCAGCCCCGCGTCCACCTTTTCCTTCAGATGCTTCAGGTCCTCCTTCCGGTTCGGAGCCTCGATATGCCCCTCCGGATAGCAGGCGCCGCCCAGGCAGAAGTCCCCTTCCGCCTTCAGCTCCCGGATCAGCTCCGACGCGTAGCGGTAATCCCGGCTGACGCTCCCGTCCGCCGGAATATCCCCCCGCAGGGCCAGGATATTCTCAATCCCGTTTTCCCGGTAGATCCGCACCATGTCCCGCACGTGCTCCCGGGTGGAGCTGACGCAGGTCAAATGCGCCAGGGTCGGCACGCCGTACTGCCGCTGGATGCCCGCGGCGATCTGGGTGGTATAGGCGCCCGTACCGCCCCCCGCCCCGTAGGTGACGCTCATAAAATCCGGCTTCAGCGCCGCGATTTTGCGGGCGTTTTCCGCCGTTTCCGTGTATTTTTCGGAGGTCTTCGGCGGAAAAACCTCCAGGGAGAAGGTAGGCGCCTCCTGCCGCAGCAGTTCCGTTATCCGCATCGTCCGCGCCCCCTCAGTGCCGCTTTTCTTCCTCTTTTTCGCTCTGTTTTTCCTCCCACTTAATGAGGAAGGTCATCCCGGCCCGCATGGCCAGGATCGCGCAGGTCATGCCGATCTCCTTCCAGTCCGGCGCCACGATCGTCTTGAGCACCTCGCTGGAGAGCAGAAAGCCCAGCCCTGAGGAAATGCCCTCCGTCAGGGTCCACCGGCTGCTGTCCTTATCCTGCTTCAGCCGCTGTCCGATGGAACGGATGGTATTCACCAGGATCACCACCACGCCCACCGCCTCCAGCACCAGGATCGCATAGCGAACCATCAGATGAAAAATTTCCTCGATCTGCTGATACATGCTGACGCCCTCCCCGATTTCCTGAATAATCTGTTCCGATTCCGAAAGGTGCTTCCTGGTTTTCCAGTCGCCTGTGATTATAGCAGATTTCTCTGTATTATTCCAGTCCTCCTTTACCGCCGGCGCGGATACCGTCCGGCCGGCCTTTGCCCATAGCAGTGATCGCACAGGCTGTAGGGCCAGTTCCAGGAAAGCGGATGCCCGCAGTTTCTGCATTTCCGCCCGGGCAGCTTCTGGGTGGACAGCACATGGATGATACCGGAGGAAATCAGATCCTTTCTCTGCTGAATTTCCGTCAGCAGCCCCTCGGCCTCCTCCAGAAAACGCCTGGCATAATTATAGCACAGATCGCACATCCGGTAATCCGCTTCCAGCCGGTCCAGCATCGCCACCGTGCAGCTTTCCGGATCCCGATAGGGCGGCAGCATCCGTTCCACCTCGTAGTGCCGTCCCTGGCTTTCCGCCTGATACATGCTCTTCCAGGTCTCCAGCAGCGCCGGTTCCTCCTCGTCGAAGGGAATGCACAGAAATTCATACAGCAGCCGCTTGTCCGTATTCCGGCTTTCCATCCGCGCCGCCAGGCTCATCATCCGCATGGTGGAGGCCTTCGTGTAGTAGGAAACATCCTTCATGCTGATCCACTGGTTCAGCGTTTCCGTCAGCGTCAGCGGCAGCCCCAGCAGGGATTCCGGAAAGCGGATCACCGCGTATGTCAGCGGCGCCGCCGGCCGGCTCAGGGCGGAAGCCACCAGGGGCTTGAAACCAAAGGCGTTTACATATCCGATCTCATACTGCCCGTATCGGCCGGCCCGGCCCGCAATCTGCCGGATCTCGGAATCCGTCAGCTGGCGGGTGATGTCCCCGTCGAATTTTTCGCTCTCCATGAAAACCACCCGCGCGATGGGCAGATTCATCCCCATCGCGATGGCATCCGTGGAGACAACCACCTCCGTCTCCCCCCGGCGAAAGCGCTCCGCCTGGTTTCGCCGGACGTCCGGAGGCAGCGCCCCGTATATCAGGGAAACCGAAAACCCCTTCTGCTTCAGCTCCGCGGCCAGGGCATGCACCCTCGCCTTGGAAAAGACGATCAGCGCGTCGCCCGCCCGCACGCCGGACGGGAAATGGAATCCGCCTTCCTCCACCTCCAGCGGCGCCATCCGCTCATGCCGGACGATGCTCATCTCATCCCCGCAGTCCCGGATCATGGCCGTCAGGAGGCCTTCCGCGTCCGGCGAGGCGCACAGGTGAATCTCCCGGGCGCACAGCCCCAGCACCGCCGCGCTCCAGGCGCCGCCCCGGTCCCGGTCGGCGATCATCTGGCACTCGTCCACCACGGCGATATCGTACTCCTTTTCCAGATCCGCCATTTCAATGGTGGAGCTCTGGACCCGGCTGCCCGGAATCAGAATGCGCTCCTCTCCCGTCACCAGGCTGCAGGGCACATCCGCCAGATTCATGCCCTCGAACTGTTCAAAGGCCAGCAGGCGGAGGGGCCCCAGATAGATCCCGTTGTCCGCCGTCTGCAGCCTCTGGATGCTCTCCCAGGTCTTCCCGGAATTCGTGGGACCCAGGTGCAGAATGAAGCGCCGCCGCATGCCCCGGGCGAGGGGATACAGATCCTTCATTTCGGCGGGAATGGCTTTGAGCAGCGCCTCCCGCAGCTTTTTCCGGTCGCTTCCCTTCCGGTCCCGGTCCCGCTGCCTGGCCTGCAGCCCCGGGTTCTGCTTCAGATGCTTGCGGATCCGCCCCTGGGGAAAGTGGGCCCGCAGCCGGCGGATCACCTCCCGCTTTCCTTCCCGGATCTGGCTGCCCACCATCTCCGCGCCGGTCTGCTCCTCCGTCATCCGCAGGCTTCCGCACCGGCGCAGCACCGGGAATTCCGCGTATACGCTCCGTTCCAGCGCCCGCTCCAGGCCGCCTTCCCCCGCGGCCGCGTCGATCCCCTCCTCCGGAATCCCCCCGCGGAAAACGGAGCGCATCAGGCTCTCCGCCACGGATCCGTGGGTCTCCTCCGGCCGGATCAGATCGTTCAGGTTTCCTTTTGTCAGCCAGAGCGTGACCTCCCGGTCCATCTCCCCGGCCATCTTTCCGGCGGCCTGCGTCAGATACGAGGCGACCGCCTTTTCCGTCAGCAGCTTCCGGGCCTGCCTGGCTTCCCTCAGGGGCCGGCGGCTCCGGACCACCGAGCGCAGAAAGGGCAGATCCACCCGGTGCCCCTGCCGGATTTCCTCGGCAATCAGGGGCCGCAGCCGCTGAAAATCCGCTTCCCATTCCTCCGGCATCGGGTCCTGAAGAATCGACTGGTATGTCCGGTCCTTTTTTCGGGTCTGCTTCAGGGCGTTCTGAAAAGCCTGGCTCCCGAAATACGCCTCTTTCTCCTCCGGCCGCATGCTCCGGGTGATGACCTCCGCCTTCTTCACCGTCCGCCGAAGGATCTCTTCTTCCATCCCCTTCAGCACTTCCCGGCGATAGCTTTCCCGGATGTCCGCTTCCGCCTCCCCGTTTCGATTGCGCTCGTCCACTGCCGTCTCCCTGTTATCCTGTCTGTTCTGTCCGCTTCATATTCTGCAGCGCCTGGGTCAGCATCAGCTTGATCCGGTTCAGCTGGTTCACCTCGCTGGCCCCGGGATCGTAGTCCACCGCCGCGATATTGGCCTGGGGATAAGCTTTCTTCAGCGGCTTGATCACCCCCTTGCCCACCACATGGTTAGGCAGGCATCCGAATGGCTGGATGCATACGATATTGCTGACCCCGCTTTCCAGCAGCTCCGCCATCTCCCCGCAGAGAAACCATCCTTCCCCGTACTGGTTGCCGATGGAAAGGAAGGGCTTCGCCATCTCCGCGATCTCCGATATGGGCACCGGCGGCGAAAAGCGCTTCGATGCCCTCAAGGCCTCGATGGCCGGCCGGCAGAAGGCCCGCAGAAGGGACACCGCAGGCCCGCTGGTGATGCGCCCCGTCCAGGGGGTTCCCAGGTACTCGGTCTTATACAGCTGATTGTACATCGTATAGTATACAAAGTCCATCAGGTCCGGCACCACGGCCTCGGCGCCTTCCGCCTCCAGCACCTCCACCAGATGATTGTTGGCCAGGGGCATGTATTTGACGAGGATTTCCCCCACGATGCCGACCCGGGGCTTCCGAACCTCCTCCCGGATCGGCAGCGCGTCAAAGTCCGCCACCAGCTCCCGGCACATCCGGGCATAGCTTTCCCGGGTTTCCCCGGCCATGTTCCGCTTGATCCGCTCCGCCCATTTCCGATGCAGCGCATCCGCGGAGCCGGGTTCCAGCTCATAAGGCCGCACACGGTACAGGCATTTCATGATCAGGTCGCCCAGCACCAGGCTCTTTCCCGCGTCCATCAGCATACCCGGCGCAATCCGGAAGCCCTCGTTGGTTTCCATGCCGTTAAAGTTCAGGCTGATGACCGGTATCTGCGGCAGTCCCGCCTTTTCCAGCGCGCGGCGGATGAAGCCCACATAGTTGCTGGCCCGGCAGCATCCCCCGGTCTGGGTCATGATCAGCGCCAGCCTGTTGACATCGTATTTCCCGCTGAGCACCGCTTCCATCATCTGGCCGATGCTCAAAACAGATGGATAGCAGGCATCATTGTTCACGTATCTCAGCCCCGTGTCGATGACGCTGCGGCCCTCGTTTCGGAGAATCTCTATCCTGTATCCGTGCCGAATGAACACCGGCTCCAGCAGTTCAAAATGGATCGGGCTCATGTTGGGCGCCAGGATGGTGTATCCCCGCATATCCTTCGTAAAGGTCCGCCGGACGTAGGGCGCCGGCTTGACCGGCTCCCGCGTCCCCTGCTCCTCCCTTGTCCGCATGGCGCTCAGCAGGCTCCGGACCCTTATCCGGGCCGCGCCCAGGTTGTTGACCTCGTCGATTTTCAGCACGGTATACATCTTCCCGCACTGCTCCAGGATCTCGCTGATCTGATCCGTGGTCACGGCATCCAGCCCGCATCCGAAGGAGTTCAGCTGGATGACCTCCATGTCCTCCCGCTCCGCGGCGAACTGAGCCGCCGTATACATGCGGGAATGGTAGACCCACTGGTCGTTGACCCGCAGCGGCCGGGTCCCCCGGTAATCCGCCGGCACGCAGTCCTCCGTCAGAACCGCCATGCCGTATCCCGCGATCATCTCAGGAATCCCGTGATGGATCTCCGGATCCGTATGATACGGCCGGCCCACCAGCATGATGCCCTTCCGGCCCTCGCGTTCCATCCATTCCAGGGCCTTCCGGCCCTCCTCCCGGATATCCCGCCGGGCCCGCTCCCGCTCCAGCCAGGCAGCGTGAACGGCCGCGCGGGTTTCCCCCGCGGGGATGTCCCAGGTCTCCCGGCAGAACCGGACCAGCCGGTCCCCCAGCGTCTTTTCATCCGTAAAGGCCAGGAAAGGCCGCAGATAGCGGACATGCTCCTCCTGGATCGTTTCCACGTTGTTTTTCAGGTTTTCCGGGTAGGCGCAGACCATGGGACAGTTATAATGGTTCTGGGCTTCCGGTGTCTCCTGCTGCTCGTAGAAAACCGACGGGTGGAAGATGGTCCTGATTCCCTCCCGAATCAGCCATTCCACATGCCCGTGCGCCAGCTTCGCCGGATAGCATTCGCTCTCGGAGGGAATGGACTCCATCCCCAGCGCATAGATCTTCCGGCTGGAGACCGGGCTGATCCGGACCGAAAATCCCAGTTTTGTAAAGAACGTATGCCAGAAAGGATAGTTCTCCCAGATATTCAGCACCCGCGGGATTCCGATCTCCCCCCTGGGCGCTTCGCTCTTCGGCAGCGGCGCGTAATCAAACAGCCGCCTGAGCTTGTATGCCGATACATTGGGTCCCCTGTCCCCGGAGATCTGCTTTCCCAGCCCCCGTTCGCATCGGTTCCCCGTAATGTACCGCCGGCCGTCCGGGAAGGTGCTGATCGTCAGCATGCACCGGTTTTCACACCCGCCGCAGTGCGTCGTGGCCGTTTTCCAGGTCAGGCTTTCCAGCTCCGTCAGCGGAATCATTTCCGTGCCGGCTCCCCGGTCATGGTTCCGGGCGATCAGGGCGGCGCCGAACGCCCCCATGATCCCCGCGATATCCGGGCAGACCGCCTCCCGTCCGGTGATGCGCTCAAAGGCGCGCAGCACGGCCTGATTATAAAAGGTCCCGCCCTGCACCACGACCCGCTCTCCCAGCCCCGCCGCGTCCGTCAGCTTGATGACCTTGAACAGCGCGTTGCGGATCACCGAATAGGCCAGCCCCGCGGAGATATCCTCCAGGCTGGCCCCTTCCTTCTGGGCCTGCTTCACGTTGCTGTTCATAAAGACGGTGCACCGGGTTCCCAGATCAACGGGCTGCGGGGCAAAAAGCGCGGCCGCCGCGAAGCTTTGAGCCGTCTGCCCCATGGAGGTGGCAAAGTTTTCCAGAAAGCTGCCGCACCCGGAGGAGCAGGCCTCATTGAGCAGGATCGTATCCACGGCCCCGTTCTTCAGCCGGATGCATTTCATATCCTGTCCGCCGATGTCCAGCACGCAGTCGACCGCCGGGTCAAAGAAGCGGGCCGCGGTCACATGCGCGATGGTTTCCACTTCCCCCTCGTCCAGGCGCAGAGCGGATTTCATCCAGTCCTCCCCGTATCCCGTGGCGCAGCTCCGGGCGATCCAGGCTCCCTCCGGCATCGCTTTGCGCAGATCGATCAGCGCCTGAATCACCGTCCGCAGGGGATTTCCCCGGTTGCTGCCGTAAAAGGTCCACAGCAGCCGCCCTTCCCCGTCGGTCAGCGCGATCTTCGCCGTGGTGCTGCCCGCGTCGATCCCCAGATAGCAGGGGCCCCTGGTCTCCGCCAGACTGCCCCGGGCCACGGATGCCTTCGCGTGCCGTCTCCGGAATGTCTCGTATTCGCCGTGATTTTCAAACAGCGGGGGCATCCGCTTTAAATCCATCGTCACCATAACGCCCCGGAACATGGCGTCGATCAGGGCATCCAGCTCCCGTCCCTCCCCTTCCGCCGACAGGGCCGCGCCCATGGCCGCGAAAAGGTGGCTGTTCTCCGGGTGAATGGCGGTCTCCTTCGTCAGCTTCAGCGTCCGGATAAACGCGGCCCGCAGCTCCGGCAGGAAATGCAGCGGCCCCCCGAGAAAGGCCACGTGCCCCCGGATGGGCTTCCCGCAGGCCAGGCCGGAAATGGTCTGGTTGACCACCGCCTGAAACACCGACGCCGCCAGGTCCGGCAGCTGCGCCCCGTCATTGATCAGGGGCTGAATATCCGATTTGGCAAACACCCCGCATCGGGCCGCGATGGGATAGATCTGCTTGTATTTCCCCGCCTCCGCGTTGAGTCCGGGCGCGTCCGTCTGCATCAGGGAGGCCATCTGATCGATGAAGCTGCCCGTTCCCCCGGCGCAGACCCCGTTCATCCGCTCCTCCAGCCCGCCGGTGAAATAGATGATTTTGGCGTCCTCCCCGCCCAGCTCGATGGCCACATCGGTCTGGGGCGCTTCCTTTTTCAGCGCCAGCGCCACCGCCGCGACCTCCTGGGTAAAGGGAATCCCCAGCGCCTTGCCCAGCCCCATCCCGCCGCTGCCCGTGATGGCGCAGGAAAGCCTGCAGCCTCCCAGCTCCTCCCGGGCTTCCTTCAGGATTTCCCCCAGGGTCCGCTGGGTATGCGCAAAGTGCCGCCGATACCGGCTGAAAAGGGTACTCCCCTCCTCGTCCAGGATCACCACCTTCACCGTGGTGCTTCCCACATCGATACCCGCCCGATAGTTCTTCATGACCGCTCCCATTGTTCCTTTTTTCCAGTCTTCCGCTTTTCATATACCCGAAGAACCGCACCCGGCAGTTCTCCGATCAGGAGAACCAGCAGAATCATGATCAGCGCGTAGGCATAGATATCCTGATATTCATTAAAATAGCTGCTGGAATAGATGGCCTTGCCCAGAGAGTTCCGGGTCTGAACCAGATATTCCGTCGAGATAATCAGCCTCAGGCCCATCCCCGCGGCATTGACCCAGGCCTGCCGCAGGTACCCGCCCATCAGGGGCAGGTAGACGCGGAACACAATCCGCAGGTCAAATCCGCTGTTAAGCCGATACACATCGATCAGCTCCGGCTCGATCCGCCGGCAGCCCTCGCTGACGGCTTCGCTGATCATGGGCAGCAGAATCAGCGAGCTGGCGGCTACAGGCACCCTCGGATAGGGCATCAGCACCATGAGGATGACCACCAGCACGATCATGGGAATGGATCGCAGCAGATGCATCAGGGGGCGCAGCAGCGCCCGGATAAAATCATTCATGCCCTCGGCCAGGCCAAGGGTCACGCCCACGGCCGTGGCAATGCCCATGCTCGCCAGCAGTCGGCCCAGCGAGTTCGCGGCGATCATCCAGGTATGCCCTGAAAACAGCAGCCGCACGAATACCCGGCCGATGACCTCCACGCCCGGGAAAACCAGGGCATCCCCCTTCACCCGCCCCGCCAGCTGAATCAGCGCCGCTGTCAGCACGATACCCAGGCAGAAGGCGAAGGGCTCCCGGCTTTTCCGGGAGCCCCCGCACTGATCAGGGTTCCTTTTTTTATTCCGCCGCATAATAGAAATCATCCGCGGGCACATCCCCGCCGTACTGGCTCAGGTCGATCTTCGCGGTCGTCTCCACCTGCTCCTTTGCGTCCGCTGCGGCCACATAGCGAATGGCGCAGCCCGGAATCGCCTTCAGGGCCACCGGCACCTTGGGCAGGATCTCCAGCGCCACCGCCGCTTCGGCCACCGCCTGGGTATCGGTTTCGCACTTTGCGCAGGACTCCGCGATCTTCGCCAGGAAGTCCTTCACGGCTTCCGGCTGCTCCGCGGCGGTTTCCGCCCGGACAAAAAGCGCGGCCTGGGCAAAGCCCTCGTACCCTGTCGCTTTCTGATACAGCTCGTTCACGGCAATGCCGGATACCGCTTCGTTGTTCATCTTCGCCGCGGTCAGAGCGGGCTCGGCCGTCAGCACGATGGCGTCGGCGTCGCTCAGCAGCAGCTTCTGGGTATCCGCGGCGCCGGCCAGATAGGCTACGCTCGCGGGGGTAATGCCGTTTTGCTCCAGTACGTACAGGGCGATGGAGGCGTTGATGGTGTTTTCGCCAAAGAGCGTTACGCCGGACGCCGCAATGTCGGACAGCTGGAAATCCGCCTTCTGGGAGGCGAAATACAGGTTGCCCCAGCTGACGACCGCCGCCATCTTATAGGTGGATTTGCCGCCCTTGTACAGCCGGGCGCCGGCGTTCAGCGGCGCGATCACGAAATCCGCCTCGTTCGCCGCGAAAGCAGCGGCGATCGTGTCCGCGGCCACAAAGGAGTAGTTCTCCGGCGCTTCCACTGCCAGCGCGGCCAGGGCCAGGGCCGGCGCGCCGGAAGGAGCGGTCACCTTCATGGTGTATCCCTCCGCGGAAGCAAAGGAAACCAGGGCCATCATCAGGGTCAGAGACAGGAACAGACAGACGAACTTTTTCATGGTTAAATCATCCTTTCCCCTTTGAATATTTATTTCGAAACCGGCTCCCGGCCCTGTCTGGAGACCGAAAGCCGTATTCCGTCAGGCTTTGGAATAGGCGGTCTTGACGGACACGCCGCGGATCCGCCCCAGCTGCCCGGTCAGGGCGGAAATCTCGTCCGAGGGAGCGTCGATCGCGACGCTGATCAGGCTGACGCCCCGCCCCGGGCAGGGAATGCCCATTCGTCCGATAATGTGGGCGCTGTGCTGATGCAGCACCTCATTCAGCGCCGTAACGCTGTCCGGGTTCTCCACCACGATGGCCGCCACCGCCAGCCTGGAAGTCTGCACATTCTGTTCACTCATGTACATTTTCCTCCCCGCGGGTCATCCCGTCACACCGGCAGCGCCCGGCCGGTTGTTTTCAGCGCCTCTTCATTCAGCTTTCCGTCGCTGCAGACCATTTCGCCGTTGATGAATACCTTTTCAATCCCAAAGGACTTTTCCTGGTCAGGCGTCCCATTCTTCAGCGCGTCCTCGTCGAAAACCGTCAGATCCGCGAAATAGCCTTCCTTCAGGTACCCTCTGTCCGAAAGCATGAACCGGTCCGCGATGGCGCCGGTCATGCGGCGGATCGTATTGGGCATCGTATCTCCGGTTCCCCGCAGGGAATCCCGCAGAAACTTCGGATAGCAGTCATAGATGGCGGGGTTCTGCACGCCGTGGTCCTCCACCCAGGCGTCCGTCATATACAGGCAGTACGGATTGTGCTCGAATTCGGAAATAACCTCCGGCGTCGAATAGGGTCCCATGTTCACCCGGCCCTTGAAGTCGCTGATCTCGCACAGCTTCAGATAGGCCTTCAGGTCGCTGGTTCTCTCTTCCTTCGCGATGTCGTGAACGCTCTTGCCTTCGTATTTTTCGTATCCGGCGCCAATGTAGGCGACCTGAATATCCGGGAAGTCAAAGCCCAGGAGCACAGCGCTGGCCCGGACCAGCACCGCCAGCTTCAGCCTGTTCAGGGGCTTTTTCCGCTCCGCCGGGGACATCCCCTGATACCACGCCGGCAGAATCACCGTGATCACGGACACGCCAAGGCATTCGTTGTAGATGTCGAACATGACATCCACCCCCTCGGC
>CADBTC010000382.1 GCA_902797445.1 uncultured Eubacteriales bacterium | reverse complement strand
GTTGCCGGGGCCGGGGGCCCAGATGACGGACTGAATCTGGCTGTACTGCTCCACCCAGCCCATTTCCATGGCATAGGCGGAATTCAGCACCACGATGACCTTGTCAAAGTTGTCACAGGTCAGCTTCACCATGTCCCGCTCGGTTCTGGAGAGCTGCAGATAATGCTCGCCGGGCTGGAAGTCATCGTAGTCCTTGGAGTTGTTGGTATAGGTGGCCTTGGTCATATCCTGGGGAATATCGTTGTGGCCTTCGCCCGCGTACCGGGAAATCACGATGACCGCCACGTCGGAGAAGGCTTTGGCGTTGGCCATCAGGCTGTCGGGATAGGTCGCAGCCGGCGGTTCCGGCAGGTCCCATTTCTGGGCGGCCTCGATGTTCATGGCCCCGCGGCTGGCGCAGTAAGCGGTGTAAAAGTCCAGCAGCTCGCCGTTTACCTGGTAGCCCGCGTTTTCCAGGCCCTGGCGCAGGCTTACCACGGGAAACAGGTCATTAATGCCGCCGGAGCCGGTGCCACCGTAAGCGGGATTGGACGAGGCCCAGCCGAACAGGTTCAGCTTGCTGGTTCCGCTCATGGGGAGAAAGCCGTCCCGGTTCTGCAGCAGCACGAAGCCCTGGGCGGCCACATCCTCGGCCACTTCCTCCGCGCGGGCGGTGGTGGCGTCGGTGACAGACCCCTTGCCCATGGCCATGCTGATGATGGCGTACATGGGATTCCAGATAATGGCGTTCGCCAGGATGCAGATGGCCAGCAGCATGGCCATGACCGCTTCACCGCGAATCAGGCCGCGCAGGGGCTTTTTCACCTTGTGCACGGCAATGATGACGGCAACCGCCAGGATGATGACGGCGGCAATGCCGATCAGGTAGGGCTTGCAGGTTTGCAGGACGCCTAAAATGTCTGACCAGTCGACTTTCAGCATGGGGGTTCCTCCTTCTTCTTTCGGACAGTTTCTGTGTTAACATGCACGGCGGAAAAGTTCTTGACGCCGTGTCTGGAATCAATATGCCAAATTGCGACCAGAAAAACAATGCCAGTTTTCCGGATTCGGTATGATTCTTGACACATTCGGAAAAGTGTCATAGACTTTGAATGGTTTTTGACATATTGTAAAGAAGAAGTCAACGATGAACGGAGCGTGAGATCGATGCCCGTCAAAGAACGGAAAACGGACCGCCGCACCCTGTATACCCGTCAGGTGGTGAAGGATGCGCTGCTGGAATTACTGGAAGAAAACCCATACGATAAAATCAATGTGACCACACTGTGCAGGCAGGCGGAAATCACCCGGGCCACCTTCTACCTGCACTATACGGATCTGAACGCGGTGCTGGACGAGGTGATCGGTGAAGCCCTGGACATTGCGGAACACGGCGGCGTCCCGGATGACTTCGGGACGCGGCAGCGGAAACTGATGGATATATTAAAAAACGGTCCCCAGGCATTGAAAGGCAATGAGCAGTTTCTGGCTCCCTGCCAGCGCATCGCTGATCATCCCAAGTACCGGAATCTGTTCAGCGACGATTCCCTGGCCTATTATATTATTAATAAGATGTATCTGGCGGAGCGGGATATATCCGTTCCCTTCATTCAGATGCAGTGCGGCGTTTCCCGTGAGGACGCGGACAAACTGTTTATGTTTACCGTTTACGGTCTGTATTTTGTGAACCGGGCTATGAAATGGGAAAAAGATGACCAGTGGTATCGGATTCAATACCTGATCAACAATCTGCTTACGTTCGGTCTGGATGGGGTAAAAAACCTGCCGGATCTGTTCAAAAAAGGATCCTGATCTCTTCTGAAACAGATTGTAATCCGATGAGCACGGGGCAGACCTTTTTTACCTGAATCAATTTAATTAAATCGGTTACAATAAAGCTGAATGGATGAAGCGCCGGGGCATGGGCCTGGCAGAAAGAAGGACGGGACCGGTTTATCTGGCCGGGAAGGTGCAGGTAAAACGGATGCGGCCTTCCTTCGTGAGCTCGGCTCCGGCCTGACCGCCGTGTTTCTCTGCCACCGCCCGGATCATGCTCAGGCCGATGCCGGTGCCTCCGCTTTCCCGGCTCCGGCTGGCGTCCGGACGGTAGAAGCGGTCGAAGAGACGGGAGAGAGTTTCCTCGCTCATGGGCTCTGACAGGCTGTTTTCCGCAGTCAGGCAGATGCTCTTTCCTGCCAGGCGGGCATGCAGGCGGATCAGATCTCCCTCCGGAGAATACTTCAGGGCATTGTCGCACAGCTGGCTTACCAGCCTCCGCAGGGCTTCCCGGTCCCCGATCATGCGCATCCCGTCCGCAATATGCG
>CADBTC010000381.1 GCA_902797445.1 uncultured Eubacteriales bacterium | reverse complement strand
TAATCTTTGATGAAGCAGGAAACTATATCTATCGGAATAATGCAACGGATATAGACAACCTTTCGGAGATCATTATGGCCTCCCCGGAATATCAGAAAGATCAGACCAGCTTCTATATAAATGTTGAAAACCAGCAGTATCTGATCAATGTCAAAAACCTTTCCGCCGCCAGCTGGAAAATTATCGATGTGCATTCCATGAAGCTGCTGACTGCCCCTGCAGCCGAGGCGCGCAACAGAGCCTTCCTGTTCGCCTTCATCTGCGCGCTGTTCGGGGTGCTGATTTCCGTCGGGCTGGTTCGTCTGTTCCTGCGGCCCATCTTTCAGATGACTGCCAAAATGGAAACGGCGCAGTCCGGCGATCTCTCGGTACGGGCTGATGCAGGCGGACATGACGAATTCGCTTATCTGGCGGCTTCTTTTAACAACATGCTGGCCCAAATTCAGGCCCAGCATGAGAAGAATGATTATCTGACCCGCCAGATTTATGAAGCCCGTTATCTGGAAAAGGAAGCCCAATATACCGCGTTGTGCAACCAGATCCAGCCGCATTTCTTATTCAACGCTTTAAACACCATCCAGCTGCTGATCAAAACCGGCCACGATGAAGAAGCCATTCAGAGCGTTTCCATGCTGGCCTCGCTGTTGCGGGGGATGGTGAACGCGGATCGGGACATCAGCATCCAGGCGGAAATGAAAATTGTGGAATGCTATCTGTCATTGCAGCAGAAGCGGTTCAGAGGATTAAGCTATTCCCTTCCCGACGTATCCCATCTGGAAACGTATTTGCTCCCGGCGCTCACCATTCAGCCTATCGTTGAAAACGCGCTGGTCCACGGCTGCGAGCTCAAGCGCGGAAAAGCGCGTATCATCATTTCTCTGGCGGAAAATGAAAAGGGGTTGTTCATTACCGTGCAGGATAACGGGATCGGTATGGAAACGGAGCAGGAGCAAAAACTGCAGGAAGCTTTACACCAGCCTTCCACCAGCCCGGAGCAGACCGAAGGCGGAGTGGGACTGGTCAATATCGCCAGACGCATTAAGTTGAAATTCGGGCTGGAATACGGTTTGTCATTCGAGTCGAAGCAAGGAGAAGGAACGAGCGTCACGCTGCATCTGCCATTGCAGGGAGGAGAACAGCATGTATCGGGCATTGATTGTTGAAGATGAGGATCTGATGCGGGAGTATCTGGAAAAAAATCTGTCGGCAATCTGTGCGGAATGGTATGCGGCAGATACGGCAGTGGATGGACAGGAAGCCATCGAGAAAATGGAGAAAGCCCATTTTGACGGGATTATTACGGATATCCGGATGCCTGTTATGGATGGGTTGGCCCTGTCAAAAGCGATCCGGGAAAAGGATCCGCAAATCCCGATTCTGATTATTTCAGGCTATAACGAGTTCGATTATGCCCGGAAAGCGGTCCGTCTGAATATCTTTGATTATCTGCTCAAACCGATCGACGAGCAGGAACTGGCCGCCGCTTTATCAGCCATGTCGATTCAGGCCGGACAGAAACGGAAGCCTGTGCAGACAGCGGACAGCATTGAAAATGTCTCCGAAAATACGGAAGGGTTGGCGCAGCGCGCGCTTGCCTATATTCAGAAGCACTTTTCAGATCCGATCAGTTTAACGTCTGTAGCAGAAGAAATGGGCGTATCGCCCGCTTATTTAAGTACCGTTTTTCATCGGGAGATCGGTACCAGTTATTCCCGCACGCTGCTGAAGATCCGAATGGAAGAGGCGGCCCGGCAGTTAATCCAGACCAGCCAGAAGGTACAGAAAATCGCGCAGAATGTTGGTTTTTTCTCCGCCAAGCATTTTACGCATGTTTTCCATGCCTATTATCATTCTTCCCCAGTGGAATTCCGCCTTCATCCTCCGGGGGAGCAGCGAGACGATTCTCCGTCTCCAAAGTGACATGCCCGACAATCATCCAGATACCTGTGACACATTTCAGCCGAGGACAGGAGACGCTCCTTTTAGTCCGTACCGTATACCTCCCACGCCCGCAGGGACGGGAATGCGGACGGATCATCGCTTTTTTCCATTCTTTCCAGCCGGAGCCAGCTTATACGCCGGCCGCCCAGATCGATCCATTGGCGCTCCCCGGTCTTTTCCAGTTCGAAGGAAAGTTCATCGCCGTTGGAATCCACCGCGTGGCCGGATACCCAGTAAGCATCGTGGGGAAAATCCGCCC
>CADBTC010000380.1 GCA_902797445.1 uncultured Eubacteriales bacterium | reverse complement strand
GAGAGCCGTCCCCCGGAGGGGAATACCTCAGAAGGCTGCGAGGCTGAGAGGAAACATTGCTGGGCTTCGCGGTTTATGTTTCAAACTGGGCCCGATATAGCCTTGCATACGCGCCGCCCTTCGCGAGCAGGCTTTCGTGGGTGCCCTGCTCGACGACCTTGCCCGCGGTCATGACCAGGATCAGGTCGGAGCCCTGAATGGTGCTCAGCCGGTGGGCCACCACGAAGCAGGTCCGCCCCTTCATCATCGTATCGAAGGCTTTCTGGATCCGCTGTTCAGTCATGATATCGATGGAGGAGGTGGCCTCGTCGAGAATCAGCACCGGGGGCAGGGCCAGCATCACCCTCGCGATGCACAGCAGCTGCTGCTGCCCCTGGCTCAGGCTGCCCCCCGCTTCGCCTACCTTCGTATCGTATCCCTCCGGCAGGCGCCGGATGAAGGAATGAGCGTGGGCGGCTTTCGCCGCGGCGATGATCTCCTCGTCCGTGGCCTCCGGGCGGGAGAAGGAGATGATCTCCCGGATCGTCCCCGCGGGCAGCCACGTATCCTGCAGCACCATGCCGATCTGGGCCCGCAGATCCCCGCGCGTCATGCGCCGGGTCTCCGTCCCGTCCAGGGTGATCTCGCCCCGGTCCACATCGTAAAAGCGCATCAGCAGGTTGATCAGCGTCGTTTTCCCGCAGCCCGTGGGCCCGACGATGGCGATCCGCTGCCCCGGCGCGGCCGTCAGGGACAGATGCTCGATCAGGGGCCGGGCGGGGTCATAGGAGAAGAAGACGTCCTTCAGCCCGAAGGCGCCCTTCACCCCGCTCAGCCGCACCGGCTGCTCCGGATCCGGGGACATGGGCGGCTCATCCATCATCTCGAAGATCCGTCCGGCGCAGGCTAGGGCGTTTTCGAGCTCCGTCAGCACGCTGGAGATTTCATTGAAGGGCTTGGTGTACTGATTGGCGTAGCTGAGGAAGCTGGTCAGCGTCCCGACGGTCAGCCCGCCGGAGATGACGGCCATGGCGCCGGTCAGGGCGACCGCGGCGTATACCATGGCGTTGACGAACCGGGTCACCGGGTTCACCAGCGAGGAGTAAAAGGTGGCCTGCAGGGAGCAGTCCTGCAGCCGCCCGTTGATTTCGTCAAACTGGCCGATGCTGGCCGCCTCGTGGTTGAAGGCCTGAATCAGCTTCAGGTCGCCGGCCGCCTCGTTGATGACCGCGGTCTGCTCGCCCCGGGTTTTGCTCTGCAGGGTGAACATATCGTATGTCCGCCGGGAGATGAACCGCGCCGCGAACAGGCTCAGGGGCGTCAGCACCACGACCACCAGCGTGATCACCGGCGACAGCCTCAGCATGAAGATCAGCGTCCCCAGGATGGTCATGACCCCGGTAAACAGCTGGGTAAAACCCATCAGCAGCCCGTCGGAGAAGGTGTCCACATCGGTAATCATCCGGGAGAGGATATCCCCGGCGGCGTGGGCGTCCAGATACTTCAGGGGCAGCGCGTGCAGGTGCCGGAAGGCGTCGTGCCGCATGTCCCGCACGGTCTGGGTGGCGATCCGGTTATTCAGCATCCCCGTCACCCACTGGCACGCGGCGCTCACGCCGATGCAGACCGCGATGGTGACGAGAATGCTTCCCAGCTGGCTGAAATCCACCCGCCCGGGCCTGGCAATGCAGTCCACGGCCCGGCCGACGAGGATCGGCAGGAAAAGGCTCAGGGCCACGAAGCCCAGGCTCAGGATCAGGCTCAGCCCGATCCAGCCCCCCTGGGGGCGCAGATAGGCCAGCACCCGCCGAAGGGTGGCCGACTGATAGGATCGCTTTTTTGCGCCACTGTTCTTCTCGTCAGCGCCGGCCGTGCCCTTCGAAGCGGGGGCCTGGTTTTTCGCCGGCTGCCCGGCCGCGCCTTTCTGCGCGCCGGAAACACCGCCTGTCTTCCGCTCAGCCATTCTGCTCCGCCTCCTTTCCCGCCGAGGCCGTATGGATCTCCCGGTATACGGGGCAGCTTTCCAGCAGCTCCTCATGGGTTCCCTGGCCGACGCATTCCCCGTCCTCCAGCACCAGGATCCGGTCCGCGAACCGGACGGAGGACGTCCGCTGCGATACGATGAAGGTCATCGGCGGATCCGGCATCTCCCGCAGCGCCCGTCTCAGGGCCGCGTCGGTGGCGTAATCCAGGGCGGAGGCGCTGTCGTCCAGAATCAGGACCACGGGCTTCCGCACCAGCGCCCGCGCGATGGTCAGGCGCTGCTTCTGCCCGCCGGAAAAGTTCTTCCCGCTCTGCTGCACGGGGGCGTCCAGTCCCTGGGGCAGGTTCTGGACGATTTCCGCGGCCTGCGCCGTCCGGAGGGCGTCCCACAGCTCCGCGTCCCCGGCTCCGGGATTGCCCCACAGCAGGTTGCTCCTTACGGTCCCCTGGAACAGGGTCGCCCGCTGGGGCACGTACCCCACGGCGCTCCGCAGGGAGGAAAGCGTCAGCTCCTGAATCGGCGTATCCCCGATCAGGATCTCGCCCTCGGTATGGTCATAGAAGCGGGGAATCAGCTGCACCAGGGTGGACTTGCCGGACCCGGTGCCCCCGATGATGCCGACGGTCTCGCCGGCCTTCGCCGTAAAGCTGATGCCCTCCAGGGCTGGGTCGCTGCCGGCGTGGTAGCGGATGCCCGCGTTCCGGAAGGTGATTTCCTTCAGGTCCCCGGGCTTCAGCTCCTTCGTCCCGTCCTGCTGGGCGGGGGTCATGGCCAGCACGGCGGAAACCCGCCCGGCGCACGCGCCGGATTTGGTCAGCGTCACGATCAGGTTCGCCAGCTTGACCAGCTCCACCAGGATCTGGCTCAGGTAATTATACAGGGCGAT
>CADBTC010000379.1 GCA_902797445.1 uncultured Eubacteriales bacterium | reverse complement strand
TGGCCAATGAGGACGGCACCATCCGCCCCGGCGCCGGCGAAACCCGGATCTTTATTTATCCCGGGGTTCCCATCCGTGCGGTGGACGCCCTGATCACCAATTTTCACCTGCCCCAGAGCACCTTGCTCATGCTGGTCAGCGCCTTCCTGGGCAGAGAGTGGGCCCTGGAAATCTACCGGACCGCCGTGGCGGAAAAGTACCGTTTCTTCTCCTTCGGGGACGCGATGTTTATCGAGGGGAACAAAGCCCCCTTCCTCGTGGGAGAGGACGGCATCGCCCGGCCCTGGCAGAGCTGAGCGGAAAAAAGCGCCTTTCGGCGCTTTTTCCTTACCCGACCACCATGGACAGCAGCCCGAAAAAGCCGATCAGGATCAGCAGGAACAGCAGCTCCTGCCACCATCTTTTCCGAAGCAGGCCAAGGGTTTCCGCCATAAAGGCATTGGGCCAGTACCACCATCTGGTCCGGCTGCCGATGCCCTCCGCGGGCAGACCCGCCAGCCCGGCCCAGACCCCGCTGCGGAACAGATGGTAATTGGTGGTGGCGAAGACCGTCTTCTTCCCTGCCCCCACGGATTGAATGATTTCCTTTGCATAAACCATGTTCTGGAGCGTGTTGGCCGCCCGTTTCTCCGGCAGAATCTGTCCGTCGGGAATGCCCTGGGAGAGCAGGTAGCGCCGCATGGCCTCTCCCTCCGGCATGGGTTCATCCCTTCCCTGTCCGCCCGTTGGAATCAGAAAGGCCTCCTTCCCGGTTTCCGCCTTCTGCTTCCGCCAGAAAGCGATGGCCCGGTCTACCCGTCCTTTTAAAAGAGGCGGCAGAGATCCGTCCGGCCGAAACCAGCAGCCCAGAATCAGGATGAAGTCCCGGTCCCGCGTCGGCTCTAATTTGGCGGCCTGCAGTCCGCAGATAACAGCTCCCATCAGCATGCATTCAAAATAAATAAATACCGTGGCATATGTGTTTTCCGCCGTATTGCGAAGCCTCAGCTCCATTTCCGATCCGACAAAATCCCGGGTGAACAGGTACCATCCCAGGGCTTCCCCGCTCAGAAGCAGCAGGCTGACCAGGATTCCCAGCAGATTTCGGGGGCTTGGATGTTCATGCCGGAGCAGCACCAGGTTGCTGATGCCCATGGCCAGCGCAAAGGCCACCATGGCCGGGGCGGTCAGGCGCATAAAAACCGAGCTGGCGCTGTCAATGGTTTCATATGCCGAAAACATGGCATAGCCCCGGGGATTGATAATATGCATAACCGTCACCCGCAGCATGGTCAGCCCCGTCAGCAGGGCAAACAGGAAAAATCCGACGTAATAGATGGTGGCATAGGCATAAAAGGCCGGACCTTTCGCCCGGGTATAATGCCAGAGCATGATCGCGCTGACCAGCAGCCAGAAGACCGTCACCGCGATCAGCATCTCGTTTGCGCCGTTAAAATCGCCGGTATTCATATCGTATATCGTACCGAAGCGGTCAACCCGCAGCACCCGCATCGGAGTCTCATTCCCCGCTTCCGTCCGAAAGGTCAGGCCGGTTTCCCCCCGCTTTCCGGGGCGCAGGTCCACCTGCAGATATCCGTCCCGGACCTGCCTGTCCCGAATCTCCACGATTCCCGGCGCGTCCATCTCGGCCTGCGCCTCCTCCTGCCGGAAGCGCTCCGTCTCCCCCGGGGCCAGGGGAATGTATGCCCGATAGGTGCCGGAAAAGGCGAACCGGCAAATCAGGCAGAAAGCCAGCAGCGCCACCGCACAGACCGCGATCTGTTTGATCGCTTTTCGCATGGGTTTCCTACGCCTCCTCTCCCAGATAAGTACAGACAGTATATCACGCTTTCCGGAAAATAACGATTCTTTTCTCCTTTGGAAAACCTAGAAGGAGGCAGTCTGAATCGAAAAAGCAAAAAAGAACAGCGTATTGTTGGAAAAAATATGGACTTTTTCAGCCGGATGTGATAGCATAAGTGCAATCGCAGCTCAACATCCGGTTTTTATTGGTTTTGTCTTTTATGGCTCTCGCCATTAAAGAATTCCGGCTCGCCGGGAAAAAAAAGAAGGAGGAAAACCCTATGAAGAAACTCGTTTCCCTGTTGCTCGCGCTGTGCATGCTGATTGCCTGCGCCTCCGCGCTGGCTGAAGCCAAAACGGAGTACAACGTAGCCGTGCTCGTCTGGAAGTTTGACGATACCTACGGCTCCACCGTCCGTCAGGGCATGATCAAGTGGGCTGAGCTCGTCGGTGAAGAGCTGGGCGTGAAGATCAACCTGAACATGCAGGATGCCGGCGACGACATGGCCAAGCAGGTCGAGCAGTGCGACCAGGTCATCGGCCAGCAGCCCGATTTCGTCATCGTCAACCTGGCAGAGCCCGCTGGTGGACAGACCCTGGTGGACAAGCTGACCGCAGCCAACATCCCCTTCCTGTTCTACAACATTCCGCCGTCTGAAGAGACCTATGATTCCGTCGTGAAGGAATCCGGCGCGTTCTTCGTGGGAACCCTCCCGCGGGAAGCCGGCGACATGCAGGGCGAAATCCTGGCGGATCTGTGGGCTGCTGATCCCGCCGCTATCGACAAGAACGGCGACGGAACCGTGCAGTTCGTGGAGTTCAAGGGCGTTGCCAACAACCCCGAAGCCATTGCCCGGACCCAGTACTCCGAAGAGACCGCCAAGGAACTGGGCGTTCCCATGGAAATGGTCACCGATGTGATCGTCGCCGACTGGGATACCACCAAGGCCAACGACGCGATGCTCTCCACCTGGCAGTCTCATCCGGAAATCGAGCTGGTCTTTGCCAACAACGATGACATGGCCATCGGCGTCATCGCGGCCCTGAACCAGAGCGGCTACAACACCGGCAACGAAGGCGACAAGTCCATCGCCGTCATCGGTGTGGACGCCACCGACGCCGCCATCGAAGCCATCAAGGCCGGCAAGATGACCGCGACCGTCAAGCAGGACGGCGACGCCATGGGCGAAGCCAACATCCGCTTCATGATGAACAAGCTGCTCAACGGCAAGTGGATCGAAGGTCTGGAAGACAAGTATAAGCTCAATGACGACGGCGTGTCCGTTTACATCCCCTACGCGAAGGTCACCGCGGACAGCGTGCAGTAATGTCATTCGCTCCACCCCTTTAAGGAAGGAGCAGAAAGCTTGAACCAGGGCGGTTCCGGCGGTCTTGGCCGCCGGAACCGCTTTGGATAAACGGGAAGATTGCCTGAGTTTCCGGAAACGGCGATTCCCACTCCGGCTTCGGGAATCCCTGTTTGCGGAAATTCCGCGCGGAAAGAAAAACGAAAAGTGGTGATACAGCAGATGTCCGAACAAAAGGAAAACCTGGGCGCGCCTTATTTGCTGGAAATGCTGGATATTGAAAAGCAGTTCCCGGGCGTCAAGGCGCTGGACCATGCGCAGCTGAAGCTGCGGGCAGGCACGGTGCATGCCCTGATGGGGGAAAACGGCGCCGGCAAATCAACCCTGATGAAATGCCTTTTCGGGATTTACACCCGGGACGGGGGCACCGTGAAGATGAACGGCGTGCCCGTCGCCTTCACCAGTCCCCGGGACGCGCTGGACAACGGGGTGGCCATGGTGCATCAGGAGCTGAACCAGGTACTTCGCCGCAACGTGATGGAAAATGTCTGGCTGGGCCGCTTCCCCACCACAAAGCTGGGAACCGTGGATACAAAGAAGATGTACGCGGAGACGAAGGCCGTTTTCGAACAGCTGGAGATCGACGTGGATCCGAGGCAGATTATCGGGGAACTCTCCGTATCCAAGCGCCAGATGGTCGAAATCGGCAAGGCGGTTTCCTATAACGCGAAAATCCTCGTGCTGGATGAGCCCACCAGCTCCCTGACCGAGGACGAGGTGGAGCATCTGTTCCGAATCATGAACCGGCTGACGGCCTCCGGCGTCGGCATCATCTATATCAGTCACAAGATGGACGAGATTCTTCGGATCTCCGACGATGTGACAATCATGCGGGACGGGCAGTGGATCGCCACGCGGCCTGCGGATGGGCTGACGAAGGAGGAAATCATCCGTCTGATGGTTGGCCGGGAAATGACGAACCAGTTTCCGCCCAAGCACAATCAAATCGGGGACGTGCTGCTTGATGTCAAGAATTTCAGCGGCATGTATGAGCCCACCTGCCATGATGTGAACTTCCAGCTGCACCGGGGTGAAGTGCTGGGCGTAGCCGGTCTGGTCGGCTCCCGGCGGACCGAATTGCTCAACAGCCTGTTCGGATACTTTACCAAGGGCAGCGGTCAGGTGACCATGAACGGGAAACCCATCAGCAACGTGACTACTGACGAAGCCCGGAAGAACGGCTTTGCTCTGATCACGGAAGAGCGTCGGGCCACCGGTATTTTCGGGGAGAATACAATTCTGTTCAATTCCGTCATCGCCAACGTGGACAGCTACGGAAAGCCGCTGCTGAACAACCGGAAGATGAACACCGATACGGATTACGTCATCGATTCCATGCATGTAAAAACCCCGTCCAAGAAGACCCTGATCAAGAGCCTCTCCGGCGGTAACCAGCAAAAGGTAATCATCGGCCGGTGGCTGCTGACCAATCCGGATGTTCTGCTCATGGACGAGCCCACCCGCGGCATTGACGTAGGCGCCAAGTATGAAATCTATGAGCTGATTCTGAAGCTGGCAGAGCAGGGAAAGGGCGTCATGATGGTTTCCAGCGAAATGCCTGAGCTTCTGGGAATTTGCGACCGCATCCTGGTTATGAGCAACGGCCGCCTGGCCGGCATCGTTGAGCGCGGTAAGGATTTCGGCGATATCCCCGGGGAGCAGGAAAAGATTATGGAACTCGCGGCCAAGTATGTATAATGAGGTGAAATAAGATGAGCAAGAAAAGAATCGTCAGCATCGTGATGCTCGTTGTGCTGGCCGCGGGAATTGCCCTGGCTGTTTACGGCGTCACGGGAACCGGTATCTATGACAACGCCGCCGCTATGATGGGCGCCGACAAAAAGGCCGCCATGACCTACCTTCAGGATCCGTCCAAACTGACGGAGCTGGGTTCAGTGGCCAAAATCGGATCGGACAATATGAAGCTCTTCCTGAAAGGCCTCGGGCTGGATGCGTCCGCCGTGGACAGCGCTGTGGACGAGCGGGCAGCTTATGAAACCGCCCTGGCCAATTCCAAGGACCGGGACAAATTCCTGGCCTATGCCCAGAGCGTAGACGAGACCGTTACGGCAGAAAACCTGAACGACCTGATCAAGGACCGTGAAAGAAGCGATCCCATGAAGGTCGAGATGATCAAGAAGGAACTCGGGATCACGGACGAGGCAGCCTACGAAAAGCTCGCCGCCAACGAAACCCTGATCGGCCTTTATCGGGAGGGAATCCCGAAGCTGCTGAACGACAGCCATATGACCAACGCCGTACAGGTTCAGTTTATCGGCATCGTACTGATCGTGGCCGCCCTGGCCTACTTCCTGATCCAGGCCATGGATATCAAGCCCAGGCAGCGGACCCGCGCAGCTAATCCTAAAGCCGCGAAAGTAACGGGCTTTCTTCTGAACTATGCCCTGTTCATCATCCTGGGCCTGATCCTGGTGGCGGTTTCCATCATCCGGATCGACTTTCTGAGCATGACGAACATCCTGAATATCCTGCAGAACGCCTCCACGAAGGGTATCCTGGCCCTGGGCTGCGCCGGCCTGATCGTTCTGGCCGGCACGGACCTGAGCATCGGCCG
Source organism: uncultured Eubacteriales bacterium (assembly GCA_902797445.1). GTDB lineage: Bacteria > Bacillota > Clostridia > Christensenellales > Aristaeellaceae > Aristaeella. The sequence goes on along the minus strand of CADBTC010000379.1, from coordinate 310 downwards.
CGTGCTGGGCATCTCCGCCGCGGTGACCGCCTCCCTGGTCCAGAGCACCACCTATGCCAGCCGGATGTTCCCCACCATGGTAAACAGCCTGGGCAGCTGGGGGCTGCTGATTCCGCTGTTCGCGTCCATCGCCGTGGCCGTCACCTTCTGCATGATCAACGGCTTCGGCGTCGCCAAGCTGCACCTGCACGCCTTCATCGTGACCCTGGGCACCCAGCTGATCGCCTACGGCGCCCACTGCCTGTATATCGAATCCCAGCCCTCCGGAACGGCCCAGGCCCTGTCCACCTTTGATCCCACCTTCCTGAAC
>CADBTC010000378.1 GCA_902797445.1 uncultured Eubacteriales bacterium | reverse complement strand
TTCATCGCTGGCTTCCATAAAGATGATATCAATCCGGTTTCCCAGCTTCCGAAGCTCATTGATCATATCCGCCACCGCGCGGGCATCGAAAAACTCTCCGCTGCGCACATCCATGGCGATGGTGACCGTGCTCTGGCGGATGGGGGTGGTATTGAAGGCCTCCATCAGCTTGGGCAGCAGCATGGGGGGCATGTTATCCATACAGAAGCTGCCCCGGTCCTCCAGGAAGTGCACGCAGGCCGTCTTTCCGGCGCCGCTCTGCCCTGTAACAATCAGATATCTCATGCTTCCGTCTCCCCTATTATCCGGACTTCCGGCTCCAGACGGATGCCGGTCCGCTCCTCCACGATGCGCTGTACCGCGAGCATCAGATCCAGAAAGTCCTTCGCGCTTTCCCCGGTATTGACCAGGAATCCCACGTGCTTGGGGCTCACCCGGGCCCCGCCCACGGCGTATCCCTTCAGCCCGCACTGATCGATCAGCGCCGCCGCGTAGGCCCCCTCCGGGCGCTTGAAGGTGCTTCCGGCACTCGGCACATCCAGGGGCTGGCTTTCCGCCCGCCGGCGGTTCAGCTCCGTCATCCGCGCCCGAATGCTTTCCGGGTCGCCCTCCGTCAGCTCAAAGACAACGGAGGTCACGATCATCCCGTTTTCCTGCATCGCGCTGCGCCGGTATCCGAAGCCAAGCTCCTCCCCGGCAAGGGTGCGTATACTGCCGTCCGGCATGACCCCGGTCACTTCCCGGACCACCTGGCTCATTTCCCCGCCGTACGCCCCGGCGTTCATCAGCACCCCGCCGCCCACCGTGCCCGGAATGCCCGAGGCAAACTCCAGCCCCGTGAGGCCGCTGTCGGCCGCCAGAGCCGCCAGCGACCCCATCATGGTCCCGGCCCGGGCGGTGATCCGCCTTCCGTCGGCTTCCGCGCGGTTCATGCCCCGGCCCATGCGGATGACCAGCCCGCGGATTCCGCCGTCCAGCACCAGCACGTTGCTGCCGTGTCCGAGCACGGTGACAGGCATTCCCCGGTCTCCCGCTTCCTTCAGCAGTTCCGCCACCTCCTCACCGGAGGCGGGCAGCGCCATATAATCCGCCGGCCCTCCCAGCTTCAGCGTTGTATAATCCCGCATCGGCGCGTCCCTGAGCACCTGATGTCCTGTAAACAAGGGGCATCCCCCGCTTTCTCTGCTATGATTCGGACGGACCCCTCCCCGGGGTTGAGGACCCTCCGATCCCCTTTGAGGTCTGTTTCATTATACAATAAATCCCCTGCCGCAAACAAGCACTCGCCGGGAAAAAGCAAAAGCGCGTGAACGCAAAAAAAACGCCCCGAAAAACGGAGCGTTTCTGTATCCTGTTTCCTCAGCGGATGAACAGCATCAGGATGCTCAGCACCACGAAAGCACCCGCGCCAATCTTCGTCCCCAGCGCCAGGCGGGCTTCCATGGTCTTGGCCTTGCTGCGGCTGAAATAGCTGTCATTGGAACGGCCGCTCAGCGCGCCCATGCCGTCGTCATCGGAACTCTGCATCAGCACCGTCACAATCATGAACAGCGCCACAATGATCAGCAGGATGGAAAGAACAATAGACATCAGAATCAAACCTCCTCGTAAGTCAGCGGAGACAGTTTATCATAACCGCTCGGAAAAAGCAAGACAAACATTCCCTTTTTACACCCAAAAAGCGCGGAAAGTTCCCGCCTGCGGAGTCCGCGGACCGCCCGCGGCGGTCTTTGCGGCCTCAGGCGGTCTGGCCGGCGCACAGTCTCCCGCCCTCTCCGCAGCATAATCCTTACAGATCCCTGTTCTGCTTCTGCGCTTTCAGGGCCGCCAGGCAGTTTTCCATGCTGCGCTCGATATGCTTCTTCATCAGCTCGGTAAACCGCTCCAGGTCCTTCGCCTCCACATAGTCCACCAGTTTGTGGTGCTCCTGATGGGCGGCGACCCGGCGATCCTCCTGACGAATCGCCATGGCGGAAAAGCGCCGGATGTATTCGTCCTGGCCCTCGATCACCCGCAGAATCCGCTTCTGTCCGCTGATGCAGGTCAGCTCCCAGTGGAAGCTCCGGGCCAGCGGGCTCAGCGCCTCCACATCGTCCTTTTCCTGCAGCCGGTCCATTTCCGCCAGCTTTTCCCGCAGGGACGCGATCTCCTCCGGCCCGGCATTTTCGATGATGGCCGGCAGGGTCAGCATCTCCAGCGCGTTCCGGATGGTATAAATCTCCTGCACATCATCGATGGTAAACGCCCGGACCACCACGCCGCGGCGCATGACGTATTCCACCAGCCCGTCTCTTTCCAGTTTGCGCAGCGCTTCGCGCAGCGGGGTTCTGGAAATATGGAGCCGATCCGCGTAATCCGTTTCCACGATCCGCTCCCCGGCAGGGATTTCCCCGGTAATAATCGCCTTTTTCAGCACTTCGTAGGCGATCTCCCGAATCGGCCTGCTCTCCATCATTGGCTGAAAAGTCAACGGCATATGAGTCCCTCCTTCCGCAGGATCAAAAACACGGTATTTTTCCCGCGCATTGGATACAATCTACATCAAATATACAATTTTGTCAAGCGGCAAAATCGATTTCTACCATCCGATGAAATCGATTTTTACCGGCCGCTGTTTTCTTTGCATGCATCCAAAAACCGCCTGATTTCTCAGGCGGTTTCTTTTTTTCCTATTTATCTATTTCCGTCAGCCCCGTTTTTCCGGGAACGTTTTCCCTGTCGCCGCGGTGATCCGGACAGCGGCTTTATTCCTCGATGCCGTTAATCTTAAACCGCAGTCTGCGCGCGGGGATCCCCCGCTCCGCTCCCAGTTGATACATCATTTCCATCAGCCGGGCCCGGGCCACCCGCTCCGTGACGTCCGCGGAGCTCAGCCGGACCGTCAGATCCTGGTAGTCCGGATGCTGGCATATCAGCACATAATCACAGGGATCCTTTTCCCGATCCACATGCCACCGGATCCGGATCAGATCTTCTTCCTCCATCCGTATCTTCCTTTCTTCACTTTTTCCCATCCAGCCTGGCCAGCAGCGCTTCCCGGGTATTCTCCGTCTGTCCGTCCATCACCGCGTCCAGCAGCCCGGTCAGCGCCCGGCCGATGTTCGGCCCCCGGTATCCCTGCTCCATCAGATCATGCCCGTTCACCGCCAGGTCCTTCACCGTAAAGCAGGGCTTCTCCGCCAGCAGCGCGTCCAGCGCTTCCGTCAGCTCCCGCGCCCGCTCCCGGGCATGCTCCGGGCTCCGGGTACCGGTGGCGATCCGGTCCGCCCGGTGCACAAGGAACAGGGCGCGCAGGTCTTCTTCTCCGAACTGGTTCAGCCGCCGCAGCATGATCTTCCGCTCCGGGCTCAGGGGAATGTCGTGCCCCTCGATCAGCTTGAGAATCCGGTCCGCCGAGCCCCGATCGAAATGGAGCTTCTCCAGAATCGGCTCCGTCAGCCGGGCGGACACCGTCTGATGCCCGGGGTAATGGCCGATTCCCTTTTCGTCCGTCACCCGGGAGGCCGGTTTTCCGCAATCGTGCATCAGCATGGTCATCCGCAGCACGGGATCCGCCGGGGCCTCCTCCACCGCGCGGACGGTGTGCTCCCACAGGGTATACAGGTGATGCGGATTGGCCTGATCGTATCCGATTTCCTCCTTCAGGCAGGGGATCAGGAAGGTAATGACCTCCGGATAGGCCCGCAGCATCCGGCCGGCCCCCACTCCCTGCAGCATCCCCAGCAGCTCCACCCGCAGGCGTTCCCCCGCGACCTTTTCCAGCGTGGGAAACATTTTCCGGATGGCCCTGTCCGTTTCCGCTTCAATGGCAAAATCATACCGGGAAGCAAAGCGCAGCGCCCGCATCATCCGCAGGGCATCCTCCTCAAAGCGCTTTTCCGGATTCCCGACACATCGGATCGTCCCGGCCGCCAGATCCCGCTGCCCGTCGAAGAGATCCAGCACTTCCCCGTCCTCCCCGCAGGCCATGGCGTTGATCGTAAAATCCCGGCGGGCCAGGTCCCCGTCGATCCGGTCCACAAAGGAGACCGAATCCGGATGCCGGTGATCGGTATAGGGTCCGTCCACCCGATAGGTGGTAATTTCGTATGGCTCATGATCCACCAGCACCGTCAGGGTTCCATGCTTCAGCCCCGTTTCCAGCACCCTTTCCCCGGCGAATACGCGCTTCATCTCCTCCGGCTGGGCCGATGTGCAAAGATCCCAGTCCTTTGGCGCTCTGCCAAGCAGCGTATCCCGCACGCAGCCGCCAACCGCGTAGGCAGTGTATCCCGACTCCCGCAGCTGCCGCATCAGCCGCTTTACATTCTCCGGTAAGTTCATCGGATCAACCCTTTCCGTTTTCCATCCGTCTGTTCTTCTCTCCAGGAGAAATTATAGCATATCCCCCCTGGAAATGGAAGAAAGGCACGAAAAAACCGCCTGCCATTGTGCGGATGGAAGGCGGTTTATGCTTGCTTGATGTGTGTTTCCGTATTTATTTAGTATTGGTTTCCGGGTTTTCCCGTTCCCGGTCAGACCAGCTCCAGCACCACCATCTCGGCGGCGTCGCCCCGGCGCGGACCCAGCTTGTAAATCCGGGTATAGCCGCCGGCGCAGTTCTTCTCGGCGTTGCGGGCCTTGTACTTGGGCCCGATTTCGCGGAACAGCTTCTCCACCACGGGATGCTTGTTGTCCTTGGTCCGTTCCTTGTATTCGGCCTTGTTTTCGTCGTCCTTTTTGGGCTCCTTCAGGTCGTACAGGTAGGACATCATAATGCGGCGGGCATGCAGCTTGCTGGGAGCGTCATTGGTAACTTCCAGCGTAATCAGCTGACCCTTATCATTGTGGGTTTCCTTGGTGGCCGTCACCGTGTTTTCACATTCGCGGATGGCCAGGGTGATCATCTTATCGGCGATCCGGCGAACTTCCTTCGCCTTGCTCTCCGTCGTCTGAATCCGGCCATACCAGATCAGATTGGTCACCTGATTCCGGAGCAGCGCCTTGCGCTGATCGGCCGTGCGACCCAGCTTGCGTTGGTTAGCCATGGGATTGTTCCTCCTTCAGGTCATGCGGGGAAAGCTCTCCCCCGCTGAAAACTTATTCTTCGTTGGGGCGCAGGCCCAGGCCCAGCCCTTCCAGCTTCTGCTGGACTTCCTCCAGGCTCTTGCGGCCCAGATTCCGGACCTTCATCATATCGTCTTCGTTCCTTTGAACCAGCTCGGCCACGCTGTTGATCCCGGCCCGCTTCAGGCAGTTATACGCCCGGACGGAAAGATCCAGCTCCTCGATGGTCATCTCCAGAACCTTGTCCTTCTTATCCTCTTCGGGAATGTTCATGCTCACGGGAATCACCTGATCCGTCAGCTCCACGAACAGCTCCAGATGCTCCATGAGGATCTTTGCGGCGCCGCTGATGGCTTCTTCGGGCTTCAGCGTCCCGTTGGTCCAGATCTCCAGGGTCAGCTTATCATAGTCCGTAATCTGGCCTACACGGGTGTCTTCCACGGTGTAGTTGACCTTTTTGACGGGCGTGAAGATGGAATCGATGGGGATGACGCCGATGGGCATGCTGGGATTCTTGTTCTTCTCAGCGCTCACATATCCGCGGCCCCGCTCCAGGGTCAGCTGCATCTGCAGGTGCGCGTCCTCGTTCAGGGTGGCGATGTGCAGATCCTTGTTAACGATCTCCACCTCGTCGTCCGTCCGGATATCCCCCGCCGTCAGCTCCATGGGACCCACAAAGTCGATGGTCAGCTGCTTGGGTCCGTCCGCGAACATCCGGCAGGCCATGCTCTTCAGGTTCAGAATGATTTCTGTGACATCCTCCTTGACGCCCGGGATCGTGGAAAACTCATGCTGCACTCCTTCGATATGGACGGAGGAAACAGCAACGCCGGGAAGGGAGGAAAGGAGCACGCGGCGCATGGAATTGCCCAGCGTGTGGCCGAATCCGCGTTCCAGCGGCTCGATGACAAACTTGCCATAGGTACCGTTCTGGCCCACTTCGACGCACTCGATCCGTGCTTTTTCGATTTCTACGATCATTGGTACCCTCCTCTTTCGATACATGGCAGCGGAGCATACCGCTCCGACACCATTAACGGCTGTAGTACTCGACGATCATGTTCTCGGCCACTTCCAGGTCAATATCCTCCCGGGTCGGCAGAGCGGCAACATTGCCGGTCAGATTCGGGGCATCAAAACTCAGCCACTTGGGGGTCAGCACAGTGGTGCCTTCCCGCAGGCTCTTGAACATTTCGCTCTCGGCGGAACGGGGACGCAGGGTGATCACGTCGCCCACCTTCACCTGATAGGAGGGGATGTCAACCTTCTGTCCGTTCACCCGGATGTGTCCGTGGCATACGATCTGACGGGCCATGCGGCGGGTCTTGGCCAGGCCCAGACGGAACACCACGTTGTCCAGCCGCAGCTCCAGCAGCTGCAGCATGTTGTCGCCGGTGATGCCCTTCATGTGGGCGGCCTTCAGGTAGTACTTGTGGAACTGCTTTTCCTGAACGCCGTATACAAACTTAACCTTCTGCTTTTCCTTCAGCTGGGCGCCGTATTCGGAAACCTTCTTCCGCCGGGTGCCGCCGGGATTGCGAGTGGATTTTTTATTGCTGTAGCCCATGACGGCCGGGGAAATGTCATAACTCCGGCACTTCTTGGCAATCGGTTCTCTCATGACAGCCATTCTTGCTTGTCCTCCTTACACTTTACACGCGACGGCGCTTGGGCGGACGGCAGCCATTGTGCGGAATGGGGGTG
>CADBTC010000377.1 GCA_902797445.1 uncultured Eubacteriales bacterium | reverse complement strand
GGCGCCGCCGGTTTTTTCACCGGCGCCTTCCGTTCCCGGATCACGATTTCTCCGCCCCTGACGCCCAGCCGCACCGGCTGTCCCAGGGCCACCCGGCCCTCCAGCAGCGCCTCGGACAGGGTATCCTCCACCGTCCGCTGAATCAGCCGCCGCAGGGGCCTGGCGCCGAATTTCGGATCGTACCCCTCCTTCGCCAGCTTCTCCCTTACGGGTTTGTCCCACGTCAGGGCGATATCCCGTTCCTTCAGCCGCCCGGCCACCTGCCTGAGCATCATCTCGGTAATCTGCAGGATGTCCTCCTCCGTCAGGGCATGGAAGACGATCAGCTCGTCCACCCGGTTCACGAATTCCGGCCGGAACAGGTCCTTGACCTCCTTCATGACCGCGTCCTTCATGGCTTCATAGTTTCCCAGGCTCCGGGGTCCCTCCGCCCCGAATCCCATGGTCCGGCTGGTGGCGATGGTATGGGCGCCGGCGTTGGAGGTCATGACGACGATGGTGTTCTGGAAGGAGACCACGCGCCCGGTGTTGTCCGTCAGCCGGCCGTCCTCCAGGATCTGCAGCAGGATGTTGAACACATCCGGATGCGCTTTTTCTACTTTTTCCAGCAGCACCACGCTGTAGGGCTTGCGGCGCACCGCCTCCGTCAGCTGTCCGCCTTCCTCGTATCCCACGTATCCGGGAGGGGAACCGACCAGCCGGGACACCGTGTGCTTCTCCATATATTCGCTCATGTCCAGGCGGATCACCGCGTCCTCATCCCCGAACATCGCTTCGCCCAGCGCCTTGCAAAGCTCGGTTTTGCCCACGCCGGTGGGGCCCAGGAAGATGAAGCTTCCGATGGGCCGCCGGGGATCCTTCAGCCCCGCCCGGGCCCGGCGGATCGCCCGGGAAACGGCGGAGATGGCCTCCTCCTGCCCGACGAGCCGCTCATGCAGCGTCTTCTCCAGCCGCATCAGCCGTTTCGCTTCCTTTTCCGTCATGCGGCTGACGGGAATCCCCGTCCACAGGGACACCACCTGGGCGATGTCGTCCTCCGTCACCACGTCCTTCGCCGTGCTCTGGGACCGGTTCCAGGCCGCCCGCTTCTTTTCCATCTCCCTGGTCAGCTGCTGCTCCTGATCCCGCAGCGCCGCGGCTTTTTCAAAGTCCTGGTGGGCGATTGCCTCGTTCTTCTCGATCCGGACCTCCTCCAGCCGCTTTTCCTGCTCCCGCACATCCAGGGGCGTGGTGCAGGCCTGAATCCGGACCCGGCTGGCCGCCTCGTCCATCAGGTCCACCGCCTTGTCCGGCAGAAACCGGTCCGGAATATACCGGTCGGACAGCTTCACCGCCGCGGCCAGCGCTTCGTCCGTGATCCTGACCTTGTGGTGCGCTTCATATTTATCCCGCAGGCCGCACAGGATGCTCAGCGTCTCCTCCTGGGAGGGCTCCTCCACCGTCACCGGCTGAAACCGCCGCTCCAGCGCGGAGTCCTTCTCGATATGCTTCCGGTACTCCTCCAGGGTCGTGGCGCCGATGCACTGAATCTCGCCCCTGCTCAGGGCCGGCTTGAGGATATTCGCCGCGTCCAGCCCGCCTTCGCTGTTGCCGGCGCCGATGATGGTATGCATTTCATCCATGAACAGCAGCGTATTTCCGGCCTTGCGCAGCTCGTCCATCATATTTTTCAGCCGTTCCTCGAATTCGCCCCGGTATTTTGTGCCCGCGACCAGGCTGCCCATATCCAGGCTCAGCACCCGCTTCCCCAGCAGCATTTCCGGCACATTTCCCTGCACGATCCGCTGGGCCAGTCCTTCGACCACCGCGCTCTTGCCTACGCCGGGTTCCCCGATGAGCACCGGGTTGTTTTTCGTCCGCCGGATCAGGATCTGAATGATCCGCTGGATTTCCGCGTCCCGCCCGATGACCGGATCCAGCTCGTTTTTCTCCGCCGCGCCCGTCAGATCACGGCAGAACTGCTCCAGGGACGAGCCGCCTCCCTCCTGCCGCCCTTTCTCGGCCTGAACCTGGGCCATGAAGGGGAAGAATCCGGCGTTTCCCCGCTGGTTTTCACCGGAGGACGCCTGATCCCGCATGCGCGAAAGAATCTCCTCCCGGGCTGCGGAGCAGTCCACTCCCGCCTTGCGGAGGATGGCGCCCGCCACCCCGTCGTCGCTGCCCAGCAGGGCCAGCCAGAAATGCTCCACCGTCACGAATGTCTGTCCCAACTTCCGGCTTTCCATCACGCTGGTCTCCAGCATCTTCTTGCCCCGAGGGCTCATCTCGATCCGGCCGGCGCCCCCGGTCCCGCTGCTCCCCGCTTCCTTCAGCCGCTCCCGGATTTCTCCGATGACGCTGTCGAAGCTGATCTTGTCCGCCACGGCTTTGGGCACGCCGCTGCCCGCCTTCAGCAGGGCCAACAGGATATGCTCCGTGCCCACATAGGGCATCGACAGATCCGCGGCGATGCGCTGCGCCGTCTGCAGGGTCTGCTGCGCTTTCTGGGTGAAGCGTCCGAAAATGGGCATGGAAAATTCCTTTCTCTCTTCGCTGTTTTTCCGCTGGCCGGCCTGGATGGCGCCCAGCATCGTGGTCAGGAAACTCCGCAGATTTCCCTTCATCAGGTCCGCGTTCATCCGGCTGAAGCAGTCCGCGCAGAAATGCCGAACCTTGTTCTCCCCATCCGTCAGGACGGATACGGTAAAATTCGCTTCATTCTTCTGGCACTGTTCGCAGAGCATCTTTCTCCTCCGTCACTTCTTCGGCTGATTCTGGGCGGCCATGGCGTGCTGATTGGCCAGGGCCAGGATCATGGATTTCAGAATTCTCGCCCGCAGCACATTCTTGACCTCCGGCACCAGCGGCACCGCCAGTGCCTTCCCGCTGACCGCGGCCGTCATCATGGCCGCTTCCCCGTCTGCGGCGTTCCCGCTCTCCCGCAGGTGCCCGATAATCCGCAGGGCCTCCTCCTCGCTGATACTCTCGCCGATCCGGTCCCGTACCAGGTAGGCCATTTTCTGACGGCCCGTCTCCATCACCCGCACGATGCGGATGTATCCGCCGCCTCCCCGGTGGCTCTCCGTCATATAGCCCTGGGAGGGAGAAAAGCGGGTGGCCAGGACGTAATTGATCTGGCTGGGCGCGCATCCGAAGTATTCCGCCAGCTCGTTGCGCCGCAGCTCCACCTCCTGGGAATCATCCCCCAGCATTTCCTTTATGAATTGCTCAATCGAATCGCTGATTCGCATCCATTCTCTCCCCTTTCGTCAAGTCAGTCCTTTGACTTTCTTTGACTTTTATATTCTATCACAGTCCTTCCTTCTTTGCAAGCAGAAAATCAGCGGGATTCCATCGGAATAACGCAGGAATAACGCAGCAGGCCCGCAGTCTGGTTCTTGCGAGCCGGATTGCAGGCCTGGTTTATTTCCGTTTTCCGTATTGCTGTTC
>CADBTC010000376.1 GCA_902797445.1 uncultured Eubacteriales bacterium | reverse complement strand
GGACACACTGTGCCTGCTGGATGAACCGGAGAACAGCCTGAGTCCTGAAAACCAGGTGATTCTCGCAGATTTCCTTGCAGAATCTGTTCGGTATTGCGGAAATCAGCTGGTGATCAGCACCCATTCACCCTTCCTGCTGGCGCTGCCCGGAGCGAAGATCATCAACCTGGATGAACGATCCCGGATCGCGGACAACTGGACGGAACTGAAAAACGCCAGGGTATATTATGACTTCTTCAAAAAACACGCTGACGAGTTCGAGAGAGGCAGATGAACCAGGGTAAATGTCCGGGCCGTTCGAAGGGAGTCCGGGAGAAGATTGACATCATGGACTGACTATCTGTATAATAAAAACAATTCAGGAAAGGATGGTTTTTACAGACTGATGAGAATTCGCAACTGACATTCGGCCGCAGAGCCTCCCCGATGTGATCGGAGAGGGAAATTTGTGATGCCGTTTGGAGGTTGCGAGTGCACTGGCCAAACGTTTTTGCTGTGCTCCTTTTGCGCCTCCGCGGCGTGAAAGGAGTTTTTTTATGGCGAAAATCATGTTGAATGCTGCAAATATTCAGATATCCTACGGGGAGCGCTGCCTGCTGAAAATAGATCAGCTGAAGATTTACGATACGGACCGGATCGGTCTGATCGGTGAAAACGGAGCGGGTAAAACAACCCTGCTGCAGATTCTGGCGGGTGAGAGAAAGCCGGAGGAAGGAACAGTCAGACGGTTTGTGCCGGTGGCTGTGATTCATCAGGAGGGAGCGGGAAACCCGGGCGAAGATCAGGAACTGCGTGCAAGATTTCGTGCGCAGGAAAGCAGGGCGAACCTTTCCGGTGGAGAGATGACCCGGAACCGTATTGCAGATGCGCTTTCCAGCCATCCGGAGCTGCTGATGGCGGACGAGCCGACAACGGATCTGGATCAGGAAGGGCTCGGAATACTTCGAAAAGCACTGCTGGGCTTTCAGGGAGCGATCCTGCTGATTTCCCATGACCGCGCGCTTTTGAGAAAGCTGTGCAATCGGATCTGGTATCTGCGGGATGGAACGATTCTTGATTTTCCGGGCGGTTACGATGATTTTATTGTTGAACGTGACCGCAGGATGGAGCGGGAAACATTTGAATATGAGCAATACAGAGCAGAGCGGAAGCGGCTGAAAGAATCTGCCCAGCGGATGTCGGAAAGAGCTTCTCAGGTAAAAAAGGCACCGGGCAGAATGGGCAACAGCGAAGCCCGTCTTCATAAGCGGGAATGGACAGATTCCGTCCTGCAGCTGAGCCATGCAAAACGGACAATCCAGAATCGAATGGAACATTTGGAGGTGAAAGAAAAACCGAAGGCATTGCCAGAGATCCGGATGAAGCTGGGGGTTGCGCATCCGGTGGAAGCGAAGATAGTGCTGGAATGCTCATGCGGCCGGATGCAGGCCGGGGCGTCCGAACTGCTTCGCGATACGGGTTTCGTTTTGCCAACAGGCAGTAGAACTGCGCTGATTGGGCCGAATGGCTGCGGGAAAACAACGCTGCTGCGTGAGCTCCTGGGGCAGAACTGTTCTGAAATGACTTTTCAGGGAAAGACAAGATGGAATCCGGCGGTACGGATCGGCTGGTTTGATCAGCACCACGAGCAGACGATGGACCGGAGGAAGTCTGTCCTGGAAAATATAATGGAGTCCTCTGTTTATCCGGAGCATTTTGCGAGAACAGTCATGGCGTGCCTGGGGCTGCGTGGAGAAGCGGTATTCAAGCCGCTGAATCTGCTTTCTGGCGGAGAAAAAGCAAAAACAGCGCTGGGCAGGCTCCTGCTGATGGACTGTAATACGCTGGTGCTGGATGAGCCGACCAACCATCTAGACCTCTTTACCATGGAGGAATTGGAGAAGCTTCTGGCATCCTATGGCGGGACGATTCTTTTTGTGAGCCATGATGAGGAGTTTATCCGGAAAACCGCCACACGGATTATTCGCTTTGATCATAGAAAGCTGGTAACAACAGAGGGCGGCTGGGACGAAATGAAAAAACCTGTACGAACGGAAGGAACTGCCGCAGACAGAGGCCTGGAAACTTCCCGTCTGGAGATGCGCATGGCCGTGCTTTCCGCCAGAATGGCGCATCCGGCAAAAGGAGATCGTCCGGAGCAGCTCCAACAGGAGTATCTTGAGCTGGCCCGAAAAATCCGGGAACTGAAAGCAGAATTGTAGAGCATTTATTTCGAATCCAAAGGATGCGTGCGAGCGAGCTGACAGTCACCCCAGCGGGGCGTCACCGAAGACGAAGGAAGGCTGATTCATACAGCCTTCCGGTGTATGTTGAATGATTGAAGCACATGCCTTTTTGCAACGGATCGAGTTGCCCCGCTCCCGTGAGGCATGGTATAATCAAAATAACGCTTTCCCATATGGATTCGGTACAGGCATACAAGCGCGCTGGGAGGAACAGTTAAACCATGAAAATCAATTTCGAAACGGAAAGACTGGTGATTCGTCCGCTGATACCGGATGATGCGGAGATGGCCTTCCGCTGGTGCGGGGATCCAAAGGTGAACAGGTACATGATTTATCCGCTTTACCACAGGGCGGAGAACGTACGGGCCTGGCTGTTGGCTGACGTTTTACAGTCTGATGAGCCAGGTGCGACGGAATAGAAACAACATCTTGCTTCCGCCTGGCGGTACTGATTGTTATCCTAATTGGTGAGCTTTATTCGATTATGCTTAGCCTGAGAGGACGGAAAAGTGCATTTTGTTGATGCAAAGGGGATTCTGACCGGTGGGAAGGGCCGATATGGGATGAACATTTACCGCGGATGTTCCCACGGGTGCATTTATTGCGACAGCCGGAGCCGGTGCTATCAGTTTACGCATGATTTTGAAGACATCGAGGTGAAGCAGAATGCTCCGGAACTGCTGGAAAAGGCGCTGCGGTCCAAAAAGCAAAAGGGAATGATTGGAACCGGCTCCATGTCGGACCCGTACATGCAGTGTGAGGAGCAGCTCGGGCTGACCCGGAAATGCCTTGAAATCATCTGCAGGTATGGGTTTGGCGCAGCGGTACAGACCAAATCTGACCGGATTATGCGGGATATCGATCTTCTGGATGAAATCAACCGGACAGCAAAATGCGTGGTTCAGATCACACTGACAACATATGATGACAGGCTGTGCCGGATCGTTGAGCCGAACGTTTGTAATACAAAACGGCGGATTGAAGTGCTCGAAGCGATGATGAAGCGTGATATTCCCACAATTGTGTGGCTGACGCCGATTCTGCCGTTTATCAACGATACAGAGGAAAATATTGCGGCGATTCTGGAAGCTTGCGCACGGGTAAAGGTGAAAGGGATCGTATGCTTTGACATGGGACTCACGCTTCGGGAGGGAAACCGGGAATATTATTATGCCGCACTGGACAGGTATTTCCCGGGATTGAAGGAGCGATATATCCGGGCGTATGGAAGCGCCTATGAAGTTCTCAGCCCGAAACGGGATTCGATGATGAAGCTTTTCAGAGCATTCTGCATGGAACATGGGATCATGTACACACCGGAGGAATGCTTTGAATATATGAACACGCTTCCGGAAAGGTTTCAGCAGCTATCATTTCTGGACGATTGACAGCGGTTCTAATGCGGAAAAATGGATATGAACAAATGCTTTTCCCGTGTTGACTTTTTGATCCGGAATGAATAGAATGATTAAACGATACGCTTGCAGCATGCGATGTGTAAGCCTCTGCGAAAAAGAAATGAAAGGGCCTTTTATGACCGGAAAGGATTTGATGTGAGCTTTATTCATGTTCGGCATCTGTGCAAGCGTTTTTATGTACGAAAAAAAAGGCGAAAAGGAGCGCTTCTGCGGGAAAAGACCACGGTAGAGGCGCTGCGGGACGTATCTTTTGAAATCGAAAGAGGAGAGCTGGTCGGCTATATTGGCCCCAATGGGGCTGGGAAATCCACGACGGTGAAAATCCTTTCCGGAATTCTGACACCGGACGGAGGGGAAGTGCTGGTTGGAAAACGGGTTCCATGGGAAAGCCGAAAAGAGTATGTAAGGCATATCGGCGTCGTCTTTGGCCAGCGGATGCAGCTTTGGTGGGATGTGCCTGTCCTGGACAGCTACAGCCTGCTGAAGGATATTTACAGCATTCCGGAAGCAGCGTATCGCAAAAGATTGAATGAACTGACCGAAGCACTGAATCTTGGAGACCTGCTGCGGACACCGCTTCGCCAGATGAGTCTGGGGCAGCGAATGCGGGCGGAGCTGTGCGGCTCGCTGCTGCATCAGCCGGAGATGCTTTTTCTGGACGAGCCGACCATCGGCCTGGACGCGGTCAGCAAACTGGCGCTGCGGGATTTTCTGAAATGGGAGAACCGGGAACACCGGACAACCATTCTCCTGACAACCCATGACATGGAGGATATTGCGGCTCTGTGCCCGCGGGTGATGGTCCTGGGACACGGGCAGAAGCTGTACGATGGTTCGCTGCAGAATCTGCTGCATCAGTATGACAGAAGACGGACCGTGGAAATCCGGTATGACGGAGACGATTGGACGCCCGATCTTCCGGAATCTGCGATGATGCAGAAAGATGGGGATGGATTCAGAATAATCTATGAGCCCGAAAAACTTCCCACAGCGGAACTGCTTTCCCGCCTGCAGCAGGCTGGACCGATCCGGGAACTGACGGTTCAGCCGCAGAATATTGATCATCTGATCGCTGACATGTATCGGGAGATGGGCCTATGAAAGCATATCTTTCTGTCTTCCGGATGCGCCTCCGGATGGAAACCCAGTACCGCGGCGCGGTGCTGGGCGGAATTGCGTGTCAGATCTTTTTCGGCCTGATTCTGATTTCCGTGTATCGTGCCCTTTATGCGGGAAAGCCCCAGAGCTTTCCCCTTTCCCAGGTCACCTCTTATGTCTGGCTTCAGCAGGCCTTCTTCCGGATGCTGCTTTCTTCCGACGCAGATCTGATGGATAAGGTTCGTACCGGCGGAATTGTCTATGATCTGTGCAGGCCCGTGCATCTGTACGGGTTCTACTATGCACGCATTATGGCCCAGAAGCTGATGGGCAGCCTCCTCCGGGCTTTTCCGATGCTGGTGTTTGCGGCGCTGCTTCCGGAAGGATGGGGGATTTCGCTGCCGGCATCCGTGCCCTCGCTGATCTTTTCCCTGCTGGCGCTGCTGCTGGGGCTTTGCTGCATCTGTGCTATGGAAAACATTACGATGGCTTTTACGATGCGGACACTGGATCCGAGAGGCTTTCAGGCCATGCTGAATCTGCTGATGACGATTTTGAGCGGAAACGTGCTGCCCCTGACGCTGTATCCGGACAGCTGGCAGCGGACCATTACGCTGCTGCCCTATGCCCAGATGCTGGATGCGCCGATCCGCCTTTATACCGGAGAGTACATGATCCAGCAGGCGCCGGGTGT
>CADBTC010000375.1 GCA_902797445.1 uncultured Eubacteriales bacterium | reverse complement strand
TGCTGGCCCGGGGCGAGCTGCACTGCATCGGCGCCACCACCCTGAACGAATACCGCCAGTACATCGAAAAGGACGCGGCCCTGGAGCGGCGGTTCCAGCCGGTGATGGTCGAGGAGCCCACCGTCGAGGATACCATCGCCATCCTCCGTGGCCTGAAGGACCGCTACGAGGTCTTCCACGGCGTCAAGATTCAGGACTCGGCCCTCATCGCCGCGGCCACCCTCAGCAACCGGTATATCACCGACCGGTTCCTGCCGGATAAGGCCATCGACCTGGTGGACGAAGCCTGCGCCATGATCCGGACGGAGATCGATTCCCTCCCCACGGAGCTGGACGACATCCGCCGGAAGATCATGCAGCTGGAAATCGAGGAATCCGCCCTGAAGAAGGACGATGACAAGCTGACCCAGGCCCATCTGGCCGAGGTCCAGAAGGAGCTGGCGGAGAAGCGGGACGCCTTCAACTCCATGAAGGCCCGCTGGGAAGCCGAAAAGCAGGAAATCGCCAAGGTCTCCAGCCTGCGGGAGCAGATCGACCAGGTCAACGCCCAGATCGAGCAGGCGGAGCGCAATTACGACCTGGAGCGGGCCGGGGAGCTGCGCTACGGCACCCTGCGCACCCTGCGCCAGCAGCTGGAAAAGGAGGAAGCCATCGCCGAGGAGAAGCGGGGGGACAACACCCTGCTGCGGGACCGGGTCACCGAGGAGGAAATCGCCCGGATCATCGGCCGCTGGACCGGCATCCCCGTATCCCGGCTGATGGAGGGCGAGCGTGAAAAGCTGCTGCGCCTGGAGGATACCCTGCATCAGCGGGTCATCGGCCAGGATGAGGCGGTCCGCAAGGTGTCGGAGGCCATCCTCCGCAGCCGGGCGGGCATTCAGGATCCGAACCGGCCCCTGGGCTCCTTCCTGTTCCTGGGCCCCACCGGCGTCGGCAAGACGGAGCTGGCCAAGGCCCTGGCCCAGGCCCTCTTTGACGACGAGAAGAACATGGTCCGGATCGATATGTCCGAATACATGGAGAAATTCAGCGTCAGCCGGCTGATCGGCGCACCGCCCGGATACGTGGGCTACGATGAGGGCGGCCAGCTGACCGAGGCGGTCCGGCGCCACCCCTACTGCGTGGTGCTGTTCGACGAGGTCGAAAAGGCCCATCCGGACGTGTTCAACGTCCTGCTGCAGGTCCTGGACGACGGCCGGATTACGGACAGCCAGGGCCGGACAGTGGACTTCAAGAACACCATCCTGATCATGACCAGCAACCTGGGCAGCGACGCCATCCTGGAGGGCATCAAGGACGGCGAGATTTCCGAGGAAGCCCGCTCCATCGTGGACCGGATGCTGAAATCCCACTTCCGGCCGGAGTTCCTGAACCGGATCGACGAAATCGTGTATTACAAGCCCCTGACCCGGACGGAGATCGCCTCCATCGTGAACCTGATGGTGGATGCCCTGAACAAGCGTCTGGCGGACAAGCAGCTGAAGGTGGAGGTGTCCGATCAGGCCATGGAGGCCCTGATCGACCGGGGCTTCGACCCGGTATACGGCGCCCGGCCCCTGAAGCGGTATCTGCAGAGCCACATCGAAACCCTGATCGCCCGGCGGATCATCGCCGCGGACGTGGAGCCCGGCTCCACCCTGCACGTGGACCTGGACGAAAAAGGCGACTTTGTCATCCGGAACTGAGCGCAAGACACGGGGACGGTTCTTCAAGACACGGGCAAGACACGGGGACGGTTCTTCTGTCTTGTTCCTTAAGCAAATAACAAAAAATGCCCGGCAGTTGATCGAATGATCCCCTGCCGGGTTTTTCTTGTGTTTACAGCTTTTCAGTCGTCCCGCTCTCTGATGCCAAGACAGAAGAACCGTCCCCCTGTCTGCTCAGTCGTCCCGCTCTCTGATGCCAAGACAAAAGAACCGTCCCCGTGTCTGCCCGCGTCCCTGCCGGGGGTCTTCTGTGTTTCTCACAGCGCGCCCTTTTCCGCCCGCAGGAAGGCCTCCAGCTTTTGGGCGGTTTCCTCCATCAGCCCCATGTCCCACAGCAGGCTGCTGGTCAGATACTTGTCCCGGATCTCCCGGCTGCCGATGAAGGCGTCCAGGGTGTCCCGCATGCTGATGCCCAGATCCGCGGGATAGATGGGCATGCCGCATCGCTTCATCAATTCCAGAATCCAATCCCGGGACGGCAGCTCCGCCCGGATGATGCTCCGGATCTCCTCCCAGTGCTCGCAGATGGTTTTCAGGTGGGCCTTCTGGGTTTCCGGCCGGTTCTTTCCAACCTTCCGCTCGATGGACAGCACCGTCGGCGCCACGGATCCGAAAATCTCCCGCATCCGCGCTTCCCATTTTTCCGGGTCGAAGGCCCGCATGGCCGCCTCCGCCTTTTCCGTATCCACGGTATCGCCGCTGAGCATGTTTTCGTATATCCACAGCACCAGCTGCGTCCCCACGCCCACCTGGATCCCGTGCAGATCCGATGGCTCGCCCCGCTGCAGGGCCTGCATCTCCCACATGTGGCTGAAATAATGCTCCAGCCCGCTGGCCGGCCGGCTGATCTCCGCGAAGGCCATGGCCATGCCGCTGATGACCAGCCCCTCCAGCACCGCCTTCAGGGCGTCCGGCTCCCGCCGCATCAGCCCGTCCGCCTGATCCACGATCTTTTTCAGGCAGTGGCGCACCAGATCCGCGATCTCCTCGCAGTAGGCGTCCCCGTAGACGATATGGCTGATCCGCCATTCGCATACCGACACGTATTTGGCGATCATGTCCCCCAGCCCCGCCTGCAGCATGATATCCGGCGCGGTGGCCAGGATATCCGTATCGGCGATGATGGCCTCCGGGCAGGCGTTATAGAGGCTGACCTTCAGCCGGTTCTGGATCATGGAGGCGGAATTGGAGCAGTATCCGTCCATGGAGGGAGCGGTGCAGACCACCATGCTGGGCAGGCCGCAGGCATGGGCCAGCACCTTCCCGCAGTCGTTGATGACCCCGCTGCCCACGGCCACGATCACGTCGCACGCCGGATCCAGGGCCATCGTCAGCGCCCCCACCGCCCACTCGTCCGGCTCCATTTTGCCGTCCCGGGGAGGAAATACATATTCGCAGAAGGGAATCTCCGCGGCCTGCAGCACCTCCCGCACGCGGCTGCCCGCGGCGCGCTCGGTGTTTTCGTCCATGATCACGAAGGGCCGTTTCCGCCCCCGGGCCGCCAAGGCCTCCGGCAGCGTCTCCACGGCCCCGGGCCCCGCCCGGAAAAACCGCAGCCCGCAGCGATGCACCTTCCCGCAGGAGCAGGGGAT
>CADBTC010000374.1 GCA_902797445.1 uncultured Eubacteriales bacterium | reverse complement strand
CCGGCCCGGAAGGCCAGCCGGCTGAATCCGATCGACGCCCTGCGAGCCATGTAACCGGGCTTTACGCGGCCTGCGCATAACGGAGTCCGCATGTGAAACGGGCAAAATCGGCGGAAGGCCGGAGAATACAGAAACATCAAAAGACACAGAGGAGGAAGAGAAAATGAAGAAACTGTTGGCTTGCCTGATGGCCCTCTGCCTGATGACCGGGGCGGCCCTGGCGGATACCATCTCCTTCAGCGGAACGGTGGAAGCCAGGACGACGAAGGAAGTTTATGCTCCGGTGGGCGGCGTGGCGGAGGAAGTGCTGGTCAAGGCCGGTCAGGCCGTCACCGCGGACACGGTCATCGCCCGCATCCGGACGACGAAGGTGTACGCGACCGAGGACGGAACCGTGACGGCCGTATACGGTCAGCCCGGGGACGACGCGGAAACCGTGGCGGCCACCTATGGGGCGGTCATGTACCTGGAGGGGAAAGCCATCTTTACCATTACCGCCAATACCAGCAAGGCATATGATGAGGATAAGGAGAACTACCTGGTCCATTCCGGAGAGACCGTCTATATCGCCAGCCGGAACCACAATATGAACAAGGGGCCGGCAACGGTTACCGCTGTGGATGCCACCAGCTTTACGGTGCGGGTGACCGAAGGAATGTATTACGTGGGGGACAGCTTCGATATTTACCGCAAAAGCAATTATGCCAATGCCTCCCGGATCGGGCGGGGCACCATGTCCCGAGTCGCGCCGACGGCCGTGACCGGTACGGGAAGCATCGTGTCCTACGCAGTCAAGGCCGGGGACGAAGTCAAGCGGGGTCAGCTGCTGTTTGAAACCGTGGAAGGGAGTTTCGACGGGCTGGAGATGACCGGTACGGAGATTCTGGCCGGCGTGGACGGCACGGTGGCCAGCCTGAACGTGGAACAGGGCGGGACCATCGCCAAGGACAGCGTTGTGGCGGTGATCTATCCCCGGGACGCGGTCTGGGTCGCGGCAAATGTGTCCGAGACGGATCTGAAGGATCTGAAGATCGGGCAGAAGGTCAAGGTGGAGCTGGACTGGAACCAGGATCAGGGGGTCAGCTACGAGGGCACTGTGGAGATGATCTCCCAGCTGGGAACCGTGGGCGAGGAGAGCACCACCTTCCCGGTCTACGTCTCCTTTGTGCCGGATGAGAATACCCGCTTCAGCATGACGGCGCTGGTCTCGACGCCGGAAGGCGAGAATGAGGACTCCACGGAGGCGGATGAAGCAGAGGAAGAAGAAACGCCGGAGGATCAGGCTGCCGGACGTCCCGAAGCCGGGGAGGGTGATCGGCCGGAAAAGCCTGCCGGCCGCGGAGACTGATATCCATAAACGGGAAAAGCCGGGCGATGATGGCCGCCCGGCTTTTTTCGCTTGAAAAGGCACCCTTTTCCCTGTATAATCGAATCTGTGATCGGTTTATTCACAGAAAAAGAATCACCATAGCGGGAAAGGAACCGGAAGAGATGGTCACAAACGATAAAAGCATTGTGGAACTGAAACACGCCATCCTGCGGGATGTGTGCAGCCTGGCCTGGGATGACGCGCTGACAGAGGATAACAAGGAAAAGATTGTCATTCGGGTCAGCCCCGGGCCTAAGCCCTCGTATCGCTGCTGCGTTTACAAGGAGCGCGAAATCGTACGGGGCCGGATCCGCCTGGCCTGCGGGCTGGCGCCGGATGTGAACAAGGATACGAAGAACGTGGTGGCGGTGATCCCCGCGGCCTGTGACGACTGCCCGATCCAGGATTATTCCGTGACCGATATCTGCCGTTTCTGCTTGGGAAAGGCCTGCCTGAACTCCTGCCGGTTCGGCGCCATCTCCCCCGGTGAAAAACGGATGAAAATCGATCCCAACAAATGCAAGTCCTGCGGCCTGTGCGCCAAGGCCTGCCCCTACGGCGCCATCCTGCATCTGGAGCGCCCCTGCAAGGCAGCCTGTCCCGCCGGCGCCATTTCCTATGACGAATACGGCCTTTGCCTGATTAATGAGGAGAAATGCGTTCACTGCGGGCACTGCATACACGCCTGTCCCTTCGGTGCTATCGGCTCCAAGATCTATGCGGTGGATGTGATCCGGGCCATCAAGGCGGGCAAACGGGTCATCGCCATGTGCGCTCCCGCCACGGAAGGCCAGTTCGGCAAGGACGTGGGGATGGCCTCCGTTCGGGCCGCCCTGAAAAAGCTGGGCTTTGCCGATATGGTGGAGGTGGGCCTGGGCGGTGATATGACGGCCGCCTATGAAGCGAAGGAATGGATCGAGGCCCGGAAGGAAGGCCGGAAGATGACGACATCCTGCTGCCCCGCCTTCATTTCCATGATCCGGCATCATTTCCCCACCCTGTATGATACCATCAAGTCCGATACCGTCTCTCCCATGGTGGCGGTCTCCCGGTATCTGAAGGCGCTGGATCCGGATTGCGTGACCGTCTTTATCGGCCCGTGCATCGCCAAGAAAGGGGAAACCCTGAACGAGTTTATCGCGGACCGGCCGGACTTTGCCCTGACCTACGGTGAAATTGTCGCCATGCTGGACTCCCGGGATATCAAGGTGGAGCCGGTCCCCGAGGACTATCAGGAAGCCTCCCTCTTCGGCAAAAAATTTGCCGGCTCCGGCGGCGTGGCCGCGGCGGTGCTGGAGGTCATGCAGGAAATGGGCGAGGATGTGTCCGATATCAAACTGCAGGCCTGCGCGGGCGGCGCGGAGTGCAAAAAAGCCCTCCAGCTGCTGAAAGCCGGAAGGCTGGACGCGGACTTCGTGGAGGGCATGATGTGCCCCGGCGGCTGCATCGGCGGCCCCTCCAAGCATCAGGCGGAAAACATGGTGTTGCAGGCGCGGACCGGATTGCTGGCCAGGGCGGACAACCGCAAAATTCTGGACAACCTGAAGCAGTATCCCATGGACCGCTTCTCCATGTATCGGGACGGCCATATGGATCCCGCGGAATAACCCAAAGGGGACAGAAGAAAGAGACAGCGGATGATTCGCTGTCCCTTTTTTCATGCCGCTCGCCCGGTGCGCCTTGCACAGGATGATAAAAATTACACACCTGCAATTGAAAAGGCAGGGGTTCTCAGGTATAATGGGCGCAGACAGGCTGAAGGAACTGCTTATATCTCAGCGGAAGGACGAAGCTTACATGAAGTACAAACTGAACAAGACCAACTATCACGATTTTTCTGTCTATGAAGTGAACAAGCTGCCGGGGCGCAGCTATTTTATTCCCTATCCGGACCGTGCGTCAGCGGATGCGGCCGCGCCCAAGGAAAAGCGCTACAGCTCCTCCAAGGTGCGGTGCCTGAACGGAGAGTGGGATTTCAAATTCTATCCGGTGCCTTCAGAGCTGCCCGATACCCTGGATACCGATATGGTGGCGTTCGGTCGGATTGATGTGCCCTCCTGCTGGCAGTTCCGGGGCTATGACAAGCCCTTCTATGTCAATATCCGCTACCAGTTTCCCTTCAAACCGCCGGTCATCCCCACCACGGAAAAGGTGGGTACGGTCTTCAGCTGGTTAGGCGTAGATCAAAAGGTGATGCCGCGCTGGAAAAAGCCGGATGACCAGTATAATTTTGTGGGCGTCTACCGCCGCTTTCTGGATATCGAGGATATCCGCAAACGGTATACAATCTCGTTTCTCGGGGTGGCCAGCTGCCTGGATCTGTACGTGAACGGCCGGTTCGTCGGCTACTCCGAAGGCAGCCACAACACGGCTGAATTCTGGCTGAGCGATTACCTTCGCCAGGGCCGCAACGAGCTGGTGGCCGTGGTGCACCGCTGGTGTACGGGGACCTACCTGGAGGACCAGGATATGTTCCGCAATAACGGCATCTTCCGGGACGTGCTGCTGCGCGTTGATGAACCGGAGGACCTGTGGGATATCGATGCGGTGACCGAAAAAACAGGGAACACGTATCAACTGACCCTGTCCGCGGAGACACGGAGCGATACCGCGGTGACATTTACCCTGGAGGGGCGCGGTATCCGGGAGACCAGAACGGTGGAGACCCGTGAATGCAGGGCGGAGGCTGTATTCGAGGGGCTACAGGTGACGGAGTGGAGCGCGGAGGAGCCCGTACTGTACAGCATCTATTATGAAACGCCCGCCGGCTGCGTAAAGGAAGCCATCGGTTTCAAGACGGTCACGATCGACAAGGATGTACTGCTCTTCAACGGCAGAAAGATCAAGTTCAAGGGTGTGAATCATCATGACACCAGCCCGACGAACGGGTATTGCCTGACGCCGGACGAGATTGAACGGGATATCCTGACCTGCAAGCGGTTTAACATCGACACCATCCGCACCTCGCACTATCCGCCGGATCCGCTGCTGCTGGAGCTGGCTGACCTGTACGGCATCTACATCGTGGACGAGAACGATCTGGAGACCCACGGCACCTTCGCGATGCAGGTCACCGGTACCTATAATACCATCAGCCATGATCCCGCCTGGCAGCCGCGCTATCTGGACCGCATTGCGCGCCTGTATCAGCGGGACAAGCTGCATGCAAACACCGGTATCTTCATGTGGAGCCTGGGCAATGAGGCCGGCGGCTACCGCAATACCGACGCCATGTACGATTATCTGAAGGCCCGCTCTGCGCTGCCTGTGCACTATGAGAGCGCGGTGCACTGCAAACGCATCGCCTACGATGTGGGCAGTGAGATGTATCCTTCCGTGCAGATGGTGCACGAGGTGGGCGAGCATCGCCGCAAACAGAAGCGGCTGAATGACCGGCCTTTCTTTCTGTGCGAATACGCCCATGCCATGGGTGTCGGCCCGGGCAACACTGAAGCCTACTGGCAGGAGATCTATCGCTATGACAATCTGATGGGCGGCTGCGTCTGGGAGATGGTGGATCATGCCGTGCTCCATCCCGACGGCACCTATACCTACGGCGGCGATCACGGCGAGTGGGAACACGACGGGAACTTCTGCGTGGATGGCCTCTTTTATCCCGACCGGACGCCCTCCACCGGCGCGATGATTATGCGATACATTTACCGTCCGATCCGGGTGACTGCGCTGGGCGGCGGGAAGTTCGAGCTTTTCAATACCACCGCCTTTACAGGCGCGAACCAGTATACCCTGATTTTCGCCTGGAACGACGGGACGAGGCATGCCGTGTCCCCGGAGGTGCCGCCGATGGGCAAGGCGGTGCTGGAGCTGCCGGAGGGCCGGGAGATCGACGGGGTGCAGACGTGTGTCATAACGACCCTGAAAGCGGGCAGCGACGAGCCTATCGCGGAAGAGCAGCTGATTCTCTCCCTGAAGGTGCCCGAAGTCCGGGCCAGCTGCTTCCTCCCCGAGGGCTGCCAGGTCCGGGAAGGAAAGCTGACCGTCCGGCTGCCGGGCGGGCAGATCCTCTCCACCGCTGAGGAGGGCACCATTCTGTATCGCGCCGGGACGGACAACGACACCAATCCTTTCTTCGCTGAGACCATGAAGCCCTTTGCCGCCCAGAAGGAGCAGGTTCTTTCCACGGAACAGACGGCTTACGGATACAAGGTGGT
>CADBTC010000373.1 GCA_902797445.1 uncultured Eubacteriales bacterium | reverse complement strand
GGGCAAGACGGTCATGATCATGGAGCTGATCAACAACATCGCCAAGCAGCACGGCGGCCTGTCCGTCTTCACGGGGGTTGGCGAGCGCACCCGGGAAGGCAACGACCTGTATACGGAAATGCGTGAGAGCGGCGGGCTGGCCAACACGGCCCTGGTCTACGGCCAGATGAACGAGCCCCCGGGAGCCCGTATGCGGGTGGGCCTGAGCGGGCTGACGGTGGCGGAATATTTCCGGGATGTGGAGGGGCAGGACGTGCTGCTCTTCATCGATAACATTTTCCGCTTTACCCAGGCGGGCAGCGAGGTTTCCGCCATGCTGGGGCGCGTGCCCTCCGCCGTGGGCTATCAGCCTACCCTGGCGACGGAAATGGGTGTGCTGCAGGAACGGATCACCTCTACCAAGAAGGGATCCATCACCTCCGTGCAGGCCGTATACGTGCCGGCGGACGACCTGACGGACCCGGCTCCGGCCACCACTTTCGCGCATCTGGACGCCACGACGGTTCTGAGCCGCAGCATCGCCAGCCAGGGCATCTATCCCGCGGTGGATCCCCTGGATTCCACCAGCCGGATCCTGAGCCCGGAAATTCTGGGAGAGCAGCATTACAGCATCGCCCGGGAGGTGCAGCGGATCCTGCAGCGGTACAACGAACTGATGGATATCATCGCCATCATGGGCATGGATGAGCTGGCCGAGGAGGACAAGCGGCTGGTCAGCCGGGCCCGGAAAATTCAGCGGTTCCTGAGCCAGCCCTTCTTCGTATCGGAGAAGTTCACGGGCCTGCCCGGGGTGTATGTGCCCCTGAGCGAGACCCTGCGCGGCTTCCGGGAGATCATCGAAGGAAAGCATGACGACCTGCCGGAGAGCGCGTTCCTCTTTGTGGGAACCATCGACGAGGCGGTGGAGAAGGCCCGGAAGGGAGAAAAGGCATGAGCTTTTCCCTGATTATTTCCTCTCCGGACGGGGATCTGTACCGGGGGGAGGCGGAGGAGATCATCCTGCGCGGAACGGAAGGCGAGCTGGCGGTCCTGGCCGGCCACGTCCCCTTCGTGACGGCCGTGAAAAAGGGCCGGTGCGTCGTGGTGGACGGGGAAGGCGTCCGACGGGAAGGCCTGATCGAGGCGGGTCTGCTGACGGTGGATCGGGACAAGACCACCGTGCTGACCTCCGCTGTCCATTGGAACGACGAAAGAAAATAATCAGCCAGGGAACGGAATACCGCCGTTCCCTGTTTTGCGTGAATCCCCCAAAAAGCAGGGGAGGAAGGAGCGATCAGAATGGATAATCTGGAGCGGTTTCTGAATTTCGCGGAGCAGTCGCCCACCGCGTTCCACGCGGTGGAGAATCTGAAGGACCTGCTGCGGGAGGCGGGTTTCCGGGAGCTGAAGGAGAAGGATCCCTGGCTGGTGGACGAGGGGGGCAAATATTTCGTCACCCGGAACGATTCCGCCCTGATCGCCTTCGCCGTGCCCCGGACCGGGTTTTCGCCCTTTAAAATCGCCGCCGCCCACAGCGATTCCCCGGCCTTCAAGCTTAAGCCCCTCTTCGAGGACGGGTCGGAGAAGGGCTATCTGCGGCTGAACGTGGAAAAATACGGCGGGATGATCATGTCCACCTGGCTGGACCGGCCCCTGTCGGTGGCGGGGCGCCTGGTGGCCCGGGACGGACGGGGCGGCATTACCGTCCGGCTGGTGAACCTGGACCGGGATGCCATGGTGATCCCCAATGTGCCCATCCATTTTAACCGCAAGGTGAACGACGGGTACACCTGGAACGCCCAGACGGACCTGATGCCCCTGTACGGGGACGGGGAGGACGCGGGCAAGCTGATCCGGGAGCTGGCAGAGAGCGCCGGCCTCCGGGCGGAGGACGTGGTGGCACACGACCTGTTCCTTTACAGCCGGCAGCCGGGCAGCGTATGGGGCGCCGAGGACCAGTTCTTCTCCTGCGGACGGATTGACGACCTGGAATGCGCATGGGGCTGCATGAAAGCCCTGGCGGACGCGGAATCCCGGGAGGGGATCGCTGTGTGCGCCGTTTTCGACAATGAGGAGGTGGGCTCCCGCAGCAAGCAGGGCGCGGATTCCAATTTCCTCTATGATACCCTGACCCGCATCGGTTTCGCCCTGGGGGCCTCCGACGGGGAGATCCGGGCGGCGATGGCCGACGGATTCATGATCTCGGCGGATAACGCCCACGCGGTGCATCCCAACCATCCCGAGCTGTATGACCGGCAAAACCGGGTGTACATGAATCAGGGCGTGGTGATCAAGCATAACGCCAACCAGAAATACACCACCGACGCGGTCAGCGACGCGCTCTTCACCCTGATATGCGAACGGGCGGAGGTGCCGGTGCAGCATTTCTCCAACCGCTCGGACATCATCGGGGGTTCCACCCTGGGCAATCTGTCCAATGCCCACGTGTCCCTGAATACGGTGGACATCGGGCTGGCCCAGCTGGCCATGCACTCCTGCTTTGAAACCGCGGGCACGAAGGATCTGGATTACCTGATCCGGGCGATGGAGGCTTTTTGGAAAGAGGAATGATACCTGCCCAGTCCTGAAAGCGGAGCGCTGAGGTGTTTCCATCCGGGGGCCTTGAGTCTCGCCGGTTCTTAGCGATTGGCAAGCGCGCCAGCGCGCAGACAGAGCTTAGAACCGCTGCGTAAGCGAACGGAGCCGAGAGGCGTCCCCCGGAGGGGAATACCTCAGAGAGCGGAGAGGCTGGAAGGGAACCTTTTCGCGGGGAGGAAGAGGATGAAAAACGGAATTGTGGTCGTCGGCACGGTGTTTGTGGATATCAAGGGCTACCCTCTGGGCCGGTATATCC
>CADBTC010000372.1 GCA_902797445.1 uncultured Eubacteriales bacterium | reverse complement strand
TAGTGCAAAAATAAAAAGCTTGCTACAATATCTAGCAAGCTTTCGTGATCCCGGCGGGATTCGAACCCACGGCCTGTCGCTTAGGAGGCGACCGCTCTATCCTGCTGAGCTACGGAACCGCGTTCCCCGGCTTAGCGGGGGAACCTATTCATTATATCCTTGTAAACGCTGCTTGTCAATTTTATTTCAGGCTTCTCGGTGCGAACCCGATCTTTTTCTGTACTTTGCGCAGCGTCTTTGTTGCCAGATAGCTGGCTTTCTCCGCGCCGGCCAGAAGGGTGTCCAGCAGGTACTGTTTATCGGCGATCAGACGCTTGTATTCCGCTTGCAGAGGATCCAGAGCAGCGATGACGGCATCGGCGGTGCGATTCTTCAGGTCGCCGTAGCCCTTGCCGGCCATTTCTTCGCAGACAGCATCGATGCTCTCGCCGGTGAGGGCGGTCATGATGCTCAGAAGGTTGCTGACCCCGGGTTTGGCTTCCGGATCGTAGCGGATTTCTCCGTCGGAGTCGGTAACCGCCCGACGGATTTTCCGGCGAACTGTATCCGGATCGTCAAGAAGGGAGATAAAGCATTCCTCCGGATCGCTCTTGCTCATCTTGCGGGAGGGATCCTGCAGGGACATGACCCGGGCGCCTACCTTGGTGATCAGGGGTTCCGGCACCACGAACACATCTCCGTAAATGCTGTTAAAGCGCTGGGCGATATCCCGGGCGATTTCCAGATGCTGCTTCTGATCAGCGCCGACGGGGACGGCATCGGTCTGATAGAGGAGAATGTCCGCTGCCATGAGGACAGGGTAGGTAAAGAGGCCGGCGTTGATATTGTCGGCATGCTTGGCGGACTTGTCCTTGAACTGGGTCATGCGCTGCAGCTCGCCCATATAGGTGAAGCAGTTCAGGATCCAGGCCAGCTCCGCGTGGGCGGAAACGTGACTCTGGCAGTAGACGATGCACTTTTCCGGATCCAGGCCGCAGGCCAGATAGATGGCGGCCAGCTCCAGGCACCGGCGGCGAAGATCCGCAGGGTTCTGGCGCACAGTGATGGCATGCTCGTCCACGATGCAGTAGATGCAGTCATAGGCATCCTGCAGCTCCGGGAAATGCCGGAGAGCGCCGATGTAATTGCCGATGGTCAGGGTTCCGCTGGGCTGAATGCCAGAGAAGATTCTTTTTTTGCGTTCAATCTGCTGTTCCATGGTACACTCCTGTTATTTGCAATAAAAATTAATCGTCGGGTTCAGGTGAAAGTCCCCGGGCCCTGAGGGTGCTCAAAACACGGGCAGGAACAATACAACCTTCATCGGGATTCCGCGTTACAGTGCGGCCCGGATGGCTTTGAGCAGGTCGTCGTATTCCGTGAAGGCGGGAAGCTCCGGGTGAGCCTTCTGAATGGCCTCGGTGGAGCGGAAAAGGAATCCTGCCTTGCCGGCCTGGATCATGCCCAGGTCGTTAAAGCTGTCGCCAACGGCGATGGTTTCGAAGCCGCAGGACTGGAGGGCCTTCACGGTGGTCAGCTTGGACTGCTGGCACCGCATGCGGAAACCGGTTACCATTCCGTCGGGGGCCACTTCCAGCTCGTTGCAGAAGAGCGCAGGCCAGCCCAGCTTTTCCATCAGGGGTTTGGCGAACTGGGTGAAGGTATCGGAAAGAATCACTGCCTGCGTTTCTGAACGGAGGGTATCCAGGAATTCCCGGGCGCCGGGCATGGGATCGATCTTCGCGATCACAGCCTGAATTTCCTTCAGACCCAGCCCGTGCTCCTTCAGAATACCCAGGCGGAATTGCATCAGCTTGTTGTAATCCGGCTCGTCCCGGGTCGTGCGGCGGAGCTCCGGAATGCCGGAAGCTTCGGAGAAGGCGATCCAAATTTCGGGAACCAGCACGCCCTCCAGGTCAAGACAAACGATATTCATAAGCGATTTGCTCCTTTCGCTTTCAGCGGACAAGAGCCCGAAGGGCGTTGTCACGAACCGGGAAAGATTATAATATAAACAGGGTAGAAGGTCAAACAAAAAATAGGGAAGGGAAATGGCACGGCTAATCCGTGGAATCCGGGATAAAAAACGATCTTAAAATCAATTGACACGGGGGGCGAACTATGATTAAATTACTTTCTGATTCGTTCGGATTCCGCCTGCAACGAGGGGAAAATCCAGGCGGCGGACGGGAACAGGAGGGGAAGGCACATGCGCAAGCTGATCGAGTTCCGGAATATTGTCAAGAGCTTCGACGGACAGGTGGTTCTGAAAGGGGTCAACCTGAACATCAACGAAAATGAGTTCGTCACACTGTTGGGCCCCTCCGGATGCGGAAAGACCACACTGCTGCGGATTCTGGGAGGCTTCCTGGAGCAGGATGAGGGGACGGTCATTTTCGACGGGCAGTGCATTGACAATGTGCCTCCGTACCGGCGGGAAATCAACACCGTCTTTCAGCGCTACGCTCTTTTTCCTCACCTGAACGTATATGAAAACATCGCCTTCGGACTTCGGATCAAAAAGACCGGCGAGGACATTATTAATCAGAAAGTGACCCGAATGCTGAGCCTGGTGAACCTGGAGGGGTACGAAAAGCGGCGGGTGACGAAGCTGTCCGGCGGGCAGCAGCAGCGGGTGGCTATCGCCCGGGCTCTGGTGAACGAACCCAACGTACTGCTGCTGGACGAGCCCCTGGGCGCTCTGGATCTGAAGCTGCGGAAAGAAATGCAGCGGGAGCTGAAGCGGATTCAGCAGGAGGTGGGAATCACCTTCATTTACGTAACCCATGACCAGGAAGAAGCCCTGACCATGAGCGACAAGATTGTGGTCATGAACGCGGGGGAAATCGAGCAGATCGGTACCCCGCTGGAGATCTACAATGAACCGGTGAACGCCTATGTGGCCCGCTTTATCGGGGAAAGCAACATCGTGGACGGGATCATGAAAGCGGATTACAGGGTTCGGGTTGACGACCGGATTTTCGAATGCGTGGACAAGGGCTTCCGGCCGGACGAGCCGGTGGATGTGCTGATCCGTCCAGAAGATATCGATATCGTCAAGCCGAAGGACGGGATGATGCGGGGAGAAGTCAAGAGCGTCATCTTCAAGGGCGTGCACTACGAGCTGATGGTGGAAACGAAGACCGGTACCAGCAAGACGGTTCAGATGCATGTGGTGACCTCGCACGACCTGAACAATCCGCAGGCGGGGGAGAAGATCAGCGCAAACGATTTCTATGTGGACAGCGACGACCTGGAGAATAAGGAGATGACAGACGCGGATTTCATCTCCATCGCCAACGCCCAGGCCTGGGACGACGAGAACAGGGACATCTCTCTGACCCGGGTGAAGCATAATATTGAAAAGGTGCCGGGCGTTTACAGCATTACCTTCGGGACGGAAAAGGGAACCGAGATTACGGTGAAGGTGCACGTGGTGCATCCGGAATATGTGGAGGATGCCCGGCACAATATCGGTATCAGTGCACTGGATTTTTTCATTACCCCGGAGGAGATTCAGGAATCCATGGCCATCAGTACGGACCTGAAGACCTGGGCCAGCGCGGAAGCCTGGAACCTGCAGGACGACAGCTCCGTTGAGATCACGGACGTGAAATTCGATTTTGACCCGGCATCGGTGACGGAGGGATCCTACGAGATCACATTCGCCACCCAGGGCCGGGAATACAAGGTGGAGACCACCGCCCGGCATGAGGTAGGGGACCGGGTGGGGCTGAATTTCGACCCGGAGGATATCCATGTCATGCATAAGGAAGTGGCGGACGCATGAAATCCTTTTTTCGCATGTCCTACCCCTACATCCTCTGGATTGCCCTGTTCATCGTAGCGCCGATGCTGATGATTCTGCTGTACGCGGTGACCCGATCCGGCAACGGAACCATCACCTTTCATTTTACGCTGGAAAACTTCGCCCGCTTCCTCAGCGACCCCACGTTTCTGAAGGTGCTCTGGACAAGCCTGCGGATCGCGCTGATCACCACGGTGGTCTGCATCCTGATCGGGTATCCGGCGGCCCTGTTTATCGCCAATCTGCCGGAAAAGCGGCAGACGCTGATGATCCTGCTGCTGACCCTGCCCATGTGGATCAATATGCTGCTGAAGACCTACGCCTGGCGGGGCATTCTGATGAACTTTGAGATCGAGAGCGAGATCAAGGTGTTCATCGGCATGGTATACGACTTCCTTCCATATATGATTATCCAGATCCATACGGCCATCGCCAAGCTGGACCGGGAACTGCTGACAGCGGCCTATGATCTGGGCGCAAACAGGGGAAAGGCTTTCCTGAAGGTAACCCTGCCCCTGAGCGTACCGGGGATTATCAGCGGAATTACGCTGGTGTTTCTGCCGGCGGTGTCCAGCTTCGTGATTCCCAAACTGCTGGGCGGCGGGAATTATGTGCTGATCGGCAATCTGATCGAGACCTACTTCCTGGTGGCGGGAGACTGGAACTTTGGCAGTGCCATCAGCCTCATCATGGCGCTGATCATTATCGGCAGCATGTACCTGACCAAAAAGCTGGACACCGGCGCGGAGGAGGAATGAGGATGGAAAAGAAAAGAGGCGCCGGGCGTTTTCTGACATCCGGATACCTGATTCTGGTGCTGGCGTTCATCTACCTGCCCATCCTGTACGTGATGGTATTCTCCTTTAACGACAGCAAGAGCATGATCTCCTTCGAGGGCTTTTCCCTCCGGTGGTATGAAGCCATGTTGGAGAACCGGGAGATGCTGGAGAGCATCAAGTATACGGTGATCGTCGCCCTGATCGCCACGGGCGTATCCACGGCGGTTGGGACCATCGCGGCCATCGGGCTTTCCAAGGCCAGGCCGCTGGTTCGGAGTATCATTCTGGAGATTAACAACCTGCCGGTGCTGAATCCGGACATCGTGACCGCCATCAGCCTGATGCTGCTGTTCCTGTCCGCGAAGATTCAGCGGAGCATCGTGACGCTGACCATTGCACATATTACCTTCTGCATTCCTTATGTGATCCTGTCGGTCATGCCCAAGCTGCGCCAGCTGGACGACAATGTGGCGGAGGCGGCGATGGATCTGGGGGCAACGCCCTGGAAGGCCCTGACAAAGGTGATTATTCCCCAGATCTATCCGGCGATTTTTTCCGGAGCGCTGATCGCCTTCAGCATGAGCTTCGACGATTTTGTCATTTCCTTTTTCACCGCGGGGGTGGACGTGCAGAACATTTCCATGTACGTTTATTCCATGAAACGGTTTAACCCCAGCGTCAACGCGCTGAGCACCCTGATCGTGGTGACGGTCACCGTGATCCTGGTGCTAACCAACCTGATTCCCGCTCTCGGGGAGAGAAAACATAAAAAGGAGGATTCCTGACAATGAAAAAGATTCTGATCTGCCTGGCCCTGTGCCTGTGCCTGCTGCCCCTGGGCGCGACGGCGGAATTCGATGCCGCGTCCTTCGCCGGCGCCACGCTGAACGTCTACAACTGGGGTGAATATGTGGACATGAGCGTGATCCGTGCCTTTGAAAAGGAATACAATGTGAAGGTGAATTATAAAACCTTCGGATCCAATGAGGAGCTTTATATTCAGACGAAAGCGGAGGAATCCTGGGACGTCATGGTGCCCAGCGATTACATGATTGAACGGCTGATTAAGGAAGGGAAGCTCCAGCCCATCGACAAAAAGATCGTGGATAACCTGGATCAGCTGGCGGAGGGCGTCCGGAACCTGGGCTTCGATCCGGACAATACCTACTCAGTGCCCTATTTCTGGCAGACGGTGGGCATCGTATACGACACGACCGAAATCCCGCGGGAAGAGATGGAGGCTCAGGGATGGGAAGCGTTCCGGAATCCTGCCTACGCCGGCCATGCCTATATGTATGATTCCTCCCGGGATGCCTTCATGGTCGCGGAGAAAGCGCTGGGATATTCCGCCAACACCACGGATGAAGCGGAAATCGAGGCGGCCAATGCCTGGCTGCAGGATATGCACAGAAATCTGAAGCCCTCCTACGTGACGGATGAGGTCATTGACAGCATGGCGGAGGGCCTGAAGTGGATGGCGCTGGTTTACAGCGGGGACGCGGCTTACATCCTGTCCGAAAACGAGGATATGGCTTACTGCACGCCCTATCAGGGCACCAATGTGGCCGTGGACGCCATGGTGATTCCCGCCAACGCGAAAAACCCGGAGCTGGCGAACGTATTCATTCGCTATATGCTGGGATATGAAG
The DNA here is from genome assembly GCA_902797445.1 of uncultured Eubacteriales bacterium. GTDB lineage: Bacteria > Bacillota > Clostridia > Christensenellales > Aristaeellaceae > Aristaeella. The sequence goes on along the minus strand of CADBTC010000372.1, from coordinate 4,001 downwards.
CCAGCCTGGCCAATTCGACGGAGGTCGGTTACGCGTCCGCCAACGCACAGGCCCTGGCCGAACTGAGCGGACCCGGCGGGGAGTACGAGGGCAACGAAGCTTATCTGCCCCGGATGGGATATGAAAAGGACGAGGTGTTCGTGGATCTGCCTGCCGAGTGGCAGTCCCGGCAGCCCGATCTGTGGGAGAGGATCAAGATTCAGTAAAGCTTCCTTTTCTGCGGTCAATCCTTTCTGCCTGCTGCTCCCTGTTCCGGGAAGATTCCCGGAGGGGCATGCCCGCTTCTTGTGCAGGGGCAGCGGACTGACGTTGATATCTCGCGCCCCGGCCCGGTTTGAATCCGGGCCGGGGATCATCTATAAAGAGCACTTTTCAGAAAGTGCGATCGGAAAGAAACAAGAGGAAACATGAGCAACGATATGATTCGCGTCCGGGGCGCACGGGAGCATAATCTGAAAAACGTGGATGTGGATATTCCCCGGGACAAGCTGACGGTTCTGACGGGGCTCTCCGGCAGCGGAAAGAGCTCCCTGGCCTTCGATACCATCTATGCCGAGGGTCAGCGCCGCTATGTGGAAAGCCTGTCCAGCTATGCCAGGCAGTTTCTGGGACAGATGGACAAACCGGATCTGGACAGCATTGACGGGCTGAGCCCCGCCATTTCCATCGACCAGAAGACCACCGGGCGGAATCCCCGGTCCACCGTGGGGACGGTGACGGAAATCCACGACTATTTCCGGCTGCTGTGGGCCCGGACGGGCGTGCCGCACTGCCCGCAGTGCGGACGGGAGATCCGGAAGCAGACTGTGGATGAAATTGCCGACGCGGTCATGAAGTATCCGGAGGGCACCCGGCTGCAGGTGCTCGCTCCGGTGGTGCGCGCGCGGAAGGGCGAGCACAGGGACATCCTGGAGAAGGCGGCTAAAAACGGATATGTCCGGGTGCGGATCGACGGGTCGATGTATGAGCTGGATGACACGCCGCAGCTGAACAAGAAGCAGAAGCATACCGTGGAGCTGGTGGTGGACAGGCTGATCGTCCGCGCCGGAAAGGAGTTCCGTCAGCGGCTCAGCGACGACATTGAGACCGCGGCGGGGCAGAGCGCGGGACTGGTGATCATGAATCGGCTCAGCGAGGAGAACCCGGGGGAGGATCTGTTTTCCATGAACTATTCCTGCCCGGACTGCGGGATCTCCATGGAGGAGCTGACGCCCCGGATGTTTTCCTTCAACAGCCCCTTCGGCGCCTGCCCGGTATGCGACGGGCTGGGGACGCAGATGGTGATCAGCGAAGACGCGGTCTTTCCCGACGGAAAGCTGACGCTGCGGGAAGGCGGGCTCAACGCGATGGGCTTCGGGGATATGAACAGCGGGATGGCCTCCCAGTACATCAAGGCCATGGGAAAAAAATATCACTTTACGATGGATACCCCCGTGGAACAGCTGGGGGAGGAAGCGCGGCATGCGATCCTCTACGGCACGGGGGATGAAAAGCTGGATATCGAATATGAGGGGGCGAGGGGGATTTCCCATTACAGCGCCTCCTTTGACGGGATCATCCCCACCATGGAGCGGCGGTATCGGGAGACCAGCAGCGAGGGCATGCGGGAGGCCTACGAGGCGTATATGGCGGAGGAAACCTGCCCCGCCTGCGGCGGTCAGCGGCTGAAGCCGGAATCCCGGGCGGTGACCGTAGGCGGGAAGAGCCTGCCGGAGGTCAGCGATATGAGCATCCTGGACTGCCGGGCTTTTTTCCGGAATCTGAAGCTGGAGGGAAACAAGGCCATCATCGGCGAAGGCATCCTGAAGGAGATTGAGAGCCGGCTGGGATTCCTGACGGACGTGGGACTGGGCTACCTGACCCTGAGCCGGGCGGCGGGAAGCCTGTCCGGCGGGGAAGCCCAGCGCATCCGCCTGGCGACTCAGATCGGATCGGCCCTGATGGGGGTGCTCTACGTGCTGGATGAGCCCTCCATTGGCCTGCATCAGCGGGATAACGCCAAGCTGATTGCCACGATGAAGAAAATGCGCGACCTGGGAAACACGGTGCTGGTCGTCGAACACGATGAGGATACCATGTATGCCGCAGATTATATTGTGGACGTAGGTCCCGGGGCCGGCCTGCACGGCGGCCGGATCGTAGCCCAGGGAACCGTGGAGGACATCATCGCCTGCCCGGAGAGCCTGACGGGGCAGTATCTGAGCGGGAAAAAGACCATTCCAGTCCCGAAAAAGCGGCGGAAGCCTACAGGACAGCTGAAAATCTACGGAGCGGCGGAGAACAACCTGAAGCATATCAATGTGAATATACCCCTGGGCGTGCTGTGCTGCGTGACCGGCGTCAGCGGCAGCGGGAAGAGCTCACTGGTGAATGAGATCCTTTACAAATACCTGGCACGGAAACTGAACCGGGCCAAAACAAGGGCGGGGAAGTTCGAACGGATGGAGGGGCTGGAGCAGCTGGACAAGATTATCATGATTGACCAGAGCCCCATTGGCCGGACCCCCCGAAGCAATCCGGCGACCTATACGGGGATGTTCGACCTGATCCGGAAGCTTTTCGCCCTCAGCCCGGAGGCCAAGGCGCGGGGCTATAAGGAAAACCGTTTCTCCTTCAATGTAAAAGGCGGCCGGTGCGAAGCCTGCCAGGGGGACGGCCTGCAGAAAATCGAGATGCACTTTCTGCCGGATCTGTATGTTCCCTGCGAGGTATGCCGCGGGCAGCGGTACAACCGGGAGACCCTGGAAGTGACCTGGCAGGGGAAAAACATCTATGAAGTGCTGGAGATGACGGTGGAGGAGGCGCTGCCCTTCTTTGAGAATCATCCCCAGATCCGGCGGAAGCTGGAAACCCTGTACGACGTGGGACTGGGATACATGAAGCTGGGACAGAGCTCCACGACCCTTTCCGGGGGTGAGGCCCAGCGGGTGAAGCTGGCCACGGAGCTGAGCCGGAAGGGGACGGGGCGGACAATCTACCTGCTGGACGAACCCACCACCGGGCTCCACATGGCGGATGTGGATAAACTGATCACCGTGCTGCAGCGCCTGACGGATAACGGAAACACCGTTCTGGTCATCGAACATAATCTGGACGTCATCAAGGTGGCGGACTGGATCATCGATCTGGGGCCGGAGGGCGGAGACGGAGGCGGCACCCTGGTGGCTCAGGGAACCCCGGAACAGGTGGCGGCCGAGGAAGCGTCCTTTACCGGCCAGTATCTGAAGCCCGTCCTGGAAAAGGGCCGGAAAAGATGAAAAAAAGACGAAAAATGCATCAGAGGCGTTGACAAGACAGGCTTTGGGTGCTATGATTACGAAGTTGTCGCATGCTCCGGGGTGGGGTGCGCCCTTTTGAGGCGTGCCTTTCCGGAAGAAGGGAAGGAGGGTTTGCGAAGATGGAAATGCTCAGATCGGCGAAGGCAAAGGTTGCCGGGACCAAGCAGGTGACCCGGGCGCTGAAGGCCGGAAAGGCTGCCAGGGCATATGTGGCCAACGACGCGGACACCTTCATCTTCCAGCAGATCATCCGCGCGGCCGAAGAGGCGCGGGTGCCCTGCGTGCGTGTGGCCACGATGAAGGAACTGGGGATCCTCTGCGGGGTGGAAGTGCCCGCTGCAGCGGCTGCCGTTCTGAAATAACCGCGCCGATCATCCGGCGCAAACCGATTCTGCCTTACAGGCTCTGAGGGTTGCGGAGCCTTGAGGATATTTTGCAGGAGGTGCTTCAATGCCCACTATTAATCAGCTGGTCCGCAAAGGACGTGAACGGGCTGTCAAAAAGTCCACCGCTCCGATTCTGCAGGGATGCCCGCAGAAGCGCGGTGTGTGTCTGAGCGTGAAAACCCAGACCCCCAAGAAGCCCAATTCCGCCCTGCGGAAGATCGCGAGAATCCGCCTGACGAACTCCATCGAGGGTACCTGCTACATCCCCGGTATCGGCCACAACCTGCAGGAACACAGCGTTGTGCTGATCCGCGGCGGCCGTGTGCGGGATCTGCCC
>CADBTC010000371.1 GCA_902797445.1 uncultured Eubacteriales bacterium | reverse complement strand
CATCCCCACGCGTGTGGGGCAGATTTGTTCATGTCCTCCTGGGCCAGCACGTGGCTCGGTTCATCCCCACGCGTGTGGGGCAGATGTCCTTTTCCGCTTTGGCGAGGGCGACGCATAACGGTTCATCCCCACGCGTGTGGGGCAGATACTGAAAGAAATGGCTTTATTGCTGGATTTTTATCAATTGCAGGCCGTCTAAGTCTGCAACGGAGCGGGTTGGAATCCCAAACATTTTCATTTGGAAGCCCTGCTCATTGTTGCAGGAATAGATCATCAATGCGCCTTTCGGATCGTACTCTGGGATCATATTCCACAGCTTATCCCTTACCAGGGCGTTCAGAGCGCCGACAAACACGCCGGGCTTGGCTTCGATCATCCACCGGGTCAGGGTTCCTCGCAGCTTTTCCGCTGCATTTTCCAACACAAATACAACCATCATACGTTTTCTCCATAATGGTTGACACCGCCAGCAATTTCACCTTCCGGGTCCCAAAGATTGCCGACGGGAAGACTTTCCCGATGCTCACTTCCTGGAAGATCAAAAATCCATTCAATATCCTCGGGAATTCGTTTCAGCAAATGAGCCTGCTGAAAGTATACCCGGATATTTTTCCTCACAGCGGCAGCCAGATCACTTCCAGGGTACCTTGCCGAGAGAAAAGCGGCGGGAATGGCGATTTCCGCTTTATAAAGATCGGCGATATCATACACAAAGGAAAGCTGCTTTCCCGTGTGAATGAACCCCAGACCTGGAGAATAGCCCAGAGAAATAATGGCGGCCTGACAAACGCTGTACAGCAAGGCATTTGCTTGCGACAGCGCTGAATTGATCGGGTCCTGGGCATTCCAGTCGTCCTTTTTATATGAGCGGGCGGACCAGGGAATACCGGTGGTCTTGGAAGCCAGTTTATAAGCTTCTCTGACGCGAATGCCCTCCATACCGCGAAGCTGCTGCAAGGTATAGTTCGAGTTGGTAATACTGCCAAAGCGCCGGATGTACATACGTTTTGCCACTTCCAGCCGGGTTTCCGGATTGACGCATAATTCCGCTTGCCGAAGCAGGTTGACGGCGCTCCGTGTTTCACCCATACCGGAAGCGTAGAAGCGCATACCATTTTCACCGCACCAAACAATCAGGCAGCCGTTTTCCGCTGCTGCCCTGATGGCCGCGTGGGTGATATTTGTGCCTGGGCCTAACATGAGGCAGGTGACAGCCGAAACGGGAATGGGAATGCGGCCATCTTTTTGTATGGCAACGATGGAGGAATCCTCCTGTTCGATGATGGCATGCTCGATATAGACATAGCTGATGCTGTCGCGCAGTTTGGGAAGAGATTGCAAATCGTTGTTCATGGCTGCCCCCTGCTGAGCATCAGCATACCGAAGCCATATGCTTTTTCGGGTCCTATGCCCTGTTTGAAAGCATCCTGAAAAGCTGCTTCATTGATGATTTGCAATACGCCTTCAAAGGGAACGCCGGAGAGGTAAAATTCGCCGCTGGCTTTCTTGCCGCTCAGCTTCTGCTCTTTTGCTGCTTCATGAGCTTCCAGTAGCACAAAACCATGCTTTTCTCCTTCGCGCCTCAGCCAGTCCAGCCGTTCTTCTGTTCCGCGCAGCAGCACCCTCTGACTGTTTTTCCCATCGCCTTTTACTTTTTTTGTTGGGCAGGCAAGCAGGGAAAAACGCAGTACCGTATCCCGCTGCAATTTCTCCAATAAAGCGGTAATATCCTGCATCCGCGTGCAGCGGTATCCACTTTTTTTGATGCGTTCCCATTGGGGACAAACCATGCTTTGCACATAGATGAAAATAGCGTCATCCGTTCTGACCACTCGGTACAGCATTCCCGCTTCTTCCCGTGCGCAGTCAAAGCCCTTCATTAACGTCCTGTGCATATCCTGACAGTTGCGCAGGGTCTGCCGCACAGCGGGAGACGATATGCTCAAATCGATCCGGCTCAGGTACAAGAATCATCACCCCCCGATTTTACAGGAAAGGTTTTTACCCAGCGAACGGCGTATTCGTTTCGGTCAGCGCGAAGGATGGAATCCCGGCGGGTAATCATTCGCTGGTTATCCTCCAAGGAATCATTGGGCTTTGCGTCCATTTCTATCTGTACCCACGGGGCGCTGTGCTTCTGTTCTTCCGGGGAAAATCTTTTTACCGCTTCCTCCGGAGATTTCGCCTCCACCCATTCCGGCTTCACCGGAACAGCGGGAACACAGCTTTTCCGGCCCAGATAAACCGCCCATTTGGGATGCTCCATGGCCTGGAAACAGGCCGCAAGCGTTTCTTCATTTCCCCACAGGAAAACGGTGATACGGGCATCCTGCAAATACTGCTTGGGGGTTACAATGCCTTCTCCTTTTTTTCGATGACCTCCATTTGCAGAAGGCAAAGCTTCTCCATATAGCGTATTTACTGTTTGATAATCCGTCATTACTCTTCCAGGCTGATCCGCACGAATTGCTACAAGAAGCTCACTATTCAACTTGTTGAGGCATTCATTGCCTCTTGGAATACCCAGGCAAGAGCCTAACAGGCCAATGATAGCGGACTTGGTGGGCATTGCGGCTGTTGTACGCTGTTCCCATCGAGCGGCTTCGCCCCAACTTTGCAAAGGAGCAGACAAAACAAATTTGAGAAAAATCATTGGAGTTCATCCTCTTGCAGCCATACTTCACAGGCTTCCGCCATTGAATGCAGATTATCAAAAACATCACAAGTTTTGGGAGGTTTGCCGTTATATCGCTGTGTGAAGAATGCACGATGGTTGATTGAAAGATTAAAGGCATGATCCATATTGTTTATATGCTCAACCAGTTTTTCTATACTTTTCGATACCAAGCCATCTTTAGTTTGCCCTACAAAAACAGGTACTTCAAAAGCATTAACATAGCTTAAAGCAATTTTTTCTTTTTTGAATTCCACCATAACCAAATCAGGCGCTACGTTTCCTGCAAAGGAGTTTTGTTTCCCAGATGGGTTGGTAAGTGCCATGGCAAAAAGCAAAGTATGCATCACTTTTTTCATGAGTTCATCCTGATCTTTGCGATAACGTAAATTCTCTTTTAGAATATCTGTATCCAGGGCGGCATATTCGTAATAACAGCAACTATTGTAGTCCGTTTCGTCCAACATGGAGGCTTTATTCGTGATGTCATTAATCGCAGTGAAATAGTCACTTTCCCGATTGACTATGTGCGTAGAAATGGCATGAGCTACCTGCATAGATGCTTCAACATTATTAAAGTATTTTGATGTCACCATGCGGCCAAATAAAGCCATGTCCATTGTTAAGGGACGTTTCTGCTCTTTTTCAAGCTGCTG
>CADBTC010000370.1 GCA_902797445.1 uncultured Eubacteriales bacterium | reverse complement strand
TCGTCGTTGATGGAAGCATCCTTCTCGATATAGGTATCGGAAGAGGCAATATAAGCCTCCGGCTGATAATAATCATAGTAGCTGACAAAGTATTCCACACAGCTGTCCGGAAAAAAGCTCTTCAGCTCTGTGCATAGTTGGGCCGCCAGGGTCTTGTTGTGGGCGATCACCAGGGTGGGCTTCTGCACCTGCTCGATCACAGAGGCCATGGTAAAGGTCTTGCCGCTGCCGGTCACCCCCAGCAGGATCTGATCCTTGAGTCCTGCCCGGACGCCCTCCGCCAGGGCGCGAATCGCCTCCGGCTGATCCCCAGAGGCGCTGTATGGCGCCTTCAGTACGAATTTTCCTTCCATCTCCCGCCCTCCGGTTCGTGATCGCCTGCCGGATCCCCGGAAAGCACTCTTCGGTTATTGTACCGCAGAATGCCGTACAGCGCAATCCTGTTTACCAGTCTTCTATCCGGCCGATTTCCAGGCTCGCGGGTTCACGGCCTGCAGGATACTTCAACCGGATCGTCATGCCGTCCGTACCGGCGACCGTGCCGGGGAAAACCGCTTCAGCCGCATGCAGGCCCGCCTCCGGTTCATCCAGGCTGGTGCTGAAATGCGTGAGCACCAGCCTCTCCGCTCCGGCCTCCCGGGCGATCTCCGCCGCCTCCCGGAACAGCATGTGATGGTTTTTAATGGCCAGGGGCATCTTTTCCTCTTCCGCATACATGCCTTCCAGGATCGCCAGATCCGCCCCGGAGGTGTACTTACACAAGGTTTCGCAGGGCCGGGTATCCGTGGAGAACACCAGGGAGATCCCCTTCCGGTCCGGCCCCAGCACCTGCTCGGGTCTGACCGTATGCAGCCCCACCCGGACGGTTTCCCCGGCCTGCAGCCTCTTCCATTCCTGCACCGGCACCTTCAGCGCCCTGGCCTTCTCCGGATCAAAAGCGCCCGCCCGGGGCAGCTCCAGTCGATATCCGAAGCAGGGCATCCCGTGATCCACCGGGAAAGCCCGGATCTGCAGCCCGATCATTTCAAAGCGTTCCCCGGCTGCGGGCAGCTCATGCAGGCGAACCGGATAGCTCAGCTTCGGCACGATGACACATAGCCCCTCCACCACCCGTTTCAGCCCCATGGGTCCGTAGATATCAAAAACGTCCTCTTTTCCGGCTTTTTCCAGGCTCAGCAGCAGTCCCGCAAGCCCGGTCACGTGATCCCCGTGAAAATGGGTCAGCACGGCCCCTTCCAGGCATCGGAAGCCCCATCCCAGCCGCCGGATCCCCACCTGGGTTCCTTCTCCGCAGTCGATGAGCATAGCCCGGCCGTTCACCCGGACATAGAGGGCGGAAAGGGCCCGGTCCGGCATGGGCAGCGTACCGCCCGTCCCCAGCAGGCAAAGATCGATCATGCGTCGCCTCTCCTCTCAGTCCGGCAGTTTCTTCTGCTCGTTCTTCGGTTCCGGATGCCACCGGAGAATCAGATCGTACATGCTCGGCGCAATATGCACGTAATTTGGCCGAAAATGCGCGTCATAGCCCTGCTGTTCATACAGCTCGATAAAGCGCTGCTGATGCCTGGCCGGATAGCTTCGGGCGGAAAACCGGACCTTGACTTCGTACTGTCCCTGTTCCACCGCCGCTTCCAGCTTCTGGTTGATGATCCCGCAATACCAGGTTTCCGCCAGAAAGCTGCGTTCCCTTCCGGCCACCCGGGTTCTGCGTTCGGCTTCTTCCCGGTTCACGGTTTTCGCCTCCTTCATTTCGGCTATATACGCGCAAAGGCTCCGCCCTTCCCTCTGGGGGAAGGAACAGAGCCTCCGCTTCATGCATTCTGTGTATCAGTAGAAGGTAGCCACCGGTTCTTCCGGCTCGATGGCCGGGGTTACACTGACCACATCGATGACCGGAGTCTTCCCGCTGAAGAGCCGGTTCCGCTGCAGCCGGATCTTGCCCCGCAGGGTAAACCAGGATCCCGGCAGAGGCTTTTCGTTCTTTCCCCTGTAGCAGGCCATCCCGCAGAACTGGGTATCCGCGGCGCAGCAGTTCATCAGCATCCGTCCGGCCACGAATACGCTGTCCGGCAGAGGCTTTCCGCCCTGGGGATAGAGCCCCTTGAATTCGACCGTCTTTCCGTCGTACTTTTCCAGGTTTTCCATCAGATCGCTGTAGAAATACGCGTAGTCCCGATCCTCGATTTTGACCACCTTCGCGTTGATATCGAAGGGCAGCGGATCCACCTTCTCATCCAGAACGCTCCGTCCGTCCGGATATTCATAGAAGATGTTGCACCGGCGGTTTGCCTGCCGCACGATCTTGTGCAGCGCATCCGTATCCGTCTTCTCCGAGCAGCGGTTGAATACGATCACATCGCAGGTCTGCAGCTTGTCGTATACCAGATTCCGCATGTTCGCGTTGAACACGGGATAGGTCGCCGCCTCAGCAAAATGAATCTCCTGGGCCACGATCCATCCATCGGGGATCTCGTCATACAGCCGCTGCATGGGCCACATTCCGTTGTATTCAATGATCACCCGTTCGCACCGGGTTTCATCACTCATCTTCTGCAGGGCGGCTTCGTTGAATTCCTCTTCCTCTTCCATCGCCTGCAGATACACATTTTTTCCGCTGAAGGCGGAGAAGTCGTATTCCACTTCCCCATCCTCGCAGCGGATCAGCAGCGTCTTCTCGCCATTGTTGAACCGCTTATCCTCGAGGGTACTCTGGATGAAGGTGCTCTTTCCCGCGTCCAGGAACCCGGTAAACAGATAAACGGGAATTTCCCTGCCTGCCATTTCTTACACTCCAAATAAGGTCTTGAGGTTCTCTTCCTGAATTCTGGATCCGATCACGCACAGCCGGCCGGTCACCTCCGCGCTGCCGTAACGGATGTCCGTCTCGCCGGGGGTATAGTCAAAGTGAATCCAGCGGCCGTCACTGGAAGGAACGATACCCTTCGCCCGCAGCACCATGCCGTAGGCGGCCTCATCCTGCAGCTTGTCCAGCATCGCCTTCAGATCCGTCTCCGCAAACTGCTTCGGGGATTCCACGCCCCAGCTGGTGAACACCTCGTCCGCGTCGTGGTGGTGATGGTGGTGATGATGGTGGTGATGATGCTCATGATCGTGATCCTCGTCCCCGTCATCATCGTGATCATGGTGGTGATGATGCTCATGATCGTGATCCTCATCCCCGTCATCATCGTGATCATGGTGGTGATGATGCTCGTGATCCTCATCCCCGTCATCGTCGTGATCATGGTGGTGATGATGCTCGTGATCGTGATCCTCGTCCCCGTCATGATCGTGGTGATGATGATGGCATTCGCAGTCCGGATCGTCGCACTCATCGTCGTCATCTTCCACTTCCGCCAGAATCTGGGCCATTTCCTTTTCCAGGGTATCGGCCTTTTCCATCGCCCGCAGAATCTGCTTGCCGTCCAGCTGGTTCATGGGGGTGGTCATGACGGTGGCGTTCTGATTGTGCTCCCGGATCAGCTTCACGCAGTCCTCAATTTTCTGCTGGCTGGCGATATCCGTCCGGGTCAGGATGATGGTGGCCGCGTGCTCAATCTGGTTGATAAAAAACTCGCCGAAGTTCTTCACATAGATCTTGGCCTTGCTGGCATCCACCACGGCCACCAGCGCGCCAATCTGGCAGTTCTCCCCGCATACGGCGCTGGCCGCCCGAACCACGTCGCTCAGCTTGCCCACGCCGCTGGGCTCGATCAGAATCCGGTCGGGATGATAGGTCTCCAGCACCTTTTCCAGCGCTTCGCCGAAATCGCCCACCAGGCTGCAGCAGATGCAGCCGCTGTTCATTTCGGTCACCTGAATGCCGGCTTCCTTCATAAAGCCGCCGTCGATGCCGATCTCGCCGAATTCATTTTCGATCAGCACCACTTTCTGCCCCGCGTAGGCATCCTTCAGCAGCTTTTTAATCAGGGTCGTTTTCCCCGCCCCCAGAAAACCGGAAAAAACATCAATCTTGGTCATGGTTCTTACGCTCCTCTTTCTGGCAATCTCCGTTGCCGACCGGTATTTTACTCCCCTTACCGGGGATGGTCAAGTCCTGTTTGACTTTTTTTGACTTTCATTCCGTCTTTTTCGAATCGCTTCCTTCAGGCGGCTGAAATAGCCCGGTTTCCTCGCGTGAAGCTCCTCCGGATCCACCGGCAGGTCGTCATAGAAATGGGTATGGGTGGAAAGGCCTTTCGCCGTCAGCTGGCCGTCCACGTAGGTATGGATAATCGCGTAAATCAGCGCACACAGGGGAACAGCGATGATCAGTCCCGTGAATCCCCACAGCCCGGATCCCACCAGAATGGCCGCCATGGTCAGCAGCGGGGAGATGCCCACATAGTCCCCCAGAATTTTGGGCCCGATCACATTGCCGTCCAGCTGCTGCAGCACCAGGATCAGGATCGCGAATTTCAGCGCCGACACAGGGTTCACGATGGCCAGGATCAGGATGCTGGGAATCGCCCCGATAAACGGGCCGAAGAAGGGCAGCACATTGGTGACTCCCACGATGACAGAAATCAATGTCGCGTACTCCAGCCTCAGAATCAGCATGCAGATATAGCACAGGATCCCCATGACGATGGAATCCACGATCTTCCCGGTGGTGAATCCGGCAAAGAGCCGGTTCGCCCTTCTGCACCACAGCAGAAACTGATCCGCCTTCTCCCGCTCCATCACCGCGTACACAACCTTCTTGCATTTCCGGCTGATCCGCTTGGAGTCGATCAGCAGATAGAAGGAAACGATCAGGCCGATCAGGGTTTTGAAAACCACGGAATAGACCAGGTTATAGGAGGTTTTCAGCACCGTGGGCAGCAGGCCGACATAATTGGTTGCTGAGGACAGAATATTCTGCCATACGGAGTTCAGCGGATCCACATCGTCGCTGATCAGGCCGGCCCGTTTGAGGATGGAGTTGATTTGGTCGTCATTCGCGTCCACGAAGGCCGTCACCTGCTTGACCAGGGTATTGGCCGATTCAATCACCTGGGGCAGCAGAATGTTCAGGAAGATCAGCAGGAACAGCACCACCACCAGCATGGAGATCACCGCGGAAATGACCCGGGCGGCACGGCTTGTCTTCTTGTGGAAAATATGCCGCAGCAGGAATTCCTCCATCCGCCGGGCGATGGGCATCTGGATGAAGGCCAGCGCTCCGCCGATCAGAAAGGGGGTGACGATGCCTACCAGCTGGGACAGGAAACCGGTAATCCGGTCCAGGTAGACCATGGCGCCAATCAGTAAAACAGCGGCAAAAATCACCGCGATAATCATTCTGGCCAGCGGCCTGTATTCGTCGGAAATCCACTTCCTCATGATCTTTTGTCCTTCTTTTTCGGATGTTTCCAAAGAGCCTCCGCTTTCGGCGCCGGTCGCCTTCGGATCTGAGGACGAAGACATTCAGATTCCGCCTCCTCTGTTCTCGTTCAGGTGCTCCATTCCCATGTTCAGGATCGTGGCCACATGGTCGTCCGCCAGGGAATACAGGATCCCCTTTCCGTCCCTGCGGGACCGGATCAGCCGGGAATCCTTCAGGATCCGCAGCTGATGGGATACCGCCGACGTGGTCATCTGCAGCCCATTGGCCAGCTCCGTCACGCCTACCTCCGTATCCATCAGTGCGCTCATGATCTTGACCCGGGTGCTGTCTGCAAACATGCGGAACAGATCCGCCAGTTCGTATACCATTTCATCATCATGCTTTAATTCCGCCATCCGTACTCTCTCCGTTCGCTTCCCTACACTTGAGCATATGTTCACGTGTTCATTTTCTATTATACGCTTCTTCCCGGGCCTGTCAAGAGACGGAAAAAAGCAGGCAACCGAAGCCCGTCGCTCCGGTTGCCTGTTTCGAATATTATAGACTTTCCTGCAGTTCGGCGATGCGGCCCGCCAGCGCGGCGGCCTTCTGTTCATTGGCGGCGAGTTTTTCCTTCTCCGCGGCCACCAGCTGGGCCGGCGCCTTGGCCACGAATCCCTCGTTGGCCAGCTTGCCCCGGGCCCTTGCGATTTCCTGATTCAGGCGGTCCATTTCCTTCTTCAGCCGGGCGATCTCCTTTTCGAAGTCCACCAGGTCGCCCAGAGGGATAAACAGCTCGCCCGCCGCGGTGACGGCGGAAACCGTCTTCCCGCCCACCTCCGCGCGAGCGGAGAGCATTGCCACTTCCGAAGCGCCTGCCAGACGCTTGAAATAGCCTTCCCCGTTCTCCAGGGCGTTCTTCCAGCCTTCCGCCGCCAGCAGCATCAGGCGGGTCCGGCGGGAAGGCGCCACGTTCATTTCGCTTCGCAGGTTCCGGATGGCGCGGATGATTTCCATGACGCCAGCCATCCGCTTTTCTTCCTCGGGGAACGCAAAGTCCGCCCGGGTCTCCGGCCACTTCTGCAGCATGAGGAAGCCCTCGCTTCCCGGCAGATACTTATACACCTGCTCCGTCAGGAAGGGCATGAAGGGATGCAGCATTTTCAGCAGCGCTTCCAGCACATACAGCAGTACCGCCCGCGCCGTATCCCGGCTCTCCGGGTCATCCCCCAGCAGCCGCGCTTTACTCAGCTCTATATACCAGTCGCAGAATTCGCTCCAGGCAAAATCATAGATCTTGGTGGCCGCCAGGCCGAAGTCGCCCTCTTCCATGTGAGCGCTGATCACCTGGATGGCCTCCTGCAGCCGGCTGAGGATCCACTTGTCCGCGATTTCCAGCTTATCAGGGCGGATCTCCACCCGCTCGGTGACATTCATCAGCACGAAACGGCTGGCGTTCCAGACCTTGTTGGCGAAATTCCGGGCGGATTCCACCTTTTCGGTGGAATAGCGGGTATCGTTGCCGGGGCTCACGCCCATCACCAGACTGAACCGCAGCGCGTCGGCCCCGTACTGGTCGATCACCTCCAGGGGATCCACGCCGTTGCCCAGGGACTTGGACATCTTCCGGCCCTTTTCGTCCCGCACCAGTCCGTGGATCAGCACGGTTTCGAAGGGGGTCTCCCCCATATTCTCGATGCCGCTGAAGATCATCCGCGCCACCCAGAAGAAGATAATGTCATATCCCGTCACCAGCATGGTGGTGGGATAGAAATACTTCAGGTCTTCCGTCTGCTCCGGCCAGCCCAGGGTGGAGAAGGGCCACAGGGCGGAGGAGAACCAGGTATCCAGCACATCCTCATCCTGGCGGATTTTCTTGCTTCCGCATTTGGGGCAGCAGGCAGGATCCGTCCGGCTGACGGTCATTTCGCCGCAGTCGTCGCAGTACCAGGCGGGAATCCGGTGACCCCACCACAGCTGCCGGCTGATGCACCAGTCGCGGATGTTTTCCATCCAGTTATAATAAATCTTGCTGAACCGATCCGGCACGAACCGGGTCTTCCCCTCCCGGACCGCTGCGATGGCCGGCTCCGCCAGGGGCTTCATCTTCACGAACCACTGCTCGCTCAGCCTGGGCTCCACCACGGTGCTGCCGTGACGGTAGCAGAAGCCCACGTTATGCTTATAATCCTCGGTCTTGACCAGCAGGCCCAGCCTGTCCAGCTCCGCCAGCACCGCCTCCCGGCAAGCCAGGGGATCCATGCCGTTATAGGCGCCGGCGTTCTCGTTCATGGTACCGTCGTCATTGGTAACGGTGATAATCTCCAGGTTGTGCCGCTGGGCTACCTCGAAGTCGTTGGGGTCGTGGGCAGGGGTCATCTTCACCGCGCCGGTGCCGAAGTCCATTTCCACATAGTCGTCCGCTACGACCGGGATCTCCCGGTTCATGATGGGCAGGATCACCTTCCTGCCGACCAGGTCCGTGTACCGCTCGTCGTTCGGATTCACGGCCACACCGGTATCACCCAGCATGGTTTCGGGGCGCGTGGTCGCCACCACCACGCCTTCGCTG
Source organism: uncultured Eubacteriales bacterium (assembly GCA_902797445.1). Lineage (GTDB taxonomy): Bacteria > Bacillota > Clostridia > Christensenellales > Aristaeellaceae > Aristaeella. The sequence goes on along the minus strand of CADBTC010000370.1, from coordinate 117 downwards.
CCGTCGGCGCCGGGATAGCGGATGTGCCACAGATGGCTGTCCTGCTCCCGGTATTCCACCTCCGCGTCGCTCAGGGCGCTGCGGCAGCTGGGGCACCAGTTGATCATCCGCTGGCCG
>CADBTC010000369.1 GCA_902797445.1 uncultured Eubacteriales bacterium | reverse complement strand
CGGCTGTATACCGTCTTCGGGGATGACAGGCATGCTGAATGGCTCAGAATGGCCTGTTACGAAGATGGCCTGAAAATCGATCAAGCAGTTTCCCTGCATGGTCCGAGCCCCGTATACATGGCCATTCACGGGACAGACGGGGATATGGTCAGCGCCGTGAACGACATGTCGCTGCTGGCACAGTTTACGCCTACGGTATTATCGGGGATGATGCCGGATATCAACCAGGCGGATGTCTGCGTCGCGGACGCGAACCTGCCGGAGGAAACCCTGGCCAGCCTGTCGGAGCAATGCGATGTGCCGCTTGTATGCGACCCGGTCAGCATGGCCAAGGCCCAGCGGCTGATGCCGTTCCTGCCCCGCCTGACGGCCATCAAGCCGAACCGTCTGGAAGCGCAGGCGATGACCGGCGCCGATACGCCCGCTGAATGCGCTGACAGACTGCTGGCGCAGGGCGTGCGCATGGTATTCATTTCCCTCGGGAAGGAAGGGCTTTACTATGCCGACGACCGGACCCGCGGCCTGATGACCCCTGAACGGATCAGTACGCAGCCGCAGACGGGCGCCGGCGATGCGGTGACTGCCGGCATCGCCGCCGGGATCGGCCGGAAGCTTGACGTGGTGGAATGCGCGCGCCTGGGCATGCAGAGCGCAGCGCGTCATCTCCATAAAATGGTCTCAGTATGACGAAGGAGGTACACAATGAAAAACATCCGCCTGTATGCCATCCTCTTATGCCTGACGCTCGTATGCTGTTCGGCCCTGTCAGAGGGGATCGAAGTGCCTGAGCTTTCGGCTTTCGGTCCGTTCGAGATCCCGGACAGCGAAGCGATGACTTTCCTGGACAATATGGGCGTCGGCTGGAACCTGGGCAACACGATGGACGCGTTTCAGGACCCTTACAACGGGAATGAGATGCGCCTGGAAAGCTACTGGAACGGCAGCATGACGACGCCGGAGATGTTTGACGCGCTGAAGGACGCCGGATACCGCTCCGTGCGGATCCCGGTGTCGTGGCACAACCATGTGAACGCTGACTTTGAGATCAGCGCACAGTGGCTCAACCGGGTCCAGGCGATCGTCGATTATGCGTACAGCCGGGGATTCTATGTGATCCTCAACACGCATCATGATGTCGGCGCCCAGTATTACTACCCGCTGCTCAAATACCAGGAGACCTCCGACCGCTATATCCGGACCATCTGGACCCAGGTGGCCGAGCGTTTCAAGGATTACGACGAACACCTGATCTTCGAATCGATGAACGAGCCGCGGATGAAGGATACCAATTACGAATGGTGGTTTGACCTGAATGCCGCGCAATGTGTCGAAGCGATCGAATGCGTCAACCGGCTCAACCAGGTTTTCGTGGACACCGTCCGCGCTTCCGGCGGCGCCAACGCCGACCGCTACCTGATGGTGCCCGGATACGACGCCAGCCCGGACGGCGCGCTCAACAGGTATTTCAGGCTTCCGGAAGATACCGCCGAGCAGCGGCTCATCGTCTCCGTGCACGCCTATACGCCTTATGACTTCGCCCTGCAGGGCGCCGGCGGCACCGCCCGGTTCAGCCTGAGCAACAACGCGCAGAAGGCGGCCATCAACAGCTTCATCAACAGCCTGTACCAGCAGTATATCAAAAACGGCATCCCGGTCGTGATCGGCGAATTCGGCGCCCGCAATAAGGCCAACAACCTGCAGGACCGTGTGACGTTTGCCGCGTTTTATACCATGGCCGCGCGTTCCAGGAACATTCCCTGCCTGTGGTGGGACAACGGCGCGTTCACCGGCAACGGCGAAATCTTCGGGATCCTGAACAGGAAACAGGCGACCTTCACCTATCCGGAGATCGTAAGCGCCATGATGACCTACCAGGACTGCCGGATCAAAACCGACGAAGCCCCCTGACGCAGTATCAAACACTTTTCCAACAAGAAAGGAGCATTTCATATGTCCAAGTATCAGATGATCGCGGGCGCCCTGCCCGGCATGCCCTGGCAGGAAAGGCCCGAAACCCTGATCAACTCGCCGCTGTGGCGCTATGATGAGAATCCCATCATCAACCGCAATCCCCTGCCCGGCGTGGCGCGCATCTTCAACTCCGCT
>CADBTC010000368.1 GCA_902797445.1 uncultured Eubacteriales bacterium | reverse complement strand
ATCGACGAGAAGCTGACTGACGCCTTTTCTCATGATCTCCCGGACCCTGTCCCGGAATATCTGGCTCAGGCGACCGTGCGGGATCTCCTGACCATGCAGCTGGGCCAGGGCGAGGCAGCTCTGATGGGTGCTCAGCGGCCGGATTATGCGGAAACCGACTGGGTCAGAATGAGTCTGGCTCTTCCCTTCACCGACGCGCCGGGCACCCGATTCGTTTACAATAACGTCGGACCCTATCTGGCCGGCGTGCTGGTGCAGAGAAGAGCAGGCTGCGACCTGGCTTCCTATCTGACGCCGAGGCTGTTCGAGCCCCTGGGAATCCGCAAGCCTTTGTGGGAATTTGATCCGATGGGATACACCTTCGGAGCGGGCGGTATGTTCCTGAATGCCCGGGAACTGCATCAGCTGGGGCTGCTTTATCTGCAGGAAGGCTTCTGGAACGGGAAACAGCTGATCCCGTCCCAGTGGGTCAGAGAAAGCACCGCAAAGCAGGCGGAGAACGGACAATTCGGTTACGGTTATCTGTTCTGGCTCGGCGAGCACAACTCTTTCCGCGCAGACGGAAAATACTGTCAATGGTCCGTGGTGCTGAAGGACAGGGACGCAGTCATCACCGTCACGGCGGAATGCAGAGACGGCGAGCGGTTAAACCGCGCCCTGTTTGATGAAATTTATCCGCAATTATCGTAATCCAAATCGGTCAGCCAGCTCGGAATCTGGGGAGAGAAATGAGAAATCTGATAGCCCCCGAAATTTTCGCGCGGAACTGCCATCAAGGGAAATCAGATGCGTATTTCTATGTGTCGGGTGAATGAAATCCCGACGGACACCGGCAAAATCATGCCGCTGAAAAGCGGAAAGCCGGGAATAAAGCATAGAGATACGAAAGGAAATAAAAACCATGAAGATGTTGAATGAGACGGAACTGAATCTTGTGAACGGCGGCATCCTCTGCTATACTCCTCCGACCCATGAAGAGCGTGTGAGAATTGATGCAATGCACGCCCGTGAAGATTGGTTAAAATGGGTGAGGAAGGAAAAGAAGAAGGTGGAGGGCCTTGCGGATATCCGGATTCGCGCCGCTGAGGACGCCCTGAAGGCTGCCATGAGACTGGAGCGCGCGGGCGCGGAAATCAAAGCCGCCCAGCGCGCCGCCATGGACCAGATCTGACAAACTCGCAGATCAAAGGGATTCTGAACATATAAAACGACTGAGAGGGCTTCCCTCCCGGCCGTTTTTCTATGCTTGTCAAGACCATGCGCAGCCGCAAATGACCGGGTTTTGAGGGCAATAGAGAAAAGAGCGTTATCTTCTGTTTTCTTTTTGCCCCTGTTTTCTTTCTTTTTTTTGCCCTCGAAATCCTTTATGGCCTGTTTTTCTTCTCCTTTATGCCCTCGAAATCCTTTATACCCTGTTTTCGTGTAAGGATATCTGATCATGCACACTTCATCGATTCCCGCGGCTCGCCGCAATCCATGCGCTTATCGGTGCTTCACATAGAACGAAATCCTTTTGAATCCCTTGTGGCCGTTCTTCAGCTGATTTCTGGTCAGATCCTTGTACCACAGCAGATTGCCGTGTTCAAACCGATATCCGTTTTCCTCCACATCATGCAGGGCTTCAAACTGCTCCCAGCCGTTCTCCCGTGAGTTTTGCTCCACGCAGTGCAGCAGCTCGTGAACCAGCGCAGTGCTCTCCTCCATGTAGGAAATCCCCTCCATATTGTAATAGGTAACGTTAAGATCCACGTCGTTGATGAGCAGCACATAGCACTCCGTATCCTCTTTACCTGCTTTAAACGGCGCCAGCCCGAGCCAGCCTCCCGTTCCGGGCAGCCCGCCTATCGGCGCAAACACAGCGACGGCATTCACATCCCGGTTTTCCAGCAGATCATCGAAGTTCACGTCTCCTCCGGGGCCGTAGGTCAGCGCACGGCAATCGCTTCCCAGGCCGGAGGACGCGGAGGTAATCGGCGTGGAAATCCGGATGGTCTCCACCGTACCGATTTGCATCCGCCCAGCGGTGATCCCTTCCATGGTATATTTTATATCCCGCGCGTACATCTCAATCCGGGCGATATCGTTCGCTGAAAAGGATTTTCTGAAGTTGCCGATATTTACATTCTCATAGATCAGGAACAGCATATTCCATGTATTGTTCATTCCCTTTTCCTGGGCAAGCCGCAGATCCGCTTCCTCCTGGGACGCCCCTACAAGCACGCAGAATTCATCGCTCTGGTGAGCCTGCCCATCGATGCTTGCCATCAGGGAGAAATACCATGTCCCGTTCTGATCCAGTGTGATATCATACCCGTCCGAATGTTTCGGAACATAAGCCACAAACTCGTAGTCTGTATTTTCCATGCGTTTCCAGAGGGTCATATCCCCATCCGCGCGGTATTCATACCAGCTCAGGGCAAAATGCTCTCCGGCGCGGACCGATGTTTTATTGCTGTAAATCACGGGATCGCCGGCTGTGGTCGCCTTTTTCCCCCCTGTGGAGTTACTCTGATCTCAACAGTGTTGCTCTGCCGCTGGGTGCCTTTGCGTGTTCCTGTCAGGCAGTAATACCAGACTCCCCGCTCAGGCAGCACGATGCTGTATCCGTCCGTTTTTTTCGGCGCGTTCCCGATATAATGAGGCTCGTCAGCTCCCTTCCACCGCCAGAGGGACAGATCTCCGTCAAAGTCCGGTTCATCCCAGCTCAGAGAAGCTCTCTCTCCCGGAAAGGCTCTCCATTTATTGGTATACAGTACAGGATCTCCGGATGCAGCGGCCGCTGTCACTGTAATGCCCCATAAGGCCACGAGACATAACGCCACAGTAAAAATCAGTACAATCCTTTTCATAATTCAGCTCTCCTTTCTCCGGATACCATATCCTCTCAGAATTCCAGACCCTTGAGCTGTAAGTGGCCAAATGTCTTCTTTTTTTCGTCTCTCACCTTCGACAGCATATTATGCGGAAGAAGGTGAAAAGACAAACGATTCGCCTCTTATTCATTTTTTGAAGCATTGTAGCATTTCACAAGCATATCGTCAACAATTGCATCTGCATGCCTCTGAATTATTTTGCGCGGCATTGCCATCGGGGGGAATCGGGTGCGTATTCCTATATGTCGTGTGAATGAAAGCCCGACAGACACCGGCAAAAACATTCCGTAATGAAAAGGAAAGCCGGAAATTAAACCGCATCGTCTCTGGCAGCATACCCGGAATTCCATTCGGTTGGTCTTGACAGAAGCATGTATTCAAAATATAATAACGGTTGTTATAGTATTGCGAGGTGAATTCCCTTGCCGAAGAAACCAACGACGACAAAGGAAGCGATCATCGACGGCGCTTTCCGTTTGATCCGGGAACAGGGGCATGAAGCACTGACCGTAAGAAACCTTGCATCTTTCCTGGGGTGCTCGACGCAGCCGATCATGTATCAGTTTCCTGACACCGACGTTCTGAAGGATCTGACTTACCGGAAAGCGGATGCGTTTCATAGCAGGTATATCCTTGAAGCCGGAGATCTTTTGGAAATCGGAATCCGGTATATCCGCTTTGCAGAAGAGGAGCAGCCGTTATTCCGGTTTCTCTTTCAATCCGGCCGCTTTTCCGGCCTCAGTCTGGAGGATCTGATCCGGGCGCCGGAAGCAGCGGATGTGCTTGCGGCAGTCAGCACCGAAGAGGAACTGTCAATGGACGATGCAGCGGCCTTTTTTGAGCCATTGATGGCGGTTGTTCATGGCTATGCAAGCCTGATCGCAAACAATGGGATGAAATACGATCCTGATGCGATTCGAAAAGCATTACTGATGATTGCGGAAGGAATAGAGAAAGGACGGAACCAGAATGACGAAACTGTATCAGAAGAGTGAGATCTCATTTGCGATCCTTTGGATTGTTGCCTATGTAGTCCTGTCAAGCATTGCGGACCAGCTTTCAGAGGCCGTCGGTGTCACGAAGTCTGTCACTGCTGCACTGCATATTGTGATGTCTTTGGTTCTTTTTTTCTGGATTCAGAAGAATCACCTGGGTACGAAATACGGCTTCTGCAAGCCTGAAGTGCCCGCAAAGCGTTTCCTGTATTATATCCCGCTGATTATCATCGCGTCGACGGCCTTCTGGGGTGGATTCAAACTGAAATACGGTTTTCCGGATGCCGCAATGTATATTGTCAGCATGTGCTGTGTCGGCTTTTTGGAAGAAGTGATTTTCCGCGGGCTGCTGTTCCGCGCCATGGAAAAAGATAACCTTAGGTCAGCGATCCTTGTCTCTTCGCTGACATTCGGCCTTGGCCATATCGTGAATCTGTTCAATGGAAGCAGCAGAACCCTGACATCCTCCTTCGCCCAGATCGTATTCGCCATTCTGGTCGGGTTCGTGCTCGTATGGATCTTTTATCACGGGAAGTCAATGATTCCCTGCATCCTGTTTCATTCCGCAAACAATGCGCTTGGCGTGTTTGCCGCAGAGGGAAGCTTAAGCCCGCAGGCAGAATGGATCATCAATCTTGTGATGGTCATCGTCGTTCTGGGAGGATACGCATTCTATCTTGTGAAGACATTTCCCCTGAAGGAAACGCATGCGGGCCGCTGAGGACGCCCTGAAGGCTGCCATGAGACTGGATCGCGCGGAAATGGAAATCAAAGCCGACCAGCGCGCCGCGATGGAGCTGAACTGACCTTCCCGCAGATCACAAGAATCCTGTCGATAAAAACCGACCGAGAGACTTCCTCTCGGCCGTTTTTTT
>CADBTC010000367.1 GCA_902797445.1 uncultured Eubacteriales bacterium | reverse complement strand
CAGCAGGCGATCATCAACGAGCCCAACGCCTACTATGCGCTGCCCTGCTGCCCCAGCCCCTATCACGGATTCCAGGAAGCCTTCGGCCTGACCGCCACCTACGGCGATATCGAAGGCGCCATCAAGAATCTGGCGACCTATCTGAACGATCACAACGCGGTGGACCGCTTCTCCACCTGGGCGCTGCCGATCAACATGTCCATGATCAACGGCGGATTCCAGTATGCCTGCGCCTATGCCGAGGGCAAGACCAACGGCAAGGTGGATGTGGAATACCTGCAGAAGTGCTATAGCGAAGCCGCCGGCAGCAACATCGAGTTCACCAAGTACGTCGATGCCACCGGCACCACCTATGACAACTATCTGCTGATCGCCCTGGATCCGCTGAACTTCGCGGATTACCTCAGCAAATAAGTTCCACATGAACCGGTAAAAAATATGCAGGCCGTCCGGGTTTTGGCCGAAAGGGCAACCGGGCGGCCTTTCCTGTTTGAGGGGGGATCGATCCTTGTCTTCCAATTACGTTCTGGAAATGAACGGGATTACCAAAGAATACGGCAGCAATGCCGTGCTGAAGGATGTGACGCTGCGCATCCGCCCGGGGGAAATCCACGCCCTGCTGGGGGAAAACGGAGCAGGCAAATCCACCTTGATGAATGTGCTCTTCGGTATGCCGGTTATCCACAGCACCGGCGGTTTCCAGGGGGAGGTGCTGCTGGACGGTCAGGCTGTCCGGATTCTGTCCCCCATGGACGCGATGGAGAAGGGCATCGGCATGGTGCATCAGGAATTCATGCTGATTCCCGGCTTCTCCATTACCGATAACATCAAGCTGAACCGGGAGATCACCAGGCCCTGGCCGGTCAGCAGGGTGCTGGGGAAGGATCTGGAGTTTCTGGATCGGCCGGCTATGTCTTCCGATGCCCGAAAGGCGCTGAACTCGGTGGGCATGAGCATCGAAGAATTCGCCCTGGTCAGCGGGCTGCCGGTCGGCCATATGCAGTTCATCGAGATTGCCCGGGAAATCGATAAAACCGGCATGAAGCTGCTGGTGTTTGACGAGCCCACCGCCGTGCTGACGGAGAGCGAGGCCGCCCAGCTGCTGGCTGTCATGAAGGACATCGCTGCCAGGGGGATCGCCATTATCTTCATTACCCACCGGCTGGACGAGGTCATGGACGCCGCCGATACCATCACGATCCTCCGGGACGGCCGCCTGGTGCAGACCCTGTCCAAATCCGAGACCACCGCGGAACGGCTGGCGGCCCTGATGATCGGCCGCGGTGAGGACAGCATCATTCAGGTGGAAAAGCGCAGGGATCCCGTGCCAGACAAAATCGCCATGCGCATCCGGAATTTATGGGTGGACATGCCCGGCGAGGTCTGCCGCGGGATCGATCTGGATGTTCGGGAAGGAGAGATTCTCGGCATCGGCGGGCTGGCCGGTCAGGGGAAAATCGGGATCCCCAACGGCGTCATGGGCCTGTATGAAGCGGCTGGATCCGTGGAGCTCTTTGGAGAGAATCTGCCCCTGAACAATACGAACGGGGCGCTGAAGGCCGGACTGGCCTTTGTGTCGGAGGACAGACGCGGCGTCGGGCTGCTGCTGGATCAGTCCATCGAGGACAATATCGTATTCTCCGCCATGCAGGTGCACGGAGAATACCTTGTGGGCCCCCTGCATCTGAAGAATACCCGGAAAATCCGGGCCCGGGCGGAGGAGATGATTCAGCAGCTGGACATCCGCTGCACCTCTGCGGCCCAGGCTACGGGGACCCTTTCCGGCGGCAATCAGCAGAAGGTCTGCGTGGCCCGGGCACTGACCCTGAATCCGAAGTTCCTCTTCGTTTCCGAGCCCACCCGGGGCATCGATATCGGAGCCAAGATGCTGGTGCTGGAAACCCTGGTCAGGCTGGGGCGGGAACAGCATATGACCATTGTCATGGTCTCCTCCGAGCTGCAGGAGCTTCGCTCCATCTGTGACCGGATTGCCATCATTGCAGAAGGGAAAGTCGCGGCGATCCTGAAGCCGGAGGATTCGGATACGGCCTTCGGCATGGCCATGTCCGGCGCCAGGATGAAAGGAGGCGAGGCATCGTGAGTCAGCCAGAGAAAAAGAAGGGATCGGGACGGAAGATAACCTCCGTTGTCCTGTTCGTGCTGGCCGGGATCCTGATTCTGACCGCAGCGGGCGGTTATTATCTGCGGGGAACGGCGAAAACCCGCGACAATCTGAACGCCATGCGGACGCAGGCAGTGCTGCATGCTGCTTCGGATGGGCTGCTGGATGCCATCGCCAGCCGGGCCAGGGCTGAAAAGCTGAAGGAGCTTCGGGCCCGCAAGGATTTCCGTTCGCTGGGGCTGGATGAGGTCAACAGCACCTGCGACGGGGCTGCGGCGGAAGCCAGAGCCGCGGCGGAAACGCTGTACAGCCACCCAACGGTGGAGGATCCATCCGGGCTGGAAAGCGCCATCGTGGGTCTGGAGGAGGCCCTGGCGGCCCACGGCGCCCTGCGGGACGCGGAGCGCGCCGTGTTTTCGGAAATCTATGTCTCCCTGGTGGAAAACGTGCCGGACTGGACGGACCTGACGGACGCAGCGGGAGAGGATGAGGACGCGCTGTATCAGTCCCTTTCCGCCTTTACGGAAGGGCTTACGGATCCGGAAAACGCCAGCCTGCGCCCGGGCATCATCCGTCTGGCCCGCGAGATGGCCGAGAAGGAACAGGCCCGGGATGACGAGGAGCTTCTTTCCCAGATTGCTGGGGCCATGACCGGCGCCGTCAGCGACTGGACCGTCTATGCCGGTCTGGACGATGACGCCCTCTGGACGGAGCTGTCTAAAGAAGTGGAGGGCCTCGCTGAAAACGAGCGCTTCCGGGACAGCCTGCTGAAGACGGCAAAGAAATACATCTCCGCTGCGGAAGCGGGAGAAGCTGTGGTGGAAGAAACCGAAGACGAAGGCGTGGCCCCCGTATATGAGACGCAGACGGACTACCGGTACTTTACCGCTTCCGATGCGCTGAACGCTGCCTCCGAATCCGTTGAAACTTCCTTTGATACGCTCTGGGCAGAGCTGATCTCCATTATTCCGGATCTCAGCAGTCTGGACAGCAAGATCCAGAGCTCTATCCGGACCATGCTGGAGAATACCGTCTGGGCGGGCAGCACTGACTTTACCGCCCGTTATAACGCCTATTCCGCCCAGGAAGGCGCCGCGGTGCTCACGGGAAGCGACGCGCTGACCATGCGCCTGGCGGCATCCGCCCAGAACATCCTGATCGTTGGAATTGCAGGCCTGCTGCTGGCGGGGCTGCTCATGTTCTGGCGCACGATGACCGGCCGGTTCGGCGTTCCCCGGACCATTATCACCCTGTTCTTTATCTACCTGTGCCTGGCCGCGGTGTATTACCACATTTCCGTGCCAATGATGCTCAGCAACGTGCTGGTCCGGATGGGCATGTACGGCATCCTGGTGCTGGCCATGATGCCGGGCATCCAGTGCGGCATTGGCCTGAACATGGGCATGACGATCGGCTGCATCGCCGGCCTGCTGGGTATCGTGCTGTCTTTGCAGTACGACATGACGGGCTGGGGCGGCCTGCTTTTCGCCTGCGCCTCCGGTGCCGTCATTGCCCTGCCCCTGGGCTGGGCCTATTCCAAGCTGCTGAACCGGATGAAGGGCAGCGAAATGACCATCTCCACCTATGTGGGCTTCTCCTTCGTGGCCCTGATGTGTATCGGATGGATGGTGCTTCCGTTCAACAATCCGAAAATCATCTGGCTGCTTTCCGGCCATGGGCTGCGGGTGACCCACAGCCTGCTGGGCAGTTATGCCCACCTGCTGGACAACTTCCTGAGCTTTGAAATTCTGGGGGTGGAGGTCCCCACCGGTCTGCTGCTCTTCCTGCTGGCCGGATGCCTGCTGATGTGGATTTTCTCTCGCTCCAGAACCGGCATCGCCATGACGGCCGTCGGATCCAACCCCCGCTTCGCGGAGGCCAGCGGCATCAGTGTGAACCGGATGCGGACGGTGGGCACCGTGCTGTCCACCATGATCGCCGCGGTGGGCATCGTCATTTACTCCCAGGCCTTCGGATACGCGCAGCTGTATACGGCGCCGAGACAGCTCGGATTCATCGCGTCCTCCGCGATTCTGATTGGCGGCGCTACGGTCAGCAAGGCCAAGGTCAGCCACGTTCTGTTCGGCGTGTTCCTTTTTGAAGGCGTACTGGTGCTCGGTCAGCAGATCGCCAACTCGGCGGTCGCCGGCGGCGGCCTGAGCGAGGTTATGCGGATCATGATCTCCAACGGCATTATCCTGTATGCCCTGACCCAGACGGGAGGTGCCAGCCGTGACTAATCAGAACAAAATTCTGCAGCATCTCAAAACCTACGCGGTGACCTATCTGTTCATCGCCCTGAGCATTTTCTTCATCTTTGTCTCCGGGCTGGATATGAACTATGTGGCCAGCCAGCTGCTGCTCAGACTGAACCGGAATGCCTTCATCGTGCTGGCGCTGATCATTCCCATTATCGCCGGCATGGGCATCAACTTCGCCATCACCATCGGCGCTATGGCCGCGCAGATCGGCCTGCTGCTGACGATCTCCTGGGGCGTGACCGGCTTCCCCGGCATCCTGCTGGCGGCCGGCATCACCCTGCCCCTGGCGTCCCTCTTCGGCTTCCTGATCGGAAAGCTGCTGAACCGCATGAAGGGACAGGAAACCATCGGATCCCTGATCCTGGGCTATTTTGCCAACGGCGCCTATCAGCTGCTGTTCCTGTTCATTTTCGGCAACTTCATTCCCCTGAGCGACAAGGTCACCATCGTCGGCGCCACCGGGGTTCAGAATACGCTGAATCTGACCGGATCCGTCGGGCTTTACAAGGCCATCGACGGCATCTGGCAGGTCCCCTTTACCACGGTGCTGTATGTCATCTGCGGCCT
>CADBTC010000366.1 GCA_902797445.1 uncultured Eubacteriales bacterium | reverse complement strand
GTTCGCCCACAGGCAATAGGGGATCAGCTTCACCAAGGCTTTTTCCGTTCGGACGCCCGGATCCCTCCGGTAGAGCGTCTCATCCTCCGGAATCAGCCGCAGGCCTTCCGCCTGGATCATCCGATAGCCGGCGAATGTTTCTTCGGATATCTGCAGCTCCGCCTCCTTTGGCAGGCGAAGCAGGTGCAGCGCGTCTCCGTTATCCGCTTCCTCCGCACAGTAGACCACCGGCCCCATCTGGACCGCTGCCTGTCCGGCGCAGTCCCGCACCCTGGCGTTGGCATAGACCCGGACCGGTTTCATGGGCAGATCCAGGATGATTGCCGTATCGGCAAAGGGGCCGGAAAGCTTCAGATATCCGTCCTCTGCGGCAGGCTTTTCCGGCTTTCCGTCCCTCGTCAGACTCCACGCTTCGGCCCATCCGGGCAGATGCAGCGCCAGATTCGTCTCGCCGGTCAGGGTCAGCCGGATCCTTCCTTCCCTTGGATAATCGGTATCGATCCGCAGTGCCACCGGTTTCCCGCCGACCTCCAGGTCATAGCTGCCGCTGACGTACAGGTGCACGGCCAGCAGGCTCTCCCCCGTCTGGACTGCGTAGCGGGGCAGGCTGGAAAGCATCCGTCCCAGGTTCGGCGGACAGCAGGCGCAGGCGAGCCAGGGCTGCCGCTGCGGCACCACATGCTGCTTGCCGGGATCCTTTTCGTCCGCCTCCGGCCAGACCTCCAGGGGATTTACATAGAAATACCGGGTCTGGTCCAGGCTCATGCCGCTCAGGCAGGTGTTGTACAGGGCCCGCTCCATAGCGTCGGCGTACTTTCCCTTGAGGCTCCCCCGCAGCATCCGTGCCGCAAAGAACACCAGCGCCACGCTGGCGCAGGTTTCCGTATACGCCCGGTCCGGAGGCAGGTCATAATCGAAGGTAAAGGCCTCCCCGATATAGGTGGATCCCACGCCGCCGGTCACGTACATGCGGCGGGACGCCATATTGTCAAACAGGGTTTCGCAGGCCTCAAACAGACCGTCGTCCCCGGTCCGCAGCGCCACATCCGCCATGCCGCTGGCCAGATACAGGGCCCGGACCGCGTGCCCTTCCATCGTCTTCTGAGCCCGGACGGGCAGATGACTCTGGAAATACTTCAGCCCGTAGGCAGTATTGTTGGGAAAAAATTCCTTTTTCAGTTTCTTCTGTTCTTCAACAAAATAATTCGGCGTTTTGCCCCGCTCGTTGATAAAATAAGCCGCCAGGCGCAGATAACGGTCCTCCCCGGTTGCGTCGTACAGCCTGCACAGGGCCAGCTCGATCTCCGGATGCCCGGGGTAACCGTGGCATTTTCCTTCCTCCGGTCCGAAAACGGAATCGATATAGTCCGCGTACTTCCGCATGATTTCCAGCGCCCGGGGCTTTCCGGTGGCCTCGTAATAGGTCACCGCGCCTTCCAGCAGATGCCCCGCGCAGTACAGCTCGTGGCAGTCCCGCAGGTTGGTCCATCGCTTCTCCAGCCCCGTGCAGCTGAAATAGGTATCCAGATATCCATCCGGCCGCTGGGCGGCCGCCATGAGCTCGATGGCCTCATCCGCCTTCTTCTCCAGTTCCGGATCCGGATGCGCCATCAGGCTCCAGGCCACTGCCTCCAGCCATTTGCCCAGATCGCTGTCCTGAAAAACAAAGCCGTAAAAATCCCCCTTCGATGTCCCCGCGGCAATGCGGAAGTTCTCCACGCAGTGGGATTTTTCGATATCCGGGATCTCATCGTTCAGCACCTGCCACTGGTAGGGCAGCATCTTTTCGCGAACTCCTTCCAGGATCGGGCCGAATACCCCGCCGCCGATCTTTGCGCGGTGGGGAGAAATCATCTGCATTCCGGGTCTGTTCATGCTCTTCCGTTCCCCTTCCCATGTATCCGGGGTTTGATCCCCTTCTGCAGTTCTCGCCTGCATGCAGATCATATTCGCTCCCCGGGTCTTTTATCCCTTCCCCGCGTTTGCACCCAGTTCATCCATTTTTCCTGTATTCCGTAAACCTTCATGACACCATCAGCCCTTGAGCAGCAATTGGGGGGGAT
>CADBTC010000365.1 GCA_902797445.1 uncultured Eubacteriales bacterium | reverse complement strand
GGAGTGGCGGAATGGCAGACGCCGCGGATTCAAAATCCGTTGCCCTCAAAAGCGTGCGGGTTCAAGTCCCGCCTTCGGCACGAAAAAGACGCTGATATCATTGTGATATCAGCGCTTTTTTTGCGTTCCGTCTCTTTTGACCGTCCTGTCCATTGCGGAAACGGTAATCAGGGCAGATCAATGACCACGGGATTCACGTTTTGCGGCCGGAACATTCAGAGAGAATATGATTTCCATCCCGTCCGCTGACGGGTTCCATTCCGCGAAGGGGCCGGGAAGCAGGGGATCAGGTTTTGGCTTTTCTGCACCAGATTACGGCGCCACGCAGCGCGTTGTCCAGCGGCGAACCGAAATAACGGATCTGCTCATAGCCCTTCATCCATTTTCCAATGGGCGGATTTGCGCCGTTTTCATAGGTATGAACCACGAGCAGCGCTTCGTCTCCGAGAATCCGGCGTACAATCTGATATCCCTCCGGTTTTGAATAATCTTTCACCGTGGATTCGATGACATCCGTATATCCATCCCGGATGAGATGCTTCACCAACCTGTAAAACGAAATCGCGTCCAGTGCCTGCTGCCATCTCTCCGGCGCCAGGTCGGCCGCGTCCCCGGAGAGGCAGAGCCGGCCCAGAAAGGCAGAGGTCAGCACAAAATGGATGCGGTGCTCGTCCGCGTCCGCCCGGAGAACGGCCCAGATCTGCGACTGCTCCGGCCGGATCAGACGATGCAGATTCGCTGCGATCAGCGGAACGGACAGGGCCTCATGCGCGTCGGAAAAGCTTGCCTGGGAAACCAGGGCCATCATGGACGGCTCCAGCCGGTGCCCGCCGGAGGAGCAGTTTTCGATGACCAGACCGGGAAGCTCCTCCGCGATATGGCGGAAATAATTCTGGGAGGCGCACACCGCCTGCCGCAGCCCCTCCCCATAGCTTTCCGCGCCGTCTACACCGGCGCCGATGCACTCATTATAATCCACCTTCAGGTATCCGAAGCCGTTTTCCCGCAGCAGGCGGATCATCTTCTGATCCAGGAATTGCCAGTTTTCCTCCAGCCGCATATCCCGGAATCGGCGGGCTCCCACGCTCACCGGAAATCCGTCCCGGGTTAGAAGCAGACCGGTTTCCTGATAAGCCTTTGCCTCTGATCCCACATTCTCCATTTCAAACCATATGCCCGGAATCAGGCCGTGGGAACGAATCAGCTCCGCCGCCGCGCCGATTTTTCCTTCCGGGAAAAGCTCCCTGCTGGGGTTCCAGTCTCCCGCCGCGTTAAACCAGTTGTCGTATTCCGGAGACTTATACCATCCCGCATCGATGACCAGATATTTTACCCCTGTTCCCTCCAGGCGGGAGGCGATTCGTTTCAGATTTTCCATGTTCGGATTGCCCCAGGTGGTGCACCATTCGTTAAAGATCACGGGCATGTCCTGATCCGCTTCCGCGATCCTGGGCTGCTGGGCTTTGACCAGTTTATTGCAGACCTCTTCCAGGGAGGCTCCCTCCGCCACGACAGCCATGGGCGTTTCAAAGGATTCTCCGGGCAGAATCTCCTTCCACCAGGAGCCGTAATCCCGATCCGCCAATCCCGCCTGAACAGAGATTTCGGGAGCTTTACGGAAGACTTCGATCTGCCAGCTGGAGGCACAGTACAGCTGCAGACCGATAAAGCGTTCTTTTTCGCGATCCTCCAGAACCAGGAAGGGGAACCAGCCCCGGACCGGCATGGACCCCAGCTGCCCATATTTCGCGATGCGGTAGCCGTGGTTGAGCCAGGAGGGCTCCATGTTCAGCTCTGTCAGCTCCTGTGACAGAAGCTTTCCTTCGGCGCTCCAGTAGGAGGTGGCCCGATGCATGCGATCCGCCTTTATCCCGCGAAGCGCGACGCTGGACAGCAGTTCAACCGTGGCGGTTTCATCGGTTGCATTTTCGAAGACCGTACGGCAGCAGGTGACGCCCCGCTTCTCTTCGTGATAAACCCGCAGCAGATGGCCCTTTTTTCCGCGAAACACGGTCAGTCCCGCATCTTCCGAGATCTTTTCCATTTCCTGCGTGGATTCGCTGGAGGACAGCGTCATTCCATTTCCAAAGCCATCGCTGTACCGGTCTCCCCGCAGCCGCCATTCCACATAAAACTCCATTGTATGCCCTCCTGTATGTCGTTGCAGTCCTGCATTCCAGATTGTTACATGAAAAGCCCCCGGAAATGCGGGGGCTTTTCGGTACGAAAGGCCTGATCAGTCCAGATAACCTTCGCGGCCTTTGACGCCAAAGCGCTGCTCCATCAGGTGCAGCTGCTCGTCGGTGATGGTGTTCAGGCGGGGGAGATGGGCGATCTTCATATAGATCTCCGCCGCTTTTTCCGCGGTTTCGATGAGGCCGAAGGTTTCGTCCAGATCCTTGCCCGCGCCGTAGATGCCGTGCTGGCTCCAGACCACCAGACGGGCGGTTTCCATCTTCTTCGCCGTGGCTTCGCCGATTTCGTTGGTGCCGCAGAGCATCCAGGGCAGCACGTTGACGCCTTCGGGGAACACCACGATGCACTCGGTGCACATCTGCCAGAGGGTGCGGGTGAACTCCCGCTCATCCAGGGAATGGACATAGGTCATGGCCAGCAGGTTGGCGGGGTGGCAGTGCATGACGACCCGGTTCTGGGGATCCACCTTCAGCCGGGCCACGTGGCTCATCATATGGGCCGGGAACTCGGAGGTGAACTTTCCGCCGTCCGCAAAGCCCCAGAGGAGGTCGGCCTGCTGTCCCTGATCCTTCAGGCGCACGATGCCCAGGTTGACCTCGGGCGCGTACTGCACGTTTTTGAAATACTTGCCCGTGCCGGTGACCAGGAAGTACTTCCCGTCCAGCTCGGGGGCGGTGAAGCCGGTGGGGATGGTCCGCAGGACGGCGTTCACATCCAGATATTCCGCGACCTGAGCTTCGTCCAGCATCAGGGAAATATTGCCGCCGTTGCGCTCATCCCAGGTATGGGCATACATATTCGTTGTGGTGCGGACCATTTCGACCAGGTAGGGGGCTTCCAGAATGTTCTTCATGTTTTTATCCTCTTTTCCTTTTTCTGGGATTTTTATCGGGTAATCACATCGACCGGTACGTTAAAGATTTTCGCCACCTTCAGAATGGTGTCGATATGCCGTCCGGCCGCGGCGGCCATATGATGGGTGGGGCCGGCTTCACTCCAGCGGTTGCAGAAATCCCGGGCGCCGCAGGTGAAGCGCATCCGCATGTTCGTGTCGCCGAACATGAAGATGGGGCCCTCTTCGTTGACGCCTTCGGCCACTACAAACTTGAAATGTCCGTCCCGGTCCTGGGTGATGCCCAGGAAGGTGATGGGCGTGTTGGTCGGGGGATAGAACTGGGTCAGGTATCCGCCGCCGGTCTTTCCGTGGAAGACCTCCACGATCTTCATGGTCGGTTTTTTCTCAGAAATGTCCGCATCACCGGAGCCACTGTGGCCGATGATGGCGATATCATCATTAAAATCTATGGAGTACATCTCAGCCAGCTGTCCGGTTCCGGATATGGTCTTTAAGATGCTCATGGCCATGGCCACCTTCATGTCTCC
>CADBTC010000364.1 GCA_902797445.1 uncultured Eubacteriales bacterium | reverse complement strand
CCGGATGCAGCCGGACGCTCCGGATTTTCCGGAACAGCTGGCGCAGGTATCCGTGCTCAACGCCTATGTGAAGCGAAAAACGAATCTTCTCCTGCTGGCGGCGGAGCGGGACAGCCTGAGCGTCCGTACGCTTTTCCTGGCGCTGAATGAATCTGCTGGGTATCTGTCTCTGGCTGGTCTGCGCACCGACGCACGGCCGCCGGAGGAGGACCGGACCCTGCCCGCCGACGGCGTGATTGCCCTCTATGATGCCTTCGAGGCAGCTGCGGAAGCCCTGATGGGAAAAGCGTCCTCCCTGATGGTCTCCTGGCGGGGAGACGCCCTTGTGCTGGCAGCGCAGACATCGCGGGTACCGGACCTGGCCGGCCTCCCTGTAACCATGCGGGCGCGGGAAGAAGAGGGGATCCTCTATCTGGACCTTCTTCCCCGAAGAACGGAAAAGAAGGGCGGTGAACGGTCATGACGATCCGCGAAGCCATCCTCTCCCCGGCGCGCCTGCCCGTGCTGGGGGTGCTGTTCCTGCTGCTGACCGTCCAGATGACAGTCCTCATCGCCGCCTTCCGGGACGGTCGGAGCCGCCGTTTCAAGGGGATTCTGCTTGTTCCTTTCCTTTTCAGTGCGGTGGTTTTCTGGCTCTGCATGTCCGTGATCAGCTGGAAGCACAACTACCCGGAATGGCGCCCTGAACCGCCCGCCTGGCTGGCGGCGGTCTGCGCCTGCCCAATCCGGGCGGCATGGGCCTTTGAGACCATCCTTGCCGTGATTCTGGTCTTTGCCGTCCGTGAGACCTTCCGCTACCGGAGAAGCCACGTGACCCCGGACAGCGTGAAACAGGCCATGGATCTGCTGCCGGTAGGCGTCGCTTTCGGCGAGCCGAATGGCTCGGTGTCCTTCCGCAACCTGGTGATGAATCGTCTATCCGGAGCGCTGACCGGAAAGCTGCTCACAGACTGGAAGGTCTTTCAGGCAGCAGCGGGCGGGGATCGGGTCTCCTCGGAGGGCCGGGTCTGGCAGCTCAGCAGCCAGGAAACGCCAGGCGGTTCCCTCTCGCAGCTGACCGCCACGGACATCACAGAACAGGCCGGGATACTGGCTGACCTGCAGGAGAAGAACCGAAAGCTGAAGGATCTTCACCTGCGCCTGCAAATTTATAACCGGCAGGCGGAGCGGATCATCATCGCCCAGGAGCTGCTGACCGCCCGGATGACCGTGCATGACGCGCTGGGCCACATCCTGCTGGAGAGCCGGCACTATCTGAGCGATCCCAAAGCCTACAGTGACACGCTGCTCTTGCAGACGCTGAAAAACACCAACGCCTACCTGCTGCGGGAATACGAACAGGACGACACCGCCCGCGATGCCCTGGCCGACGCCATCGATATGGCGGAGGCCGTCGGGGTGGAGGTCACCATCACGGGCCGGATCCCCCGGGAGGAACCAGGACGCGGGCTGCTGGCCGCCGCGATTCAGGAATGCGCCGCCAACGCGGTGAAGCACGCGGAAGGCCGCGCCTTGTCGGTGAGGATCGGACAGGAAAAAAACGGAACCCGCTTTACACTGCAAAACGACGGTACGCCGCCTTCCGGTCCCATCCGAGAAGCGGGCGGACTTCTGTCCCTGCGGGCGCTGGCGGAGGGTCGGGGCGGATGCATGGAGGTAGAAAGCCTTCCCGCCTTCCGCCTGGTGATTTTCCTGCCCGCGGCCCCCGACGCGAATCCGGTTTAATGCTTTTGTAACAAAATATCGTCCGATCGGACGATAGGCAAACCCTGTTTTTCCCATTAAACTATGTATGGGTATATATGGGAATCGGGCCTGCCTTCTTTACCCAGCGCAGCGGCCGTTTCCAGCAGCTGCTTTTTTACCGGCCCCAGGCGAACTCTTCTTTGGAAATAAAACGGAATTAGGAACATAAAGGGAAACGGAACAGAGAAAACTGAACCGGAAAACCGAACACAAAAGGAGGAAACAGATCATGAAGCGGAAACTGTGGATCATCCTGGCTCTGGCAGCGCTGATGGCGGCGCTTTGCTGCGGCGCGGCGATGGCGGACGGCTCCTGCGGCGAGAATGTGACCTGGTCGCTGCAGCCGAGGACCGGTGTGCTGACCATCAGCGGCACAGGGCCGACATATAACTATGGCCTCAGCCGCACAAACCTCCCCCCGTTCTATAACGTTCGCAGCAGCATCAGAAGCATCGTCATTCAGGACGGCGTGACCGGCGTGGGAGAGTATCTTTTTGTGGACGCGGCCAATGTGACAAGCGTCACCCTCCCCGCCAGTGTGGAGGGCATCGGCACATATGCCTTTTATCGGTGCACCGCCCTAAGAAGTGTCACCGTCAGCAATCCGAACGCCGTCATCGGCGCGTCTGCTTTCGCGAATTGCAGCGCCTCCCTGATGCTCCGCGGCTGGGATCCCTCCACGACGAAGACCTACGCGGAAGCGAACGGCATTTCCTTCGAGCCCCTGGGCTCAATGGGGCAGTGCGGCGACAATGTGTACTATACGCTGAATCTCATGACCGGCGAGCTGACCATCACCGGCACGGGGCTGATGTGGGATTACTCCACCTCAAGCAATGTGTCTCCGTTCAACCATAATGCCCAGATTCTCACAGCCACCATCGGGGAAGGCGTGACCTCCGTCGGGGAATGCGCTCTTGCTTCCTGCGCGAACCTGG
>CADBTC010000363.1 GCA_902797445.1 uncultured Eubacteriales bacterium | reverse complement strand
TCGACGAGCTGTCATCCTTCAAAAGCTGGCAGGCGAAGCGGTTCAAGGCGCTGATGAAAGTCCGTCCCCGCGTAAAAAGGGTGGTCGGCCTGACAGGCACTCCTTCCAGCAATGGCCTCATGGATTTATTCGCTGAATTCCGCCTGCTGGATATGGGCGAAAGGCTGGGCCGCTTCATCGGGCAGTACCGGAACGCGTTTTTCACGCCCGATAGGATGAACGGCCCCATCGTGTACAGCTACAAGCCCCTGCCCGGCGCGGAAGAGGAAATCTACCGGCGCATCAGCGACATCACCATCAGCATGAAGGCCTGCGGGCATCTAAAAATGCCGGAACTCATCACCACCAGCTATGAAGTGGAAATGTCCCCCAGAGAGAAAGCTGTGTATGAGGAAATGAAGCAGGATCTTGTGCTGTCCCTTCCGGACGGCGAGATCACAGCGGCAAACGCGGCGGCGCTGACTGGCAAGCTCCTGCAGCTGTCCAGCGGGGCGATATACGCCGACGATGGCGGCGTGATCCGGATCCATGACCGGAAACTGGACGCCCTGGAGGACATTATCGAAGGGATGAATGGAAGACCCCTGCTGGTTGGGTACTGGTTCAAGCATGACTATGACCGTATCGCAGAAAGGCTGGCGGGCACCGGCATTCCCTTCGAGCGGCTGGACACAGAAGCGTCCATGAAGCGATGGAACGAGGGGAAAATCACAGTCGGGCTGGCACATCCTGCCTCCACCGGACACGGGCTGAACCTGCAGGAAGGCGGGAACACCATTTGCTGGTTCACGCCGACGTGGTCGCTGGAACTGTACCAGCAGATGAACGCGCGCCTGTACCGTCAGGGGCAGAAAGCGGAGACTGTGGTGATCACCCACATCGTGACGAAGGACACCGTGGACGCCAGAGTGTTGAAAGCGCTGGCAGAGAAGGACCGGATACAGGAAGCCCTGATAGATGCAGTGAAGGCGGAGGTGTGCAATGGAAACTGAGAAGCAGATCATCCGGGACATCTGGATTTACCTGAAAGAGCATCATGACCCCCCGCCTTTGGGCACAGATGAATGCGCCGCATTCTGGGAAAAGGCGGCAAAGGACATTGCCACCCTGGTTGGAGAGAAGTGGAAAAACCATCCGCTGGCGATGGATCTGGGCGTGGCGCTGTATGGCTACCTGGAGAAGAAGAGCAAAGGCGGTGGAACAACATGAGCTACCGGAACCAAGAGGGATACCGCGACCCGACAGCAGGGGCGGCGCTGGCGAACATCATGCGCGAAGAACGCAGGAGGAAACGGAGAAGGCGGAATCGGCCGCCGGAAAGAATGGGCAAGCGCAATCATGGAATGGGCTGCGGAGGGCCGCCGGCCACTCCGGAAAAAGCCCTGGGACAGAAGCGAACGATTACCAATACCGTGAATAGAAAGTGAGGACATCGCAATGGAAAAGAAACTGTACGACCTGAAGGTTGACCCCGAACTCCGGGAACTGATCCCGCCCCTGAGCGACGAGGAACGCTACATGCTGGAAGAAAGCATCGTGCGGGATGGGTGCGATACGCCCCTGGCTGTTTGGAATGGCACGATTGTCGATGGTCACAACCGCTACGAGATCTGCCATGCCCACGGTATTCCCTTCGGCATCGAAGAGAAGGATTTCCCCGATAAGGACGCGGCCATGTTCTGGATGCTGGAGCGGCAGCTGGCCCGGCGCAACCTGAACAGCTATCAGCGGAGCCAGATCGGACTGAAATACGAATCCTTCTATCGCGAACAGGCTAAAAAGCGCCAGGCGACGTTGAGCGGAGGCAGCAATCCCCAGCTTCTGCAGAATTCTGCAGAAGCTGAAAAAGGCAACGCCATGGACAAGCTGGGAAAGATGGTTGGAGTATCCCGTGACACACTGGCCAAAGTTAAGGAACTGGATGCCAACGCAGACGATCGAACGAAGGAGAAGCTCCGCAAAGGCGAGGTTTCGATCCACAGAGCGTACACCGATATGAAGAACAAGGAGCATGAAGGCCAGACCCGCGTCTGTGAAAGCTGTGGGGAGGAAAAGCCTTTCTCAGATTTCAGTATCCCCTCTAAATCCAAGGAATACCGCCCTATCTGCAAAAAGTGCGAGGAAAAGTCCAAAGCCGCTGCCAAGGCAGCCGAAAAGGCCGCCTACCTCCCCGGCCCGCCCTCGGTGACCGGGATCGGGGTCAGGAATGGGCAGATTGCCCTCGTCAGCACCGGCCTTCCTGACGATCCGGGCATGTTCAGCCATGTCATCGATTTGTTCAAGCATTCCCAGAACGCCTATCTTGTCGCTTTTGAAGCCACTCTCGCCAATTATCACCCCAGCATGATCACCGAAGAGCATAATGAAATGATCCGCCAGATGATCGATTACGTTGCAGAAACCACCGAAAAAATGCTGGACCAGCATTTGAACGCACAGAAGGAGGAAAAGTAAATGAGCCGCAAAAATCGCAATGCGCGCCGTCAGGCGAACAAACAGCAGAAAGCCCAGGGAATCCAGATGAGCATGAATGCCATTCCCGCCCCGGAAAACAACACCGGCGTCATCCGGATGCTTGACGAAAAATGCGGGTGCGAATTCACCCATCTTCCCAACAGCATGCTGGAGAGCGACGTTTCCTATCAGCGCCCTATCGACATGAAACGTGTGGAACGTATCGTGGAGAACTTCGACTCCCGCCTGGTGAATCTGGTGAAGGTCAGTTTCCGTGACGGCCACTATTATGTGTTCGACGGCGCGCACACCCTGGCCGCGCTGAATGAAGTCAACAAATACAAAAACTTCATGGTCAGCGTGATGCTGTTCCATGGCCTGACTTATGAGGACGAAGCCTACCTGTTCGCCCTCCAGCGCGGCGAATCCAAGGAAGTCGCCGCCGCCTACCGCATCCGCGCGCTGATCCTGTCCAACAACGAAAACGCGGCAGATTTCCGCAAGCGCACACAGGACGCGGGATTCCGCCTGGCTCCTTCCCACAGCGCCGCCACCAGCAGCATTGCCTGTGTTGAAAAACTGTGGCGCGTTTACGAGGCTGATCCCCAGTTGTACTCCCATACCCTCGCACTCCTGATGGAATGCTGGCATGGCGAGAAATGGAGCCTAGCGTCCAACATCATCGGCGGCATGGCCATGTTCCTGCAGGTGTATGGCGGGGAATACAAACGGGACCGGTTCCTGAAAAACGTCGGCGGCGCCGATCTCACCGCGCTGAACAAGAATAAGACGGATAACCCGAAGAAAGACTACTGCTATGCTTTCGCTATGATGAAGCTGTACAACAAAGGTGGTGGCAAGGGCACACTGAAGCCCTACGGCCTGTATGAGCGCCAGGGATGAAGCGATGGCAAACGATGACCGGTTCATGGACTGCGGGTACGTCCGGCTGACGGGCGTACCCGGAGAATCCCCGATTGAACGGCTGAGGAAGGAACTGGCTGAATGACTGCAAAAGAGTATCTGGATCAGATCCGCAGGCTGGATGGGCTGATCAACAGCAAACTGGCGATTCTCTCCACATTGGAAGCCAGCGCGACCAGCACGTCAGCTGTCACGGAAGTGGAACCGGTCAGCCATACCCGGAATGTTCACGCGCTCCAGGACACCGTCGTGAAGATCATGGAATTGAGGGAAGAAATCAATTCTGATACCGACGCCCTGGTCGATCTCCGGGAGGAAGTCCAGAGAGTAATTCACCGTGTGGATGATGCTCGCTGCCAGACAGTGCTGATTCTGCGTTATGTCTGGCTGAAACCCTGGAAGGACATTGCTGCGGCGCTTTCTTACAGCGTGCGCGCGGTGTATAAAGTGCGCGACAGAGCAATTGAAAAACTGGATGCTGTACTCCTTCAAAGCAGCATTGAAAGTGTGCAGTCGTGTTCACTTGCGGATAATTCATAAGTGTGGTATAGTGGTCATGGTTGAATAGACGATGGGCCTTGGGGAAGCAATTCCCCAGGGTTTTTTTCATGCCCGCAACAGGAGGTTCCCCGCATGCCCAGGATGCCCGACCACCCCTGCGCTCACCCCGGCTGTCCCAGGCTGGTGGCAAGAGGCAGAAAGTACTGCGACACCCATGCTGGCGCGCATCCGGAGGAAGCGAGGT
>CADBTC010000362.1 GCA_902797445.1 uncultured Eubacteriales bacterium | reverse complement strand
CGTGGAATCCGTCATCGAGCTGGTGCTGGCATCTTCCGAAAGCGCGGTGATGGTGATCAAATCCACCATCCCGGTCGGGTATACGGAGCGCGTGAGGGAGAAATATCATACGGACCGGATTCTCTTCAGCCCCGAATTCCTCCGGGAATCCAAGGCGCTCTATGACAACCTGTATCCTTCCCGCATCATCGTGGGGTGCGATGAGGGCACAAAGCCTGCCGCCGCCGCGTTTGCCCGCCTGCTCCGGGAAGGGGCGGAGAAGGAGAATATCGACGTTCTCCTGATGGGCTATACGGAAGCGGAGGCGGTCAAGCTGTTCGCGAACACGTATCTGGCGCTCCGGGTCAGTTATTTCAACGAGCTCGATACCTATGCCGAGATCAAGGGGCTGGATACCAAAGCGATCATCGACGGGGTATGCCTGGACCCGCGCATCGGCAACCATTACAATAACCCGTCCTTCGGGTACGGCGGATACTGCCTGCCGAAGGATACGAAGCAGCTGCTGGCCAATTATGAGGATGTGCCGGAAAACCTGATCGAAGCGATCGTGCAGTCCAACCGCACGCGCAAGGATTTTATCGCGGACCGCGTGCTGGAGAAAGCCGGATACTATACCGCCAACAGCATGTGGAACGCGGAGAAGGAGCGGCCGCTGACTGTCGGGGTGTACCGGCTGACCATGAAAGCGAACAGCGACAATTTCCGCCAGAGCAGCATCCAGGGGGTCATGAAGCGCATCAAGGCCAAAGGGGCGACGGTGATCATCTACGAGCCGACGCTGGAGGACGGCACGACGTTCTTCGGCTCCCTGGTTGTAAACGACATCAGGAAGTTCAAGGCGGGGGCAGACGCCATCATCGCGAACCGGTACGACAGCGTTCTGGATGATGTGGAAGAGAAGGTATATACGAGAGACTTGTTCAGAAGGGATTAACCTGATATAATAAGCGGTGATGAGAAGGGCCGGGCGCACCGGATGAAAGGCGCCCGCTGCTGATCACCGCTTTTTGTTTTATGCGCGCATGGTTTATTACAGCCGGGCC
Organism: uncultured Eubacteriales bacterium; assembly: GCA_902797445.1. Lineage (GTDB taxonomy): Bacteria > Bacillota > Clostridia > Christensenellales > Aristaeellaceae > Aristaeella. The sequence goes on along the minus strand of CADBTC010000362.1, from coordinate 1,506 downwards.
GAATGACGGCATGGTCACAGAAGGAGTAACCGCATGTCAAAGAAAGTGCAGACAGAACTCAGCGGAAAAACGATCCTGGTCACCGGGTCCCCCGGGTTTATCGGGGCCAACCTGGTGCTGCGGCTGCTCAGGGAGCTTGCGGCCGGAACGGTGATTTCCTTTGACAACATGAATGATTACTATGACCCGAAGCTCAAGGAGTACCGCCTTTCCCTGATTGAGAAAGCCGCGGAGACTTCCCCGGTCAGACATGTTTTTGTCAGGGGAAGCATTGCCGATAAGGCGCTGGTGGACCGGGTCTTTGCCGGGTACAGGCCCGATGTTGTGGTGAACCTGGCCGCGCAGGCCGGGGTCCGCTATTCCATCGACCATCCGGACGTGTATATCGAAAGCAATCTGATCGGCTTTTACAATATTCTGGAAGCCTGCCGCCACAGCTATGACGGCGGGGCCAAAGGGGTGGAGCATCTCGTCTATGCTTCCAGCAGCAGCGTCTACGGCGGCAACAAAAAAGTGCCGTTCAGCACGGACGACAAGGTGGACAACCCTGTCAGCCTGTACGCGGCGACGAAGAAGAGCAACGAACTGCTGGCCCACAGTTACGCGAAGCTGTACAACATCCCGTCCACCGGCCTCCGATTCTTTACCGTGTACGGTCCCGCCGGACGTCCGGATATGTTCTATTACTCCGCCACGCAGAAGCTCGTCAGGGGGGAAACGATTTCCATCTTCAATTACGGCAACTGCAAGCGGGATTTTACCTATGTGGATGATATTGTGGAAGGCGTTCTCCGCGTGATGCGGGGTGCTCCGGAACGGGCGGCCGGGGAAGACGGTCTGCCGCTTCCTCCGTATGCCGTGTACAACATCGGGGGCGGAACGCCGGAAAACCTGCTGGATTATATTCAGACCCTCCAGGAAGAACTGGTGCGGGCCGGCGTGCTGCCGGCTGACTATGACTTTGACGCCCATAAGAAGCTCGTTCCGATGCAGCCGGGCGATGTGCCGGTGACCTATGCGGACAGCAAGGGACTGGAAGAAGACTACGGCTTCAGGCCGGCCATCGGGATCCGGGAAGGGCTCCGGAAGTTTGCGGAGTGGTATAAAACATATTACTGCTGAACGATGCGAAGCCGGTTTTCAGAACAGGGATCCGGGCCGGCGGCAGGTTTTCCTTTCCGGCTGAAATATGAAAGGCGCAGAGCATGACGACCATTGAAAGCTACAGGAAATTCGGGATGGAAACCCGGGGCTTTGCGGGCTGTATCCTGATGGCGGCCGGCGGGGCGGTGGCCCTGCTGGGGCTTATCGTATGTATCGTGGATCAGGTGAGCGGCACTTTTGGGCTGGAAGGCGCAGCGCTGCCGATCGTTCTGCTGGTTTTCTCCGGTATGGCCTTTGGGCTGGCGTTCCCCGGGGTACGGCTGTTCCGTCAGGACAAAAAGCGGGTGGACGGGCTGCGGGAGGCCTATGAGAGCGGCCGGTGCGTGATGGCGGATATCGTGG
>CADBTC010000361.1 GCA_902797445.1 uncultured Eubacteriales bacterium | reverse complement strand
CTGATCCACTTCGCAGTAATCCATGACGACGCCATCTCCGGCGATGCGGGTAACGGTATCCTGTACGAAGGGAACCGGGATATGTACGGAAGTCTCCGCAATGATGTGGCACACCCCGTGCCCGAGCAGGACATCCACCGCGATGCGGGGATTGTCCTGTACGGAGTAGGCGTAGTCCACCAGCGCGCCGGCAATGCGGTCAGCCAGCTTGTCAACGTGTCCGGGGTTAACCTTTTCGATCATTTTCGTTCCTCCATTCAGTTCCCTCTCGCCCTGAGCAAACGCTCCATCAGGTCATCTTCCGGGGAAGGGCCACTGTTATAGTCCGTTGAGCAGTTTTCTTTCACAATCTGGAATATTTCATTCCAGAGCCGGATCGCCTGATTCATATACTGGATGCCGATGTTGATAAAGGGGCTGGGAATCGGCTTATTGCTCACAGGATGCTTTCCCAGGAATCCCAGTTTGCTGGTCATTTCCTCGCACTGAATCCAGCGCGCGCTGCTCATGGCGTACCGTTCAATCAGGTTGGGCGATACCTTGGCGGCGCACCCGACCCGCTTCAGCCACAGCCAGGTTTCCTCATAGATATCCTTGGCCTGCAGCGGATTTCCGTCACGCTGCTCAGACGAGAGAAAGTCGTGAGGCTTGGGCATCTCGGCTCCTTCGATTTCCGGGATGTCAAGCACCTCGAGGCTTCTGCCGCCCGGATTCCCGGCCGCAATCTTGTCTTTCAGCGCGGTTTTCTTTCTCCCGGCGCCAGACCGGGAACCACCCCTGCCGCCGATATTGTTGGATTTTGTGGGCATTTCGCTGCACTTCCTTTGAAAAGGGCCCCAATACCCTTTTGATTTCGCTGTGCGTTTGCGTGGCAGGGGGCGGCGGTCGGGAAGGGCGAGGCCCGTAGAGATCAGAACCCCCCTGGGGTCAGTAACGGTACTCGGGCCGCTGATCCTCCGTCGCTGTCTTCCGTGAATGGCAGCTGTGGCATAGCGCCTGCCAGTTGCCCTGATCCCAGAACAGCGTTGGGTCGCCGCGGTGGGGCACGATGTGGTCCACATCCGTTGCAACCACATACCGGCCCTGCTTTTTGCATTCTTCGCAAAGCGGATGCGCGAGAAGAAACGCTTTCCTGGCTTTTTGCCAACGCCAGTCGTATCCACGGGACGAAGCTGATCGCACTTCCTCCGGATGCGCGCCGGTGTGTTCTTCGCAGTATTTCCTGCCCCGCGGCGCCAGCCGGGGACAGCCGGGGTGCGCGCAGGGATGGTCGGGTAGGCGGGGCATGTGGTGAACCCTCCTGTTACGGGCATGAAAAAACCCTGGGGAATTGCTTCCCCAAGGCCCGTCTCCATTTTCGCTGTGGCCTATTGCCACAGTTTTATAGTAGCATAAGCGCTATCTGCACGCAAGTGAATTTTTGTGAACTGGTGTGCACACTTTTTGGATTTCTTTCGTCCTACAGGCGCGGCAGGTATATTTTACAACGCGCCGATACGACCAGGAATACACGGGCTTTCCGCAACAATGACAAGGCGGGTAGTAGGCATTCTGGCAGCTGGGCCCGGTCTTTTTCATCGGCACGCCATCTTCCAATGCTTCCTGATAACTCAAGCGGACGCCTCCTTTTCAGCCAGAATCCTGCCCACTGCTTCCACGGCGCGGTCATGCTGGTTCAGTACCCAACGCCGGCTGTAACTCAGATCAGACGCGATCTGATCCCAGGAGAGAAAACAGAGATACCGTTTTTCAAGAATCAGGCGCCGGGTCTCATTCTCAACCTGATCAATTGTTTCTCCGATCTCAATCTTCAACTGGATCAGTTCGTCGATCTGGCAGTTGATTTCTTCCTCCGCTTCCATCAGGCGGATGATGGTGTCCTCAAGGGAGTGAACGTTCCTTGTGCGGGAAACAGTCTCACCCCCACACGATGCGGTCACCCTCTGCGTCAGGGAACGCAGACTGGCGATCTGCTGGAGCTTGCTGTTGATGCGCTGGTCAAGCCTGTACGCCTGCCCAAGGTATTCTCTTGCGGTCATTTCTCCATCTCCTTCCTCAGCCGTTCAATCAGATATTCTCCGGGCACATCCGTCAGCCGGGTGTACCAGCGGGACCGGAAGAACCGCTCGATTTTCAGCGCGTCCTTCATCGCTTCCCTGTTCCCGGGATCTTTTCTGATCCGCTGCAGATCCGCCCTGTAGTCCTCCGCGGCCCTTACTATGACCGCGTTCGCCAGGTCGTACCAGCAGTCTATGATCCGATCATCATATTCCATCGCGTTATCCCAGATGCTCATATCCTCTCTTTCCATTCACGGTGTTGGTAATCGTTCGCATCTGTTCCTGGGCTTTTTCCGGGCTGGCGGGTGGCCCTCCGCAGCCCACTCCATGATTGCGTTTTCCCATTCTTTCCGGTGGCCCGTCCCTCCCCCTGTGTTTCCTCCTGCGTTCTTCACGCATGATGTTCGCCAGCGCCGCCCCGGCGGTCGGGTCGCTGTAGCCCTCATGGTTCCTGTAACTCACACCGGTCCACCGCCT
>CADBTC010000360.1 GCA_902797445.1 uncultured Eubacteriales bacterium | reverse complement strand
TTCCGGCGTCGGTTCCGGCGTGGGCATGGGGGCGATATCGGGGTTCTCGAAGAGGTTTGTCTGGGTCTTGCGGCCCGCAATCCCGTCCACCGTCAGGCCGTTATAATACTGGAACCACCGCACCGCGGTCCGGGTTTGTCCGCCGAATGCGCCGTCATCCGCGCCTTCGGGCAGATAGCCCAGCTCGATCAGGCGCTGCTGCAGCTTCCGGACCTCGTCCCCCCGGTCGCCCATCTTCAGATTATGATATCCCCGGACGTTGGCCGTAATGGTGGGCACAGGCGCAGGCGTCACGGAAACGGTCGGAACCGGCGTCTCCGTCGCGGCCGGCTCCAGGGTTTCCGTCACGGCATATGCCGGGCCGGTGGCTGCCGGGCCCGGGGTCGGCACGGGCGTTACGGAAGGAGTCGCGGTACTCTCCACCGCCACCACGAACGTCGCGGCCATGTAGGCCAGCAGTGTTTTGAGAAAATCCATAAAAACGCACCTTCTCCCCGCTGATTTTCCTGAAAATTATATCAGACCTTTCCCGGTCTGACAAGGAACCGAAAAGATTTTCCTTTTCACCCGCGCATTTCATGTGGCTGTTTGCGGTTCCGCCGGTCGGAGTTCGCAGGATGCGGACACCGACGGTTCTTCGCGACCGTCAGGCACGCCGGCGCAAAACAGAACTTCGTCCCTTTTGAAAAAGCACTTCGTTTCTCTTGATAAATGCATGACAGAACCGGGGATTCATGATACACTGGGGAGACCCCGGAAGGGGCTTTCGCGAGGGGAGGTTTCCATGGGTGGAGAAGCTGGCAGGAACCGTTCTGGGCACCATTTTCCGTAATCCGGAAAATGGTTATTCCGTATTGGCCATCCGGGTCGACCGCAGCGAGCATACGGCCGTGGGTACGCTGCCGGAGCTGAATATCGGAGAGCAGGTCATCCTGACCGGAGACTGGACAGAGCATAAAACTTTCGGCCGTCAGTTCAAGGTTTCCTCCTTTGAGCTGAAGGCTCCCTCCTCCCTTCTGGGCATCGAGCGATACCTGGCCAGCGGCGTTATCCGGGGCATCGGTTTCGCCACCGCTCACCAGATTGTTTCCTTCTTTGGGGAGGAGACCATGGAGGTGCTCTCCGAGCATCCGGAGCGGCTGATGGAACTCCCCGGTATCGGCGAAAAGCGGGCCTTCATGATTGCGGAAAGCTTTGCCAAGCAGCAGGGCACCCGTCAGGCCATCATGTATCTCCTGTCCCGCGGCATTCCCTCCTCCCTGGCTGTCAAAATCGGGGAACACTATCGGGAGAGCACCCAGGCCGTGATGGAAAGCGATCCGTATCAGCTCTGCGTCGATCTGGAGGGGTTTGGGTTCCGCACGGCGGACCGCATCGGCCTGGCCATCGGCATCCCCCGTGACGCGGAAAGCCGGATTCGTGCCGCCATGCAGTACGTGATGCGTGAAGCCGGGGAATCCTACGGTCACTGCTATCTGCCGGAGGATTCCCTCATCCGGGCAACGGCGGACCTGCTGCAGATCGGAGAAGAGCGCTGCGGGGACGCGCTGACCCACCTGCTCCTCAGCCGGTATCTGGTCGCGGAGATGCCGAAGGACTCCCCTCCGGGAGCGGAGAGGCGGGTCTATCTTCCGGAAATGGACCGGGCCGAAAAGGAAGTAGCTCTCCGAATGGCGGAGCTCATGGCTGCAGCCCGGTCCGGACCGCGCCGCCATGCCCGTCAGGACATTGCGCGCTTTGAGCGCGAGCACCGCATCGTTTTTTCCGATACCCAGCGGGAAACCATCCTGCAGGCCCTGGAAAACGGCGTCTTCATCATTACCGGCGGGCCGGGCACCGGAAAAACCACGATCATTAACTGCATCCTTTCCCTCCTCAGCCAGGACGGAAAGGAGACCCTGCTCTGCGCGCCGACGGGCCGGGCGGCCAAGCGCATGACCGAGGCAACCGGAGCCGAGGCGCAGACCATTCACCGACTGCTGGAATATGGCAAAGAGGAAGGGGTTTTCGCCCGGAACGAGGATGAGCCCCTGGAGGCGGACTGCGTGATCGCAGACGAGGCCTCCATGATCGATCTGTGGCTGATGAAATCCCTGCTGCGGGCCATCTCTCCCGGAACCCGCCTGATCATTGTGGGGGACGCGGATCAGCTGCCTTCCGTGGGAGCGGGCAATGTGCTGGGAGATCTGCTGGACAGCGGAAAGGTGCCCTGCGCCCGGCTGACGGATATCTTCCGTCAGAGCCAGCACAGCCGCATCGTGCTCAACGCGCATCTGATCAACCGGGGCGAAATGCCGGTTCTGAACGAGAAGGGATCCGATTTTTTCTTCCAGCGCCAGCCCGGTATCCGGGATGCCGCGAATACCGTGGTCTCCCTCATGCGGGACCGCCTGCCGGGATATCTGGGCTTCCGCAAGGGCACCGAGCGGATTCAGGCTGTGCGGAATATCCAGGTGCTGGCTCCCGCCCGCAAAGGGGACTGCGGCGTCAATACCCTGAACCTGCTCCTGCGGGAGGCAATGAATCCGGCCTCCTCCCGCACGCCTGAGCTTTCCTGGAAAGACATGACCTTCCGCCTGGGGGACAAGGTGATCCAGACCCGCAACAATTACAATCTGGTGTGGCGGAAGGATGGTCCCCGGGGCGGGGAGGAGGGCACCGGTGTCTTCAACGGGGATATCGGCTTTGTCACCGAGGTTGATCCAGCCGAGCACATCCTGACCGTCCGCTTCGACGATGAGCGGGATGTGATATATGAAGACGACGATCTGGAGGATCTGGACCTGGCCTACTGTCTCTCCGTTCATAAAAGCCAGGGCAGCGAATTTCCGGTGGTCATTATGCCGGTGACCCCGGCGCCTGCCATGCTCCTGACCCGGAATCTGTTCTACACGGCCCTGACCCGGGCAAAATCCCTGGTCGTGCTGGTGGGAACGGAAGACGTCATCGCCTCCATGGTCCGTAACGATCATGTAGCCCGCCGGTATACCACCCTGTCCCTGCGTCTCTCTCAGGCCTGCGAGACGCTGTGAGGGCGGAACAGATCCTCCTCGCCTGCTGTCTGCTCCGCAAAATGAAAGACGGGAAATGTCTCCCCGCCTTTCACCCATAGAAGGACTGTCCCGGCCTGTCTGTCCCCGCTCAGTCCATCATCTCTTCAAAACGGTTTTCACAGGCTTCCTCCAACGCCTTGACGATGATTTTCAGCGTCCGGATCCGGGCGTATTTCTTGTCGTTGGATTCGATGATATACCAGGGGGCATTTTTCGTGCTGGTTTTCTGCAGCATCTCGTCCACCGCCACCTCGTACTGGGGCCACTTTTCCCGGTTCCGCCAGTCCTCATCCGTGATCTTCCACTGCTTTTCAGGCGTATTCTGCCGGTCTGTAAAGCGCGCCAGCTGGGTTTCCGGGTCGATATGGATCCAGAACTTGATCACCACGGCGCCCCAGTCCGTCAGCTGCCGCTCAAACTCGTTGATTTCGTTGTAAGCCCGCTGCCAGTCCTTCTCGCCGCAGAAGCCCTCCAGCCGTTCCACCATCACCCGCCCGTACCAGGTACGGTCAAAGATACAGATATGCCCGGTGCGAGGCAGCCGGGTCCAGAACCGCCACAGATACTGCCGATTCAGTTCATGGGGCAGCGGAGAGGCGATCGGCCGCACGTCAAACCCGCGGGGATCAAGCGGATAGGCGACCCGCCGGATGTTGCCGCCCTTGCCCGCGGCATCCCATCCTTCGTAGCAGAGAATGACCGGAATCTTCTTCCGATAGATGATGTTGTGCAGCTCGCTCAGCCGCTTCTGCAGCTTCTTCAGTTCCTTCTTGTATTCATCATCCTCAATGGTCAGGGAAAGGTCCACCTCCGACAGATGGGGCATCTCCTTCATCGGGAACTCCTCGTCGAAGGGTTCGCCCACGTAACGGCCGGCATCCAGCCCCTCCTGAATCTGCCCCGTCAGCAGGGCCATGGCATCCCTCACTGCGCCCTTCCGGTTCTTCCCGTCCAGAACATGCCAGGGCAGCAGGTCCCCGGTGTCCTCCATAAAGGCTTCGTACGTGTCCTGGAAGCGCTTGTATTCCTTATGCTGCCAGATGTCTTCATCCGTGACCCGCCATTCGGTTTCCGGATGCTCCGCCAGGTTCCGCAGCCGCTCAAACTGCTCCTTCTTGTCGATATGCAGGAAGATTTTCAGCACCAGGTAGCCCCCGTCCCGCAGCTGCCGTTCGAATTCGTTCACCTGCCGGATCCGGCGCTGATATTCCTTCCGGGTAATCTCGTGGCGCAGGAATTTCCGTACGGCGCTTTCCATCCATCCGGAATCCAGAAAGGTGATCTTTCCGTTTTCCGGAATGGCGCTGAAGAAAGGGTACAGGAAAGGATACCGCTCCTCCTTTTCCGGCCCGATCACCGGAGAAACGACGCTGTAAAACCGGGGATCGATTTCGCTGATCAGCTCCTTGATCAGACTGCCCTTCCCTGCGGCTGCCCAGCCTTCAATCAGCACGATGACCGGCAGCTTCGCTTCCATCAGCAACTGCTGCTGGGCAGTCAGCTGTTCCCGAAGCGCTTTGGTTTCCGCTTTCAGCACGTCCTTGTCTTCCGTCTTCCGCTCAAAGTCTTTCAACATCTTTTTCCTTTTCCTCCTTTTCAGGGATGGCCCGATATGATGCGCGTCTTGGTTCACTCCGCGCTTTTTTTCTTCTGTTTCGGATTGTATCATATTTTCCCGGCCTTTCCAACCATTTTTTATGTCTTTCTGCCCAAAACCATTTTCATGTCAGTTCATCGGAATGCTTTGGGTCCGATTTCATGCGCCAAAAAATGAAAAAGGGGGACCGCTTCTCCCCCTCGCAAAAGGGCCGTCCCCGGTTCACGGCGCAATTGGGCCGTTCGTCTGTAATTCGATCCCGTTTTTTCGCAGGCCTTCCCGGAAGTCCTCCGGGATTGGCGCCTGAAAGCGCATCTCCTCTCCTGTCACGGGATGGAGAAACGCCAGGGAGCAGGCGTGCAGCATCAGGCAGGGCACGGGAACCCCCTTCTCCCCTCCGTAAATCGGATCCCCGCACAGAGGATGGCCGATGGCTTTCATATGCACCCGAATCTGATGGGTGCGGCCCGTCAGAATATGCACATCCAGCAGCGTACAGTTTCTCCCCTCCGCCAGCGTTTTCCATTCGGTTACCGCACTTCGCCCATCTGGATCCACTGCCATCTTTTTCCGATCCTTCCGGCTGCGCCCGATCGGCAGATCGATGCGGCCAGAAGCTTCCTTCATTTTTCCCTCCACCAGGGCCAGATAATGCTTCTCCACTTTCCGATCCGCCAGCATCTGGCTGAGCGCCGCCTGGCTGTTATCGTTGGCTGCCACCATCATCAGTCCGGAGGTATCCTTGTCCAGCCGGTGCACAATCCCCGGCCGCAGCGCTCCGCCGATTCCGCCCAGGCTGTTCATGTGGTACAGCAGGGCGTTCACCATCGTGCCCTCTGCGTGCCCCGGTGCCGGATGCACCACCATGCCCCGGGGCTTGATCACGACCGCCAGATCCGCATCCTGATAAAGGATCTCCAGGGGCAGGTCTTCCGCCCGGGGCTCCGGATCTGCCGGCGGGGGCACCGTCAGCAGGATCTCCTGCCCCTCGGTCGTCTTCGTCCCCGCCTTCCTGCAGAGCCTTCCCCCCATTATGCATCGGCCGTCCTCCATCAGGGCTGCCACCCGGCTGCGGCTCAGGCCGGTCTGCTCGCTGATGACCACATCCGCCCGCCGGCCGTCCCCGGTCAGACGGTATTCCGTTCCCTCCTCCATCGCTTTCCCGACCTCCTCACACAAAAGACGTTCCGGCTTCCATCCATATGGCACCCGATGTGACGCCTTTTCTGAAACAGATACTTGCTTTCAGGACAGCACCGCTTCCGGGCCGCTGTTCAGCCTGTCCCCCGTTCATCTGAAGGATTCCGGCTTCCCTTTTCTTCCGGCAGGTCTGCGCCGCCGTCCTTTCCGCCCCGAAGGATTTCCGGCAGCACCAGCAGACATCCAATCACCAGGCAGGCATCCGCCAGGTTGAATACCGCGAAACGCACAAATAGCGGCTCCAGCATATCCGTCACATAGCCCTGGGTCAGCCGGTCCAGGGCATTCCCGGCGGCACCCCCAACGATCATCATCAGTCCGGCCCGGGTCAGCCCGTTCATCCGTTTTCCTCGCAGAAAGAAAACCGCCCCGGCAATCACAACGAGGCTCAGCACCCCCAGCAGCCGCGGATGCCCGCTGAACAGGGAAAAGGCCATACCCGTGTTTTCAGCCCGCCGCAGCCTCAGAATGCCGGGAATCAGAACAGCCCCTTCCGCCGGCAGCTTCGCACAGAGTGCCTTGCTCAGACGGTCCGCGAGAAAAACCGCCGCGGCGATCCACCCGGTTCGTGCCATATCAGATCCCCCTTTCCGCCGAAAATCCGTCTGATAAAAGGTTCAGCCGCTCCGTTTCCCGGCTTTACCCTTTGCCGCGATTGCAAAAAAGGAGCCTTCCGGCTCCTTTGGATTCCGTTTTATCCGGCTCACTGGCCTTCCAGCTCCATCCTGTGCAGGCAGCGCTCCAGCGCGTCCTCCACCTCCGGCATGGGCTGGAAACCGTTCCGGATCAGCTTTCCCGTATCCATACGGGAATTCAGCGGCCGACGGGCGGGCGTGGGATATTCAGCGGTCGGAACAGGCTCCACCCGGCACCGCAGCCCGGCCCGTTCCATAATCATCTCCGCAAAGCGGGCCCAGGAAAGATAGCCCTGGTTGCACACATGATAAATGCCGTATTTCTCCGTGGGGAGCATATCACAGATCACCCGTGCCAGATCCACCGTATACGTGGGGGAGCCGATCTGGTCCTCCACTACCCGGACTTCCGCCCGTTCCCGGCCCAGCCGCATCATGGTCCGCACAAAATTGCTCCCATGGACGCCGAACACCCAGGATGTGCGCAAAATAAAGTACCTTTCCATCAGGCTGCGAACCGCAATTTCTCCCTGCGCTTTGCTCAGCCCGTATACGTTCTTCGGCCCGTAGGGGGATTCCTCCGTCCAGGGCTCCTCTCCCTCGCCGGAAAACACATAGTCCGTGGAGATATAAACCATCTTCGCGCCGACGTTCAGAGCCGCCCGCACCACGTTAAGGGTACCGTCCCCATTGACCTGGGCGCAGATCTCCGGTTCGCTCTCCGCCTTGTCTACCGCGGTATAGGCCGCGCAGTGCACCACTGCGTCGGGGCCGTATTCCGCCACAGCGGTTTTCACCGCCGGCGCGTCCAGCAAATCAAAATCTCCCCGATCCACACCTTTGCATTCGATGCCCCGGGTTTCCAGTTCCCGAATCACGTCCCTGCCCAACTGGCCTTCCGCGCCTGTTACAAGAACCTTCATTAGATACCTCCGGTTTTTTTGATTTTCTCTTCGCCGGGGTGTCCCTTTTTTATCCCAATCCCCCGCAGCAGACGATTCATCCCACAAACTCGTGATAAATCGCCCGAATGGTGGCTTCAAAATCGCTGTCGTTGACGCCGACGATGATGCTCAGCTCGCTGGAGCCCTGATCGATCATGCGAACATTGATTCGGGCCCGGCTCATGGCCGAGAATAGCCGGGCCGCGGTACCGCAGTTGTGCACCATGCCCCGACCCACCGTCGCGATAATGGACAGGTTGTCGCTTACTGTTACGCTGCCGCTGCCATCCACCAGCTTTTCCAGCTTTTCCAGGATTTCCTCCCGGTGGGAGGCCAGCAGCTCGCTCTTCACCACTACGCACATGGAATCGATCCCTGTGGGCATATGCTCGAAGGAGATCCCGTATTCCTCCAGGATGCTGAGCACCTTCCGGCCGAAGCCCACCTCGCTGTTCATCATGTTCTTTTCCACATTGATGACGCTGTATCCCTGATGCCCGGCAATACCCGTAATCGTGGGAACGGATACCTCGTTTGGCGCGTTCTTGCTGATCAGGGTCCCGGGATGATAGGGCTTATTGGTATTGCGGATATTCGTCGGAATGCCGACCCGGTGCACGGGGAACATGGCGTCCTCATGCAGCACGGAAGCACCCATGTGGCTCAGCTCCCGCAATTCCTTATAGGTAATGGAAGAGATTTCCGCCGGCCCGTCGATGATGCGGGGATCCGCCATCAGGAAGCCGGATACATCCGTCCAGTTTTCATATACGTCGGCGCCTACTGCCCGGGCCACCAGGGCCCCCGTGATGTCGCTGCCGCCCCGGGAAAAGGTCACAACCTCCCCATTCGCCCGGGAACCGTAGAAACCGGGCACCACGGAGGGCTTCCGATCCTTCAGCAGCCCGGAGAGCAGCTCCTGGGTCTTTTCGTCGTCGAGCGTCCCGTCATCGTGAAAACGGATGCCTTCCGCCGCGTCCACAAACCGCCACCCCAGATAATCGGCCACCAGCAGTCCGCAGAGGTATTCTCCCCGGCTGGCGCACCAGTCCCGGCTCTTTCCGCCGGCAATTCCCCGGTGCACCTCATCCAGGGCGCCTTCGATATCCACCTCCAGATGCAGATGCTGAGCAATGGACAGATACCGCTCCCGGATTTTCACAAACAGGTCGTCAAAGGGCTTCCCTTCCGCCGCCAGCGCATGGCAGTCATACAGGAGGTCCGTCACCTTCTCATCCGTTGGAAAGCGCTTCCCCGGCGCGCTGGGAATCAGATACAGCCGGGTCGGCTCCAGCTCAAGGATGCTGCGAACCTTTCGAAATTGTTCATCACTCGCCAAACTGCTGCCACCAAACTTGGTGACGATACATTCAAGCACGAAGACAGTCCTCCCCCTTGCGTCATACCGCGCTATTGTACCGCCGAGCCCGTCCGCTGTCAAGGGTTTCCGCCCTCCGCCATTTTAGCCCGGACATCCGTTTCCTCAGGCACGCTGGTGATGCCCCCATGCTTCTGGGTAGACAGGCTGGCCGCAGTGCAGGCAAAGCATACAATCTCCTGCAGCTCCTTCTCCCCAAGCTCCGCAGGATTTTTCCCGGTCCGCAGGAACTGGCTCATGGCGCTGCCCCCGAAGATATCGCCGGCCCCGGTCGTGTCCACCACATGGATGCCCTTGGGGCTTTCCACCGTCACCCGGGCATTCGCCGTCGCCGCGTGGCAGCCCTTCGGCCCCAGGGTCGCATAAACCAGAGACACGCCATACTCCCGGAGCAGCTTTCGAGCCCCCTCCTCCGGAGTGAGGCCCCAAAGATAGTCGATTTCCTCGTCGCTGATCTTGACAATGTCCGCCTGCCGCAGGCTCCACTCGATGGCAGCCTTCGCGTCCGCTTCGGATTTCCACAGCGGCTTGCGCAGATTCGGATCCAGGCTGATCAGTGCGCCGGCAGCCTTCGCGGTTTCGATGGCCTTGCGGGTCGCGGAGGCGGCGGGCTCATCCGTCAGGGACAACGTGCCGAAATGGAAGATCTTCGTATTTTGCAGCAGATCCGCACGGGCTTCCTCCGGCCGCAGGCAGGTATCCGCCCCGGGCTTGCGGGCAAAGCTGAAGTCCCGGTTTCCGCTTTCGTCCAGGGATACAAAGGCCAGGGTGGTAAATACACCGGGATCCGTCAGGACACCGGATACATCAATGCCGGCACTTTCCAGCGTACCCAGCAGCAGACGTCCGAACATGTCTTCGCCTACCTTGCCGATCATGGCCGTGCGGCAGCCATACTTATTCAGAGCAGCCAGGAAGTTACCGGGCGCTCCGCCGGGCTGAGCGGCCAGAACAGGGTAACCGGTTTCGGATTTGGATACCGGCGCAAAATCAATCAGCAGCTCTCCCAGCGCAACAACATCATACTTCATTTTCATGCTCCTTTCAGTATGCGGATTGAGAAATGGAATCATCATCGCAGCGGGCTGTTCCGCTCCCGGGCTGACCCCTGTGTATGCGTTCCTTTACCAGCACGAACCGCCCGGCATAACAGAAACATCTTACCGGCAGCGCGGCGCTGCCCGCTGAGGGCATCACCCGGAGCCAGCACTCCTATTGTACCAGAGATTTGCAGAAAAGCCAACCAAAAGAAGCGCTCTTACAGAT
>CADBTC010000359.1 GCA_902797445.1 uncultured Eubacteriales bacterium | reverse complement strand
GTAAACCAGCAGCACCACGCCGGCGATCAGGGTGGTCACGTTGGAGTCCAGAATGGCGCTCATGGCGTTCTTGAAGCCCGTGCGCACGGCTACCCGCACGGTCTTACCCACGCGGATTTCCTCATTGAAGCGCTCGAAGATGATGACGTTGGCATCCACGGCCATGCCGATGCCCAGCACCACGCCCGCCAGACCCGGCAGGGTCAGCTGGATGTGCAGGATCGCAATCAGCATGAACAGCACGATGACGTAAATGCTCAGGGCCCAGCTGGCCACCAGGCCGTTGAGCCGGTACCGGACGATCATCAGCAGCATGACCAGGCAGATGCCGATCATGGCGGCGAACACGGAGGTGCTCAGGGCGTCGCGGCCCAGGGTCGCGGATACCTTGTCCACCTTCTGCTGCGTCAGCTCCAGGGGCAGGGCGCCGCTCTGGATCTTGGCGGCGATGGTCTGGGCCCGCTCGGCGGTCCCCATCCCGTTAATGACGCCGGATCCGTTGGTGATGGCGCTCTGGACCGTGGGGTTGATCAGCTCTTCCCCGTCCAGATAGATGGCGATCCGCTGGCCGATGCTCTTGCTGGTCACGTCGCCGAAGAGCTTCGATCCCTCGTCCGTCAGCGTGAAGGCCACCTGATGGTCACCCTGGTCATAGTAATACCGGGCGGTCTTGACCATTTCGCCGGTCATGAAGACCTCGCCCTGCGGATTCCGGAATTCCAGCTTCGCCGCCGCGCCGATCAGATCCAGCACCGTGTCGTCCTGCACATCCGGGATTTCCACGCGGATGCCGTCGCCGCCGATCCGCTGGATGTTCGCTTCGGTATAGCCCTTGTCGGACAGACGCTGCTGGATGATGGAAATCGTCCCCTCCATCAGCTCGTCAAAGGTGGCCTCGGAATTCGCCGGCGCCTTCGCGGAATATTCCACGTACATGCCGCCCCGCAGGTCCAGACCCAGCGGCAGAACCGAGGGCCAGTTGTCGGAATCTGTGGTGGGCAGCCAGGGCATGACCCGGTACAGCCCCTGGGGCGGGATGCTCCAGCCGCTGGTTCCCAGCACGGCCAGAACGACCGTGAGCACCAGCATAACGCACAGCGCGACAATGGAGCCCGTTTTGCTGCCGCGCTTTCTGTTGGATTTCATAGCAATCCATCCTCCTTTGTGTAAACGCAATGCAGGAATTATATCCCTCTTGACCTTTTTCGTCAAGGAGAAATCATAAGAAACGCAACCGGAGTAGTCTGAAAAATCAGAACAGTGAAATGGAAAGGATCAGAACAGTGCTTCCACGAAGTCCTTCGCGCTGAAGGGCTGCAGGTCGTCAATTCCTTCCCCGACGCCCACGTACCATACCGGCACCTCCAGCTCCTGGCGGATGGCCAGCGCGATCCCGCCCTTGGCGGTGCCGTCCAGCTTCGTCAGGATGATGCCTCCGATCTCCGCCACTTCCTTAAAGGCCCGGGCCTGCTGCAGCCCGTTCTGACCGGTGGTAGCGTCCAGCACCAGGATGCACCGGGTATCCGCCTCCGGATACTCCCGGTCGATGACCCGCCGCATCTTGTTCAGCTCGTCCATCAGATTCTTCTTGTTATGCAGCCGGCCGGCCGTATCCACGATCAGCAGGTCCGCCTGCTGCGCCTTGGCGCTTTTGATGGCGTCGAACACGACCGCTGCGGGATCCGCGCCTTCTTCGTGCTTCACGATGGGCACCCTTGCCCGCTCCGCCCAGACGGTCAGCTGCTCCGCGGCCGCGGCCCGGAAGGTGTCTCCGGCACAGAGCATGACCTTCCGGCCGATGCTCTGGAACCGCAGGGCCAGCTTCCCGATGGTGGTGGTCTTCCCCACGCCGTTGACGCCCACCAGCAGCATCACCATAGGCCACTGCAGCGGCGGGCGGGGAATATCCATCTGCTCGATCATGATCTGCTTGAGGATATCCCGGGCCGCAGCCGCGTCCTTCACCTTGCCGGCCTTCACCCGGGCCTTCAAATCGTCAATGATCACCGTGGTCGCCTTCAGCCCGCAGTCGGACATCAGCAGGATATCCTCCAGCTCCTCATAGAAATCGTCGTCTATCTTCCGGTTTTCCCGGACC
>CADBTC010000358.1 GCA_902797445.1 uncultured Eubacteriales bacterium | reverse complement strand
TCCGGCTCCGCTTCCGCGGACACCGCTTCCCTGGGCTCCATCCTGATCCCCATGATGGTGGATGAAGGCTACGACGCGGACTTTTCCACCGCCGTCACCATCACCTCCTCCTGCGAGGGACTGCTGGTGCCTCCGAGCCACAACATGGTCATCTATGCCACCACCGCGGGCGGCATCTCCGTGGGCGCGCTGTTTATGGCGGGCTATCTTCCCGGCGCGATCCTGGCCATCTCCCTGATGGTGGGCTCCTATATCATCTCCGTGAAACGGAACTACCCCAAGGGCGAAAAGTTCTCCATCATGAACTTTGTCAGGCAGATGGAAAAGAGCATCTGGGCCTTGCTGGCGGTGCTGATCGTGGTGGTCGGCGTGGTCGGCGGCGTGTTTACCGCCACCGAATCCGCGGCCATCGCCGTCATCTACTCGCTGTTTGTATCGGTGTTCATCTACAAGGGGCTGAACTGGAAGGGCGTCTGGAAATCCCTGGACACCTGCGTGGAAACCCTGTCCATCGTGCTGATCCTGATCGCCTTCTCCGCGGCCTTCGGCAACTGCCTGACGCTGCTGCACGTGCCGGCCAAGGCGGCCAACCTGATTACGTCCGTTTCCTCCAACCCCATCGTCATCGCCCTGCTGCTGAACCTGATTCTGCTGGTGCTGGGCATGATCATGGACATGGCGCCGATCATCCTGATCGCCACGCCCATCCTGCTGCCGGTGGCGGTTTCCATCGGGATCAACCCGATCCAGTTCGGCATCATGGTGGTGCTCAACTGCGGCATCGGCCTGCTGACCCCGCCCGTGGGCGCGGTGCTCTTTATCGGCTCCGCCGTGGCGAAGCGCCCCATGGAAAAGGTGGTCAAAGCCACCATGCCCTTCTATCTCTGCATGCTGGTCGCCCTGCTGCTGATCACCTTTATTCCGCAGATCAGCCTCTGGCTGCCGCAGATTACCGGATATAATATCGGATAATCGCTGCCAGGCGCCAAACGGAATGCGTATCAACAGGTGTGAACGGCGGTGAACACTCCGCAGCACACCGGTACGGAAGGAAGGAGTCAGAAAGATGAGCGATAAAATAAATCGGAACGAGATGTCCCAGGAAGAGATGGACCAGATCAACGGCGGCGTGATCGTGGATGACGGAGACGGCGAGAAGTTCTGGCTGGTTCGCCAGGACGGCACCGTCATTGCCCCTACTCCCGGCATGCAGAAGGCCATCGAAATGGCCCATACCTTCAACATCAGCACGGAAGTGCTCACGAAAGAGGAGTACAAAAAGCGCTTTGGGAGAGACCTGGTCTGGTAAGCGTTGCTGAACCGCAAAGGTGAATGCCCTCAGACCAACAAAAGACGGCGTGACTTCGGTCACGCCGCTTTGATTTCCCGCTCTTTCCGGTACGGCAGGGGATCGCGCATCCCCCATGCGTTTTATGGTACGATCAGACAGCCTTCATCCGGCAGCCCGTACGCTTTGAAATATGCGTTTTCCAGGGGAATCCATCTTTCGAAAAACCCCTTCAGGGAGGCTTCGGATTCCCGTTTCCGGAGGCGGGCCATCCGTTCGTCCTCAGGGGTCTGCATAAAGAGGCGGATGTCAGCATATTCGCGGATCTGCGGCAGATTGCAGTAGCTGCCTTCCACAATCAGCACCCTGCAGCCGGACGGAAGCGTTTCCGCCGGGAGCAGGCCGTCCAGCGACCAGTCATATTTCCGGTATGTGACGGGAGCGCCGGCTTTCCAGGGAGCAGCGACCTCACGGACCAGGCGCTCCGCGTCGCAGTTTCCGCCGGGGATGGCCAGGCGTTCCGGGGTTTTCCGGGCGTGGGGAATCACAAAATGATCCGTATGCACGACCGCCGCGTCGAAAATCACGGCCAGCCGGCCTGCCAGCGTGGTTTTTCCGGACGCGCAGGGGCCGTCCAGGGTCACCAGCAGGCGGTCCGTGTCCGCCTGTCCCCTCTGCGGCTCAGGCAGATCCTGCTGCCAGAGCAGGGCTTGCAATGCCTGCAGGAACGCTTCCTTTGTCATGATTTTCTTTCCTCCGGATCGATTTCGGCCCAGCTATGGAAAGTGCTTTCTCTTCGATCCCGAAGGGTATCATAGCATTTGCCCGGACCGTTTGTCAATTTCGCCGGGCTGCCCGCC
>CADBTC010000357.1 GCA_902797445.1 uncultured Eubacteriales bacterium | reverse complement strand
ACCCGCTTTGTGCTGAAAAAGGCCCTGGAGCTGAAGCTGAAGGTGCTGATCGTCATCAACAAGGTGGACCGGCCGGACGCCCGGTGCGAAGAGGTGGTCAACGAGATCCTGGATCTGCTGATCGATCTGGAGGCGGACGAGACCACCATCGAGAACCCCATCCTGTACGTCTCCGCCCGCAAGGGCACGGCGACGCTGGACCTGGATCAGCCGGGCACGGATCTGAAGCCCCTGTTCGACGCGATTCTGAATTATATTCCCGCGCCGGAAGGGGACGCGGAAGGACCGGCGCAGGTGCTGATTTCCACCATCGACTACAGCGAGTATGTGGGCCGGATCGGCGTGGGCCGCATCACCCGGGGCACCTTTACCGAGGGCATGAACGTGGTGCATACCAACCTGGAGACCGGCGCCACCAGCCCGGTATGGCGGCTGGGGGGCCTGTTCCAGTATGACGGGCTGAAGCGGGTGAACGCCAGTGCCGTCAGCATGGGGGATATCGTCGCCCTGTACGGCGCGGAGGACCTTTCCATCGGGGACACGGTCTGCGATCCGGCGGCGCCGGAGGGACTTCCCTTCGTCAAAATCAGCGAGCCGACGGTGACCATGACGTTCAGCGTCAACGACAGCCCCTTCGCCGGGCGGGAGGGACAGTATGTCACCAGCCGGCACCTGCGGGCCCGGCTGATGCGGGAGCTGCAGACGGACGTGAGCCTGCGGGTGAACGATACCCAGAGCACGGATGCCTTCGAGGTATGCGGGCGGGGCGAACTCCACCTGTCCATCCTGATCGAGAACATGCGCCGGCAGGGATACGAATTCGCCGTCAGCAAGCCCCAGGTTATCTTTAAGACCATCAACGGCGTCAAGTGCGAGCCCATCGAACGGCTGGTGGTGGATACGCCCCAGGCCAGCGCGGGGGCCGTCATCGAGAAGATCGGGCGCCGGCGCGGGACGCTGGAGCAGATGAGCGGCAGCGACCGGGTCCGGATGGAGTTCCTGGTACCCAGCCGGGGCCTGTTCGGATACCGGAGCGAGTTCATGACGGATACCCGGGGCGAGGGCATCATGAGCTCCGTGTTCGAGCGGTATGAGCCGGTGAAGGGGGATATTCCGCACCGGAACGCGGGCGCCCTGATCTGCTTCGAGACGGGGGTCACCACCAGCTACGGCCTGTTCTATACCCAGGAGCGCGGATCCCTGTTCATCGGGGCCGGGGAGAACGTCTATGCCGGGCAGATCTGCGGCCAGAACGCGCGGCCGGGGGATCTGGTGGTCAACGTCTGCAAGGCAAAGCACGTGACGAACATGCGCAACGCCTCCGCTTCGGAGGACGCCATGCGCCTGATCTCCGTCCATCCCCTGACGCTGGAGGAATGCCTGGAGTTCATCGACGACGATGAGCTGCTGGAGATTACGCCCCAGCATCTGCGGATGCGCAAGCGGCAGCTGGATCATCAGCTGCGGGCCAAGGCGAGAAGCCATCAGGAAGAGTAATCAGAATAAATAAACGGGCGGCGCAGGGCGGAAAGGCCCCGGCGCCGCCTTTTTCTATCGGCAAGATGGACGAGACGACTTCAGAAATGAGCCATATCCAGGCGGAACGGCTGCTGCCCGGAGACGGCTGACCGAAACGAAACAGGGCCCCGGAGCTTCGGCTTCGGGGCCCTGCCTGTGTGTGTCCGAAGCGCGCCTAAAAGGCGGCGCGGAACCGGGGAAATCAGTAGCCCCAGGCGACGGCCGGGGTCCAGTAGCGCTGCTGATAATAGTCGGTGAAGCAGTAGGTGACCTTCAGGGGCTTGTCGTTGACGGCGGTATTGGCGATTTCGATCTCGTCGCCGACCACGAGAGGCTCGCCCAGTTTGTAGGTATCCTGGAAATTGCCCTCGTAATCGTAGTATTCGCAGAGGAACTGGAGCTGATCACCCTTGGCGACCGGAACCAGGTTTTTCGCCTGGACCTCGATGCTGCTGTCCTGATAGACGGGGGCGGCGCCGGCGATGTAACCGTAGGGGTGCTCGTTGTCGAAAATCAGAATCAGGTTCACCCGGATCCCATTGAGCATGGCGGGGACATAGCCGGAGATGGCGTAGACATCATCGCCGGCTTCCACGGTGTTCAGATAATAGTAGGCCACGGGCTGCCGGTCGATGGAAAGCCAGGTGCCGTCGTAGTCGTCCACCAGGTCGTTGCCGTCCAGGGTATAGAGGCTGTCCATGCCCAGGTCGATATAGCCCTTGCCGTCGTCCACGAAGACGTTGAGGGTCAGGCTTTCGACCTGAGACCACTGCTCGTCGGACAGGGAGATCCGGTTCCCTTCGGCTCCGGACCAGACCAGGGCCGAGGCGTCCAGGTGATTGGCGGCCAGGTATTCCGCGGTCCGCTCCGCGGTCAGGGAGCGGCCGGAGAAGAGGCTGAGGAGATCCCCGGCGGAGGAGGAGGAGCCGCCCCCGAAGAGGCCGCCCAGCAGATCCGTCATATCGGAGGGGGAGGACGAAATGCCGCCGGTATATCCGCCGTAGCCGGAAGAAGAACCGTAGCCGGAGGAGGACCCGCCGTAGCCTCCCAGCAGGCTGTTGAGCAGGCTGGGCATCCCGATGGAATCCGAACTGTAGCCGGTCATGGGCGTGCCGGCGGCCGCCTGACCGCTGAGCTCCAGGGACGCGAACTCCTGAATGCAGCGCGTGTATTCCTCATCCATGCCGATGGCCTGATAGGTGGAAACCATCTGGGGCACCTTGCCCGTCCGTTTATAGGGGAAATAAATGCTCAGCCCGTAGGCATGGCTCATGGAGCCGCCGGTCCGGTTATACTTCACCGCGCCCTGCAGCGCCTTGGCCAGCGCTTTTCCCTCGGCGGTGCCCAGGTTGTTGGCGAAATGCACCAGGTCGATCTGGTCGATGCGGGTGCTCGGGGCGAACTCCCGGGTTTTGCTGCGGGCGGAGGAGACCTTTTTGTATTCGTCGTTGGTGATCAGCTCGC
Source organism: uncultured Eubacteriales bacterium (assembly GCA_902797445.1). Classification (GTDB taxonomy): domain Bacteria; phylum Bacillota; class Clostridia; order Christensenellales; family Aristaeellaceae; genus Aristaeella. The sequence continues at coordinate 1,526 of CADBTC010000357.1, read as the reverse complement.
TCATGTCCCGGCTGAAGGAGGTCAGCTCGGAGGGCACCGTGGCCTGCAGCTCCGCCAGGTCCACCACGGAGAGGGTCGTCCCCTGGCCGCGGCACTGCCGGTTGCAGACCTCCACGAAATCGTCGGCGATGCGCTTGCCGATTTCCACGGTGGGCATGCTGGGATTTTTCCCCAGCTGGTTCAGCCAGTTGGTATAGTACCAGCCGACGCCGGGCTCGGTTTCCTCGCTGGCGATCATATAATCCGCGTACTGGCTGAGCATGATGCCGTTTTCCACGGTGGCCATGAGGCAGGCGTCGAAGCCGATAAAGTCGAATTTCTGTCCGGCGTTTTTCAGGGCCGTATTGATCCCCGCCAGGGACATGGAGCCGGAGGAGGTGTATTTTTCATCATGGCCGAAGCCGGAGGCGGATCCGCCGCCGTGATCCCAGAGAATCAGGCACATCCGGTTGGCGGGGAAGTTCTCCGCGCCGTACTGAATGAACCTGGTCAGGGTGGCGGGATTCGTCATGGAGGCGGAGCCCATATCCTTTTCCAGGCAGTAGAGCTTGCCGTCCTGAATCTGGTAAATCTGATTCACGGAACTGGAGACCACGTTGTTGCGCCAGCGCCGGCATCCGCCGGTATAGACGATGAGGTTCACGCTGCGGCCCAGGGTGGCGGAGGCCATCTCCTTCAGGTCGGAGGTGCCCATCCCGTTCTGGGATTCCAGGTCCGTGCCGCAGAGATAGACCAGGATCGTCACCGTGTCCTTGCCGTTCCCCTTCAGGACGGTAAACTTGTCCCGGGCCTTTTTCGATACGGAGGTATCCGGGGCGGAGGCCGTGCTGCCGGTGAGGGAAGCGGGCATCTGGGCGGAGGAAGCACTACCGGTTGAAGAAGTTCCGGAGGACGACCCGGACGAGCCCATCAGGGAGGAGAAGAAGCCGCTGTTTCCGCTGCCGGAGAGCAGGGACAGGGGATCTCCGCTGAAATCATAGGGGGAGGACGAGGTGGAGCCCATGAACATGGACAGCAGATCCGTCAGCCCCGAGCCGGAAGACGAAGTCCCGGCAGTTGTGCCGGAAGAAGTGCCGGCGGTCGTCCCGGAGAAAGTGCCGGAACCGGTCTGGGACGTATAGCCGGAATTGCCCGTGGGCAGGGAGGTGTCATTGCCGCCCAGGAGCCCGCTGAAGAGCCCGCTGAGCCCGCCGCCCCCGCCCAGGAGCACGATCGCCGCGATAATGATCAGGATCAGCTTTCCGCCCCCGCCGGAGCCGGGTCCCCGGCTGGAACCGGTTCCCTGACCGGAGCCGGACCCCTGGGAGCTTCCGGCCGGCCGGCCGGAACCGGTCTGCTGGGGCCGGGACTGGGTAAAGGGACTTCCCGCTGGACGGGAAGAACCGGTTTGCTGGGGCCGGGACTGGGTAAAGGGATTTCCCGCGGGGCGGGCAGAACCGGTCTGCTGCGGCCGGGACTGGGTAAAGGGACTTCCCGCGGGGCGGGAAGAACCGGTCTGCTGGGGCCGGGACTGGGTAAAGGGACTT
>CADBTC010000356.1 GCA_902797445.1 uncultured Eubacteriales bacterium | reverse complement strand
GCACGCTTCGAGCGTTTACATATTGCGGGTGCATGACCATCTCGCGGAGCATCCCGTGAGAGGATGCCTTAACGCACCTGATGACCGTTCACGGGCGGCCTTCATTCGGTCCGGGTATGCGCTTCGAACCAGTCCGTGATCTCCCGCAGGCGGCGCAGCCGGTGCAGGGGCTTCCCGGAGCGGCTCAGCTCATGGTTCTCCCCGTGGAAGAGGCACAGGCGGGTTTCCACCCCGCGCTGGGCGATGGCCTGCATCATCTGCATGCCCTCCGCCAGCGGGCATCGGTAATCTTCCTCGCTGTGGATAAACAATGTGGGGGTCTTCACCCGGTCCGCGTATTTCAGCGGAGAGTGCTCCCAGAGCACCGCCGCATCCTCCGGGCTGGTCGTGCCCTTCGTTTTATTCTGGTCCGCGGAGAAAAAGGCGCCGATGTCGCTGATATACGCCATGGTGATCCAGTTGGCGATACTCCGCTGGCTGGCGGCACAGCAGAACCGGTCCGTATGACCGATGATCCAGTTGGTCATGAATCCGCCATAGCTGCCTCCGGTTTCGCAGACCCGCTTCGGATCGATGTTCGGGTAAGCCTTCAGCACCGCGTCCGTAAAGTCCATCAGGTTCTGGTAGTCGATGCCGCCGTACTGTCCACGGATGTCAGCAAAGGCATCCCCCCGGCCGTCGCTGCCCCGGATGTTCGTAAAGAAGACCGCGAAGCCCCGGGCCGCCCACAGCTGCATCTCGTGGAAGAAGGTCTCCCCATAGACGCAGCGGGGGCCGCCGTGCACATCCAGCACCGCGGGATAGGTTTTCCGACGGCTGTAGCCCTCCGGAAGCAGCACCCATCCGTGCAGCTGATATCCGCCGCTCTCATAATCGATCCGCTGGGGTTTGGCCACGTACCGGTCCCGCAGGGCTTCGTCGTTCAGATGGGTCACGCGCCGCAGGTCCGATCCGTCCCGGTTCATCCCGAAGACCTCCGCCACATGATCCCATCCCTGATAGACCACGGCGATCCGCCCGGCCCGGGCATCCATGCCGCAGATCATGCCCGGCCCCTCCCAGACCGTTTCCCGCCTCAGCGCGTCCCCCTCCCGGGTAAAGGAGAAGATCGCGTTATGATCGTCCACCGTGGCCAGCGTCAGATACGCTCCCTCCACCTGGGCAAAACCGTCTCCGCCCTCGGCCGTGTCCCCCAGCACGCTGGAATACAGCGTCACCTCCGGCGTATAGACCTTCTCCACCCGCCCGTCCCGCAAGGTGCAGATGTCCGGCGTCTGGTTGCAGCCGTAGGCCTTCATGTCCGAGGCCTGGAAATACAGCGTTCCGTCCAGTTCAAAGAAGCCGCTGAAAGCATAGTCCCGTTTCCGGTACAGGCAGGTCACCTTTCCGTCATACACGTAGGGCTGATTGGTCAGGCTCTCTACCTGTCCCCGGCGGCTTCCGGCGAAATAGACCTTATCCCCGGATACATACAGGCCGCTCTCCACGGAAAAATCCGCCCCGGTCAGGCGTTTGCAGTCCGTCTTTCCCTCCGGGGTCCTTTTGACCAGGAACAGCGCCTCCCGGGTTCCGTTCACAATCCCCGCGCCGTTCCGCCAGTACGGGATTTCGTCAAAAACCTCGTAATCCTTCTCCTTTTCCCGCTCTTCCTGTTTCTGCTTCCGCACGTTCTCCGGATCCCGCCAGGCATCCGGGTCCTTCGTCCGGATGGTTCCCGTGGCCACGTAGTTTTCCCCCAGCTTTTTCATGCCGGTCAGGGGGAAGGGCAGCGTCATCCAGGGTTCCGCTTCCCCGCCCCGCATGTCCAGGCGGAACAGCTCCGTCCCCTCCGCCGGGGCTTTTTCGCTCTTTCTCCGCAGGATCAGGGTCTCCTCATCCTCCCAGAAGGCGATGGACGCGTCCAGGGAGAAGGTCATCCGCCTGGCCGTCCCGTCTTCCGAAATCCAGACACTGGTATGATACGTATTCTTTTCCCGGTCCGCTTCCGTGACCTGGAAAGCCAGATACCGGCCGGAGGGGCTGTAGGTCAGGCAGGAGGGGATCCGATAGCGGAGGATGTCGTCCAGTTCAATTTTGCGCATTCGCTTTCCTTCTTTCTGTCTGGTTTATGGCGTTTTGCTGTTTGCCGTTTTCTGTTTCAATCCGTTCTGTTTCACCGCAATAAGGATATTGTTCACCGTGGTTTCCGTGTTATTGTTCAGCGCCTCAATCTGTCCGCTCTGCCTCTTTGGCAGGCAGCACCGTCAGCAGGCCTTCCTTTACCCGGAAACGGACATTCTTTCCCGCGAATTCAAAGGCGTAGACCCGGTTCGGATCCTCCTGATACGCGGGACGGGGGTCCTCCGAAAGCACAGCGCGCAGGGCGGAAAGCTGCGCCGGAGAAAAGTCCCGGGCGGCCTCCTCCGGAATATCCACCTGCACCCTTCGTTTTTCCCGTGTCTGGGTAAACCCGCCGGCAGCCTCAGGATGGCAGTCCGCGGAGGGCAGATACGGTTTGATATCATAGATCGGCGTTCCGTTCATGAGATCCGCCCCGGCCACCAGCAGCGTCATGCCCCGGTCCGTCTTTTCGATTCCCTTCAGCCGGACGCTGCTGAGGCCCAGCGGGTTGGGCCGATAAGGGGAACGGGTGGCAAAAACCCCAAGGCGCTCGTTTCCGCCCAGCCGGGGCGGCCGCACCGTGGGATGCCAGCTCTCCTGCCGCGCCTCATGGAATCCCCAGATCAGCCACAGATGGGAGAAGCCCTCCAGTCCCCGGATCGCCTCCGCCACCCGGTATTTCGGCTCAAAGACGATCCGGGACACCACCTCCTCCACCAGCCCGCTCTGGCGGGGAACGCCGAATTTCGTGGTGTAATCGTTTTCGATCCGGGCAATAACCTCCAGCTCCATATACCGTTCCTCTCCCCACTGAAAGCACTTTTCGATTTCAGTCCTGCTGCCGACCCACGGGCAGCATCCTTCGTCTACTCCAGACACCATGCTTTGTGAAAAAGGGATCCGCCTGCCCGGCCGGATCCCTTTTCGCTTTTCTTCTGTCTGGCTTCTCCAAAGCCGACGCCGCGGGTCCGTTCCCGCCGCGGCCATCCGCCCATTACAGGCGGGCGCAAGCCAGTCACATCATGACGGTCAGTTCGTTTTCTTCCTGCAGGTCCGCCTCCGGGATCACATCCACCGGCCGCTGCTCCCCATTGAGGATATAAGCCCTGGGATCTCCCTCCCGATGGGCGCTGTTGTCCACGGTGATATGCAGCTTTTTGCCCCGGAAACGCTTTTCCATGGTGAATCCGTCCCACTCCGCGGGAATGGCCGGCTTCACCAGAATGCCCTCCGGCGTCGGGCGCAGGCCCAGGATGCCCTCGACGCAGCCCACCATCACAGTGCTGGCTGTCCCGGTCAGCCAGTGCACATGGCTCCGCCCTGCGAAGGGGCTGTCGCGGCCTTCGATAAACTGGCCATGGACATAGGGCTCGATCACCCGCCGGTCCGCGTCCTCGTTAAAGGAGGCGGGGCTGCTCTCCGCAAAGTATTCGAAGGCCCGGTTTCCGTGTCCCAGCAAGGCTTCCGCCAGGATGGCCCAGCCCTGAATCTGGCAGAAGACGCCCCCGTTCTCCTTGGTGCCGGGGTTAAAGAGGATCATCCTGGCCCCGTCGAAGGCTTCAAACCGGTAGGCCGGCGCCATGACCTCCAGCCCATAGGGGGTATTCAGCTTCTCATGGGCGGTATCCATGATTTTTTCCGCCTGCTCCCGGGTGGCCCCGCCGGAAATGACCGCCCAGCTCTGAGGATTAAGCCACATGGAAGCCTCCCGGTCCTGCTTGCTGCCGATGATCTGACCCGCCTCCGTATAGCCCCGGATAAACCGGTCCTCCTCAAAGCAGGTCTCATTGATGATTCCCAGGAGCTTCTCCGCCTCCGCCCGCAGATAGGTCAGATAGTCCGGCTCCTCCCGGCAGAAGGTCTGCATAATGCGAAGGGCATAATACAGCTGGAACGCCACAAAGGTGCTCTCCCCGGTGGCTCCCAGCCGCAGGCAGTCGTTCCAGTCCGCGTGCAGCCCCGCCGGCATCCCGTGGAGGCCCAGGTGATGCATGCTGAAATCAATGGCCCGCTTCAGGTGCTCCCGCACAGTGCCGGTATCGTAATCGGCGAAGGGAATCTCCTCGTCCAGATACGCCGTATTCCCGGTCTCGGCGATGTATTTGTATACTGTGGGGAAGAGCCACAGCGCGTCGTCCGCCCGGTAATGGGGATGCCCCGTCTCCCGCACGTAGCTTTCCTGCTCCGGGGTATCCTCGTGCCCCGGATTGTGGGTATACTTGACCAGGGGCAGCCCGGCCCCGTGGTGCACCTGCGCGCTGAGCATGAAGGTCAGCTGTTTCCGGGCCAGTTCCGGATCCAGATGGATGATGCCCTGGATATCCTGCACCGTATCCCGGTATCCGTACCCGTTCCGCTCCCCGCAGTAAATCAGACTGGCAGCCCGGCTCCATACAAAGGTCGTAAAGCACTGGAAGGCGTTCCAGGTGTTAACCATGACGTTGAAGCGCTGGTCCGGGGTCTCCACCTTCAGGTTTTCCAGCTCCCCGTGCCAGTAACGGATCAGCGCTGCCTTTTCCGCCGCAACGTTTTTTTCCACATCCCGGTAGCTGTCGAGAAGTGTCCGGGCCTCGGATGCGGTTTTCTGGCCCAGCAGGAAGGCTGTCCGCTTCCTTTCGCCGGGAGCCAGCGCCAGGCTGATCTGCAGCGCCCCGCAGGGATTCCCGTTATAGTTCAGGCTGTTATCACACGCCCCGTCCAGCACCGCCCGGGGGCTGTCGAACCGCCGCCGGCCCAGGAACTGCTCCCGCCGCCCCGTATAGGAGACGACCGGCGTCCCGGCGACGCCCAGGAAGCGTTCCCGATGGTTGCTTCCGTCCGCCTCCCGGTCACAGAATTCGTTGATCCGCTGCAGGATGAAATCCCCGCAGAATTCCGTTCGGGTAATGAACTGGGTATACTGCATGTTCACCAGGTCCTGGGTATAGAAGCTTTCGGTGGTAAACTCCGCATACGCAAATACGCTGATCCGCCGGGGGCGGTCAGAAAGGTTTTCCACCTCCAGGCTCCAGACCTCGTGGGCGGCGCCCAGGGGCACATAGTACAGTGCCCGGCTCCGGATGCCTGCGTATTCGCTGATAAACTCCGTATAGGCTGTGCCGTGCCTGCAGACCGTCCGGTATTCCATCAGGGGTTTTTGCACCGGCTTCCAGCTGGCAGACCAGAAATCCCCGCTCTCCTCATCCCGCAGATATAGATATCGCCCCGGCTCGTCAAACTGGTTGAAGGTATACCGCAGGATCCGCCCGGCGGCGCCGCTGCGGACAAAGCTGTAACCCCCGGCGTTGACGGTTATGATGGCGCCGTATTCCGGAGAACCCAGATAATTCGCCCACGGAGCGGGGGTATCCGGGTTGGTAATCACATATTCCCGGTTTTTCTCATCGAAATATCCATATTGCATGAGATATATCCCTTCCTTTGCTCTTCCGTCTACGGGCGATTCTGCTTATCCGCTGTTTTGAAAAGAGTTGTTCCTTTTTTGGACCGTGCGCCGCCGCGGCGCATGTGGACAAAGAACCCCGGCCTTATCTCATGGTCCCGAAGCGCATCTGCCGCTCCATGGTTTCCGGATGCAGCGCGTACGCCCGGGCGGTTTCCTTGGTGATCTTTCCTTCCCGGGCCAGCCGGGCCAGCTCTGCATCCATGGAGAGCATTTCCGATCCCGCGCCGGAAATGGCATTGTCGATCTGATGGGTTTTCCCCTCCCGGATCAGGTTCTGGATGGCCGGGTTCACGGTCATGACCTCAAACACCGGATACAGGGTACCGTCCACACCGATCAGGAGCCGCTGGGAAACCACCGCCCGCAGCACCATGCTCAGCTGGGTCCGGACCTGCCCCTGCTGCTCCGCGGGAAAGGCATCGATCACCCGGTCGATGGTCTTTGCCGCCCCCAGGGTATGCAGGGTGGAGAGCAGCAGATGCCCCGTTTCCGCAGCAGTAATAGCGGTGGAAATGGTTTCGATATCCCGCATCTCCCCCAGCATCACCACGTCCGGTGCCTCCCGCAGCGCGGCGCGAACCGCCCGGGCAAAGGTCGCCGCGTCCTCCGGGATCTCCCGCTGGCTCACCAGGCACTTCTTGTGGGGATGCAGATATTCGATGGGATCCTCGATGGTAATGATATGCCCGCTGCGGGTTTGGTTGATTTTGTCCAGCAGGCAGGCCAGCGTGGTGCTTTTGCCGGTGCCCGCCGGCCCGGTTACCAGTATCATGCCGCTGCGGATATCCGCCAGCTTCATCACCAGGTCCGGAATATGCCGCTCCGCCGGGTTCGGCAGGCCGAAGGCCACCACGCGAAACACCGCTGCCAGAGAGCCTCTCTGACGGTAGATATTGCAGCGGAACCGGCTCACGTCCCGGATGGCAAAGGAGAAATCGTCGTCCCCGACCCGCTCCAGATTGGTCTGCTTCCGGTTGGCCAGCTCATAGGCCCGGTCAATGAGGACCCTGATATCCGTCAGGTTGACTTTTTCTTCCGCGATGGCCACCATCTGGCCGTGGACCTTGGTGGAAACCTGAGAAAAGGGGATGATGAATACATCCGATCCCCCTTTTTCCATTGCAATGCGAAGCAGTTCATCCAGGCTCTGCATTTTTCGTCCCTCCGTGTCTCAAGGCGCCATGCCAACAGACCGCCCATGTATGCATACACCGCCGTTGCGCAGATGCTTCATCCTGCTGCGGACGCGCGTCCCGCGTGCATCTTCTTTCCTTCAGGCACCCGCCTCAAAGGATTTCATCTTCCTCTTCTTCCGATGCGTCCGATTCCTCTTCGACGGCCGCGTCCTCGCCGGCGTCCGCTTCTTCCCCGGCTTCAGCGTCATCGAAGCCGTAATCCTCAAATTCGTCGCTCCAGATATCCGCCTCGCCCAGCCGGTGCAGCGTCCATTCCGCCCGGGGAAAGGCGCCTGCTTCATTCAGCTTCACGCCGCATTCCAGCTGCCGGCCGTTTTCGCTTTCCTCCCAGAACACCTGGCGGCCCTCCATGCGCATGCCCTCGGGCAAGCCGGCCTCGACCGCCGTCAGATAGGCATCCCCGCGATCCTGGCTTCCCGCGGAAGCCAGCACCGCATCCAGCCTGGCCATGGATTCCTCCGCCCGGGAGAAGAGGCTGTATACCTGCTGCCTCGTCTCCACGCTGCGCCGGCTCAGGGATTCGTCGCTGCGGGCGGAAATCATGGTCAGCACCGTCAGCACGCTCAGCGCCAGCACGACCGCGATCAGCATCATGGATGCCGCCCCCGGTCCCACGGCGATTTTCTGTTTTTTCATGGGTTCACCTCCCCGGGGATATACCGTTTCACCGGCAGCTCCAGCAGTCCGGTTCCGTCCGGCCGCTGTGCCGTAAAAGTGACCGTCTGCAGCGTGCCGGCCTCCGTCTTCTCATCCGCGATGGCAGCATGCAGAATGAAGGTCTCCTCCGTCAGGGTCCATCCGTTCCCATTTTCCACAAATCCATTCTCCTTCAGGGTATCCGCCGTACCGCCGGATTCCCTGATCAGGCTCTCCAGATTTTCCACCTTCAGCATGGCGTCATTTTCCGCCCGGGCGAAGGCGCTCTTTCCCCGGGCAAGCCCCAGCACCTCCACCAGCGTGGACACGCAGAGCATAAAGAACAGGATGACCACCAGCAGCTCCATCAGCAGAATGTTCGCGGTGCTGTGTTTTTTCATTCTTCCGCACCTCCTGCCCAGAGATGTACGCTGATATGCTCCTCCCGGCCTTCCTTTGTGACCACGGTGGCCTTCAGCATATGCCCGTCCAGCTCCGGTTCAAAGGAGGTGATTTCCACCAGCGCATCCCCCATATCCGTTGAAAACGCATAGTCTTCCGCCGTAAAGCTCTCCCGCAGCCATCCGTCCGCACAGAAAAGCCTCCTCAGATAGATCTCCCCGTCGTAATCGTTCGTGAAGACCAGCACCGTCGTCCCCGCGTCGGTGATGACGGCCCCGTCCTCCTCCACGGTTTCGGACCCGCCCTCATACCGGATGGATACAATGCCCGCGTCCTCGCTCCTCGCGGCGCCCCGCAGGATCGCGTCCGCCACACGCGACGCGTTATTTTCTTCCGAAACCTCAACCGTGTTCCGGTAAACCTGTGCCGTCAGCGCCGTAAGAAAAATAGCACAAATCGCAAAGACAGCCAGGAGCAGAAAGATAAAAACATTCTGGATGCGCATGGGGGGTGCCTGTTTTTTTCTCGGCTGACTCATTCGTCAATATTCCCCCTTTCGAGCACATTGATCGTGGGCATCAGGTTAGAGGCAAACGCTTCATATTCTACGACGAACCGTTCCTGATTGTAGGCCAGCCTGTAATTCTGCCGCAGATAGTCCAGGCTGTCCGGGTAGGATCCTTCCGCCGCGTAGCAGGTCAGTGCCGCGTTTTTCACCGCTTCCTGCACCAGGTTGATCTCCTGATCCCCGGACGAATCGGTCAGAGAACCGACCATCGCCACGAATCCCACGATCAGAGCGACAAAAACAAAGCCTGCCGCGATTTCTTTCCGAAACCTGCGCATTTTATCGCTCCTTTCTTTCCCTTACAGGCTGCTCATGACACCGGCCATAGGCAGCATCATGCTCAGCAGCACCGCGCCAATGACAATGCTCAGCAGCGCCACCAGCACGGGTTCAATCAGGCTGATCATTCTGGACAGATCGTCCTCCACCTGTTCCTCGTATACCTCGGCAATCCGGGTCATGACCTGGGGTTCGTGACCGGAGGCGGAGCCGATCTTCAGAATCCGGTTATAGAAATCGGAGAAGAGATGGCTGGTGGAAATGGCGTCGGCGAAGGATTCGCCGCCCTCCATCTTGGCCTGGATCCCCTTCACCTTTTCGATGGAGACTTCATCCTCCAGCGCATTGGCGGCCATTTCCAGCGCGTTCTCAATGGGGAAGCCGCCGGAGAGCATCATGCCCAGCATGCCCGCAATCCGGCTGGAGGACAGTTTCTCGCTGATCCGCTGTACCGGAGGCAGGATTTTCCGTGCCAGGGCAATCACCTGATCCCGCTTCCCGGTCCGCATCAGGATCACCGCCGCGGTCACAATGAGAATCATGACCGCGATGATGCCCAGCACCACCCATCCGGCCACGGCTCCGATATTCATCAGCCGCATGGAAGACCCGTTCGGATCCACCCCCAGGGAACCGAGCACCCGCCGGAACACAGGCATGACCCGCCAGAGCAGCACCGCGATAATGACCACCATCATAATGCCCAGCACCAGCGGATAGGTGACCGCACTGGAGGCCGCGTCCCGGATTTTGCCT
>CADBTC010000355.1 GCA_902797445.1 uncultured Eubacteriales bacterium | reverse complement strand
TCCACGCTGTGGGCGTTATGGGCCTTGGAGGATCCGGTGGCGCCGCCGATGCCGTCCCGGCCGGTGGCCCCGCCCAGCAGAATCACCGCGTCCCCGGGGGCGGGCCGCTCCCGCCGCACATTTTCCTGAGGCGCCGCGGCGATCACCGCGCCGATCTCCATCCGCTTGGCCGCGTAGCCCGGATGATACAGCTCATCCACGATGCCGGTGGCCAGGCCGATCTGGTTCCCGTAGGAGGAGTATCCCGCCGCGGCCGTGGTGACCAGCTTGCGCTGGGGCAGCTTGCCCGGAATGGTTTCCGAGACCGGCCGGGTCGGATCCGCCGCCCCGGTCACCCGCATCGCGCCGTACACGTAGGCCCGGCCGCTCAGGGGATCCCGGATGGCGCCGCCGATGCAGGTGGCCGCCCCGCCGAAGGGCTCGATCTCCGTGGGATGGTTATGGGTTTCGTTTTTGAACAGCAACAGCCAGGGCTCGGTTTTCCCGTCCACGGTGACGTCCATCTTCACCGTGCAGGCGTTAATCTCCTCGCTCTCGTCCAGCTTTTCCAGCTGGCCCCGCTTCCGCAGCACCTTCGCCGCGACCGTGGCCAGATCCATCAGGCACAGGGGCTTATGCTCCCGGCCCAGCTCCTTCCGGGCGTCCAGGTACCGCTCCCACGCGCCCTCCAGCAGCTCGTCCGGGAAGGTGACCCGGTCGATCTCCGTCAGAAAGGTCGTATGCCGGCAGTGGTCGCTCCAGTAGGTATCCAGCATCCGGATCTCCGTGATGGTGGGCTCCCGGCCCTCCTCCCGGAAATATCCCTGGCAGAAGGCGATGTCGTCCGCGTCCATGGCCAGGCCGTAGTCGGCCACGAATTTTTCGAGCCCGGCCCGGTCCAGCGCCGTGAAGCCCGTCAGCGTCGCCACCTCCGTGGGGATGGCGTATTCCGTCTTCAGGGTTTCCGGCCGGTCCAGGGAGGCCTCCCGGGCCTCCACCGGGTTGATCACGTATTTGCGGATCTCCGCGATTTCCTCATCGGTCAGGGCTCCGTACAGCAGGTAGACCTTCGCGCTGCGGACCGGGGGCCGCTCCCCCTGGCTGAGAATCTGGATGCACTGGGCCGCGGAATCCGCCCGCTGGTCGAACTGGCCCGGCAGGTATTCCACCGCGAACACGGCCGCGGGTTCGGTTCCCGCCCGCACAGCCTCCAGGCTGGCATATGTCCGGTCCACCGGGGGCTCGGACAGCACCTCCTTCACCGCCGTTTCAAACAGCGATTCGGAAAGATTCTCCAGATCGTACCGGTTCAGCAGCCGGACCTTCTCCAGCCCCCGAATGCCCAGAAAATCCCGCGCATCGTTCAGAAGGCCTCTGGCCTCATTGTCCAGTCCGGGCTTTTTCTCCACATATACTCGATAGACCATCGTGCTCTGATTCCTCTCTGTATAAGCAGTTTCTGCGGTCTTCCCTGTTTATTTCGCCGCGAGGGCTCTCCGGCCGATATCGTGCCGCATATATTTGTTTTTAAAGGCAATCGTATCCGACAGCGCGTAGGCTTCGCGGACGGCTTCCTCCAGGGTATCCGCCACGGCCGTCACGCCCAGGACCCGGCCGCCGGAGGTGACCAGCTTCCCGTCCTTCAGGGCCGCGCCGGCCACGTACACATGGGGCAGGGTTTGGGGCGGAATGGTGATCTCGTATCCCTTCCCGTAGGAAAGGGGATAGCCCTCCGACGCCAGCACCACGCAGCAGGCGTGCCCGTTTCGGAAGGTGACCGGGCATGCGGAAAGGGTGCCGGCCGTCACGGCCCGCATCACGGTCAGCAGGTCGCTCTCCAGAAGCGGCAGCACCACCTGGGTCTCCGGATCCCCGAAGCGGCAGTTGTATTCGATAACCTTCGGGCCGTCCTTCGTGATCATCAGGCCGAAATACAGGCAGCCCCGGAATTCCCGGTCCTCCGCCTTCATGGCCCGGATGGTGGGCAGGAAGATTCGCTCCATGCATTCCGCGGCCACCGCTTCCGTGTAATACGGGTTCGGCGCCACCGTGCCCATACCCCCGGTATTCAGCCCCGTGTCCCCGTCCCCGGCCCGCTTGTGGTCCATGCTGGACACCATGGGCACGACGGTTTCGCCGTCGGTGAAGCTGAGCACGGAAACCTCCGGTCCTTCCAGGAACTCCTCGATAACGATCTGGTTCCCGCTCGCGCCGAACTTCTTTTCCTCCATGATCTCCCGGACCGCCGCGAAGGCTTCCTCCCGGGTCATGGCGATGAGGACGCCCTTCCCCAGGGCCAGGCCGTCCGCCTTGATGACCGCGGGCAGCGGCGCCGTTTCCAGATAGCGCAGCGCCGCGGCCGGATCGTCGAAGACCTCGTAGGCCGCCGTGGGGATGCCGTATTTCTTCATCAGGTTTTTGGAGAAAACCTTGCTGCCCTCGATGATGGCCGCCCGCGCCCGGGGGCCGAAGCAGGGAATCCCCTCCGCCTCCAGCGCGTCCACGCATCCCAGCACCAGGGGATCGTCCGGCGCCACCACGGCGTAATCCACGGGATGGCTTTTCGCGAAGGCCACGATTCCTTCGATGTCCGTCGCCTTCACCGGCTCGCACACCGCGTCCGCGGCGATGCCTCCGTTGCCCGGCAGCGCCCAGATCGTCTCCACCTCCGGGTTTTCCCGGAGCTTTTTAATGATGGCGTGTTCCCGGCCGCCTCCGCCGATCACCAGGATGTTCATGATTTTTCTCCTTTATCCGCTCCGCTTGCGTCCGCTGTTACCCGAACCGCCCTTCGGGTCGCTTCGGACAGCTTGCGCATGGGATCCGTTTCCCAAACCGCCCTTCGGGACGGTTTGGACGGATCCTCAATGGTGAAACAGCCGCATATGCGTAAAGCACATGGTCATGCCGTACTTATCCGCGCATTCGATGACCGCGTCGTCCCGGATGGATCCGCCGGGCTCCGCGATGTAGCGGACGCCGCTGGCCGCGGCCCGCTCGATGTTGTCGCTGAAGGGGAAGAAGGCATCCGACCCCAGGGCCACGCCCTGCCGGGTCCGGAGGAAGGCCTTCTGCTCCTCCCGGGTGAAGGGTTCCGGCTGCCTGGTGAAGTACTTCTGCCAGTTGCCCTCGGCGCAGACATCCTCCTCGTTCTGGTTGATGTATCCGTCGATGACGTTGTCCCGGTCCGGGCGGCCCAGCTCCGGCCGGAAGGGCAGGCCCAGCACCTTCTCATGCTGCCGCAGGAACCAGGTGTCCGCCTTGCTGCCCGCCAGCCGCGTGCAGTGGATCCGGCTCT
>CADBTC010000354.1 GCA_902797445.1 uncultured Eubacteriales bacterium | reverse complement strand
TATACCCTTATTTCCATTGTGGAATCTGCCTTAACAGCTCCGCCATGACGGGCATAAAATCATGCGGATGGTCCGTTCCGTCATATTCAATTTCAATGCCGGACAGAGATAATCCGTCGCCAATATGGACCCACACGCGATAGCGGATCTCATCGATCAGAAGATTAAAGGACAGCTCATCCAGATACTCATAAAAGCCGTCTTTGTCCGCCGGCGCCTCGACCCGATACTGCTGAAAGCCCTCAAAGGAGCGCCAGGGATGCCGCTCCTGATCCCAGACATCTGTGTAGATTGTCCCCAGATGATATCCTTGATCGAAGGCTCTCAGGACAATTATATCATGCGGTTCCCTGTGGGCGGGATAAAAGACAAACTCCATGGCGGCCGGTTTGTGAGATCCCGTTTTCCATGTTCTGATATCCTTGTGAAAGGAATACGAACCGTTCTGTCTGCTCTGTGCCAGAGCCTCGGAAACCTTCCGCATGGCGGGATCAAAAAGCTGCTGTTTATCGCCTTCCGTACGTCCATCCAGCATCACGTAAATCGTATTCTTTCTGAAATCAATGTTCACACTGTAAATTTTTTCATGAATCGGAAGGACACATGAGATCTTATATATATTATTTCCTTTGAGATTCGCCCGGGTAAGAAAATCCCGGACGGTATCATAGCTCGTTGACCACTCATTTCCGACTTCGTCGCAATGTACCCTGAGATCGGTTCCAAATGAATCCTGAAGCGCAGGTACAATCACCCCTGCATCGATGTTTCGCAGCTGCCACCCAATCGGGTCATAGTGAATCTCCACATATTCTCTGACCGAATCCTTCGCCTCTCTGAACCTCACATCCATGAACAATCCCTCCGTCGATCATGACTCCTCCCTTGCATACCAGTCCAGCGCCTTGCGGATGTATGCATCCCAGAAGTCAAAGTCATGGACACCGGGACCCTCCGCATATTCATGGGCGATATCCAGATCATTGAGCAGCTGATGGAAGGCCCGGTTTTCCCGGATCAGGAAATCTTCCGTCCCGCAAGCCATATAGATATTCGGAATCGCTGCGTTTTCCTGTTTCAGCCTCCGGGCCAGCACCTCGGGGTTCCGGTCGCTTTCCGCCAGTCTGGAAGGCTCCCCGAATACGGTCCGGTAGTAACAGTAATCGGCAAAGCGATTGCTGAAATCCTCCGGCATGGTGATCACCGTATTCTGAATCAGCGCGGAGGACAGCGCGATGACCGATCCGAAGGTTTCCGGAAAAGCCAGGCCGGTATGCAGCGCGCCGTAGCCGCCCATGGACAGGCCGCCGATCAGCGTATCCTCCCGTCTGCGGGACAGCGGGAACAGCGCGCGGGTCATTTCCACCAGCTCTTTTCCCACAAATTCCGTGTACCCCGCATGAATATCGTCATTGTTCAGATAAAAACTGTTTTCACCCGACGGCATGATAACCGCCATATTATGCTGCTTCGCATACAGGCTGATGCGGGTATTGAGCAGCCAGTCATCGCAGTTTCCGCCGTAGCCGTTGAGGAGATAAAGCGTTTTGAACGGCGACCCGTCCCCCAGACCGCCCGCATGCTCGTCCGTACCCCGCGGAATCAGCGCGTTTATCTCCACGTTTCTCCGCAGGGAGAAGGCCCGGAAACTCATGTGCATTGAAATCATCGTGTTTCCTCCTCCACCGTCCAGTTTTCATGTTTCCATACTGCTGCGCCTCAGACAGCGCTGTCAAATCATTCACTTACCGCTGCTGAGGCGGGCTCCCATCTGAAAAGCCTTCTCCAGGTCCTGCGGAAACTGCCTGGCCCGCATCTCCTTCTTGTGTTCCTCATTGAAGCCGGCCATGCTGTATTGGCTGTAATCCGTCACCTGCAGCGTATCGCAGAAGGCATAAACCTCTACCGATCCGTTCAGCGCCTGAAAGCTCTCGGTCAGTTCCTTTGCTTTCTTCCTGTAAGCAAGGTTGTAGAACGTCTTCGGCGCATTCATGGTCAGAATGATCCCCACGTTGACCTTTCCGGTAAAGTAGTTGGCATAATCATCGTAGGACAGCGCGCAGAAATGCAGCCTTTCAATCAATCCATGCACCTGGCTGGTCACGTCCCCCAGATAGATCGGGGAACCAATAATCAGCGCATCTGCGGCAAAGATACGGTCGATCACCGGCGACAGATCATCCTTCCAGCAGCATTTGCACCGCTC
>CADBTC010000353.1 GCA_902797445.1 uncultured Eubacteriales bacterium | reverse complement strand
CTCCGGCATTCCTGGTCATGTGCGCCGGATCATTTGTCCGCCAGAATCAGGTCCGTCAGCTGATCCGCGACGGACAGAATATCGATGCCCTTCGTAAACAGCAGGCAGGTGCCCGTGGGATACCGGGTCTTGTCGGCCCACCCTGCCGGAATGGAGGAAGCGCCGTACATTCCGCCGAGAATGGAGCCCGCGATGGCGCCGATCGTGTCCGCGTCCCGGCCGAAGTTTCCGGCGACAGTCACACCCGTGCGGAAGGAATCATGGCTCAGCAGCAACACGCCGAACGCGGCGCTGACCGCCTCACTGACACAGGCCTTATAACTGGTCCACAGCTCATCATGCAGCGGCATCCAGGCCCGGAGCAGATCCCCTTCGGCTTTTTCCACGATTTCCCGTGCCTTCAGCATGCTGGCTCGGAACCAGGTCTCCTCCGGAATGGGGGCCATGGCGGCTTCCCAGATTTCCTCGATAGATCCGTCCGCGATGGCGCAGGCCACCGCCGCCGCCACCGCCTGGGCTCCCCAGATGCCTTCCCGGTCATGGCTGATCTCCGCCTCTATCCGGGCCATTTCCACCGCTCTCTCCGGATCTCCCGCGCAGAAGATGCCGATGGGCGCGATCCGCATGGCCGCTCCGTCGGAGTGAGCATAGGCGTTGTATCTTCCTGTCAGCGGAGGCCGCAGCCCTTTCCGCAGGTTGCGGCTTGCCTCGAACTCGCTGGCTCCTCCACGCTTGAATTCATCCTGGGTGGCCACATTTTCCAGCCAGGCTTCCACCACCCGGTCCGAAGTCAGCTTTCCGCCGCACTGAATCAGCGTTCTGGCAGTCAGCAGGGCAAACTCCGTGTCGTCCGTGGACCAGCTGGCCCCCTTGTTGAAGTCCGTCGTAAATCCGTAGGCCATCTGGTTGTCCGGCTTCCGGGAGGCATCCCCGAAGGAATCCCCGATGGCCACGCCACACAGCGAGCCCCGGACCCGGTCCCGCAGCAGCTCGGGGTTTTCTCTCAGTTCTTTTCTGCTTTTCATGCCCTTATCCTTTCTCTGAATCCCGTCGGTTGATTAGTCTGTAAAGCTAAACTCAAAGTCCCTGAAGAAGCACCTGGCCGGACCGAAGCTTCCGCAACCCGTCATGCCGTATGTCAGCTCCCCGTCCTCCGTGCAGGCTGCGGTTCTTCCGTCCACGGACAGTTCCAGCCGGGTTCCCCGGGCGGAGAATTCCACCGTCTTTTCCTCCCCCAGGGGCCAGGAAACCTCCGATTCCGCCAGCAGGAGAATCTGCCCGCAGCTCTTTTTCCAGATAGCGGCCTTTCCGTTGCCGTTCCGTCCCGCGTAATAGCCCCTCCGGGCTCCCTGAACGCGGAGGGAAACGAACTGGGTTTCCCCGTGAGCGGGAAGAATCCGACAGGAAACCTTTTCGTCTTTTTCGAAGTAGGGCCCCGTAAAGGATTCCGCCCCTTCCTGAGAGAGCATGTGCAGCCGGTCCCCCTCCACGGTCCAGGATCCCCGCAGATGGGAGAAGGGCAGCATGGATGCGAATTCCGTGGGCATGCGATCCATTCTGATCCGGAGGTGCCCGCTCCCCTCTATCCGGAAATCGCGCAGAAGCAGGCTGCCGGCGTCCGCCGACTTCTTCGGCGAAAGGGGCTCGATGATCAGCCCCGCCTCGTCCAGAAGGCCGCTGTCCGTATCCGGAACGGTAAAGGAAAGCTCAAGGTTCTCCCTGCTTTCCCGCACAATTTCTCCGAGTCCCCGCTCCGTCTTTCCCGTCAGGCTGTCCCGCACATAGGGCGTCAGCAGGATGCCCTCCCCGGCGGCCTTCCGCCAGGAAAGGGCAAAGCGAAGCTTTTGCCCCGGGTACAGCTGCGGCGAGAAGACCGGCATATACCGCTCGTCACTGAAGTCCTTTCTTCGGTAGAAGGGCTTATAAAAGACGCTGGCCGCCTGTCCCCTGGTGCTGCGGTCCAGCAGGATTTCCAGCGCATCCTCTTCCCGGGCGTGCCGGATCCGGCAGATCTCCGGGGCAGTGCTCTCAAAGCCATGGGTGCTGCCCGGAAGGGAGAAGTCAAAGTGGATTCCTTTCTCCGGCACGGTGCGTACCGCCTCCGGCACGGCTTCCCCGCCAAGCCGCAGGGCCCAGTCCGCCAGCTCCCGGCAGTAGGTGGGAATGTCCAGGCTGTTCAGGTATCCCGAAATGCCGCTGAGGATCAGATGATCGTTGATCGGGGTCCGGTAATGCTCCGGAATGCCGGCCAGGCCGGTAAACACCCCGGCGATAGTCCCCACGTTGCCCGCGTTGCAGTCCGTATCCCAGGAGCACATGGTGGCGATCTCCACCGTCCGGGAGAAATCGCCTCCCCCATAGCACAACGCCAGGACGCACACCCCTGCGTTTGGAATGATATGGCAGGCGCCGGGATACCGGTCATATCCCCATTCCGCTTCCAGCATGGCCCGACAGGCTCTCCAGTCCTCCGGATGCCGCCCATGGAAGTCAATGACAGCCTTCGCCACAGCCGCGTAAAGGCTCTCCGGAGGGATCACCGAAAGCCCCGCCCGAATAATTTCATCCATACTCCGGGCGTTAAAGGCCCGGGCAATGCAGGCGGCGATAAACGCTGCTCCGTTCAGCCCCTCTCCGTCGTGGGACACGGAGGCCGCCGTCCTCGCCCATCCGGCGGCCCGCTCCGGATTCCCCGGCGCGATCAGCCCCCAGGTGTCGATAAAGATCTGCCCACCGATCTGCTCCGCCAGAACGGCCCCGTTCTGATCCGCGGAGCCCGACCGGGGTGCGGGAATCCCGTTCTTCAGGTTCAGATAGGCCGTATGCTCCGTGCTGACGCCGTATCCGCCCCACCAGAACATCCCGATTCCCTCCCGGGCATAGTTCAGCCAGGCCTCAGCCACGCTCTCCGGCGTAGGCTCCCGGCCTTCCGTGTCATTCAGGCATCTGAGAAAAAAAACGGGTCCGTTGGCGTCGTCATCGGCGGCAAAGTGGATAAAGTCCTTGACATATCCGCGTACTTCTCCGTAAACGTCCCGAATCCGCTCATAGGACCAGAAGGCGGGCTCCACCGGAGCCCCCAGCCGGATGCCGATATTCATGCCCAGAAACCCGGCGTAGATTTTCTCCTGCATTGTTTGTAAATCCATGATTTTCTTTTCCTTTATTCAGCCTGTGGTTTGTCGTCAGAGTGCCGGCCCGTTTATGGGACGGGCGCCTTCTCCCCGAAGGCGCCCGGAAAAAGCCCGGAATAAAGGGAGAGAAGCCCGAAGGCTTCCCTCCCAAACGTATGTCAGGGAAGTACCGTTCCGAAATATTCGCTCAGCTGGGCTCCGCCCACTTCGTTATACTTCGCCACGAACTCATCCCAGTCGTCAAAGGAGCGGACTCCGCGGATGAAGTCGCTGGAGTACTCATTATACACGGAAACCACAGCGGCGTACAGAGGCTGCAGCTCATCGGGAACCGCGACATTGATGTCATCCGCGTAATACTTGGCGGCCAGGGCCAGGGACTCCGTCGCTGCCTCGGTCATCACCGGCTTGGCCAGCTTAATATCCTCGGGCAGGCCTTCGGTAGTGGGGAACCAACGGGCCCAGTAGGCATCCCAGGCGGGAGTGTAAACCACCGTGCCGTCCTCCACGTTGTAGTGCACGCCCTCAGCACCCAGCAGGTCGATCTTGCGGCCCTCGGGGCTGGCCATGAACTCAAAGATTGCGAAGGCAGCGTCCTGAACTTCCTTGGAAGCGGTGGCATTGATACCAAAGCCGCGCTCCTCCTTGGTCACGTCCACGGACTTGTAAGCCTGGCTCACGCCCTTGGCGGGGGGCATGCACACCAGCGCGCCGTCCTCGCCGAAGAGGGACTGAACCTTCACGTCATACACCTGCACCACGTCGCCGGCTCGGCCGCAGATCGTGGCAGTTTCGCCCTCGTAGAAGCTCTGCTCCAGCGTATCCCAGGTCATGGTGATATAGTCCGGATCCAGCAGGCCTTCCGCGTACAGCTTCGCGTAGAACTGGAGCTTCGCCTTCTCGGCATCGGAGATGTAGTAGTAATTGTATTTGCCGTCCTCACCCTTCATGATGGTGGAGGTGACACCGAAGGCATGGTTGAAATAGCTGTCCAGGCGGCCGGTGCTGCCGTCTCCGCCCACAGCATAGACCGCGGCGCCGGAATCCTTGATTTCCTTGAAGAAGTTGTAGTAGTTGTCCACGGTAGGATCCGCCAGCAGCGTTTCAAAGGTGGTCAGCTTCGCGGCCACGTCCTTCCGAATCGCGGGAACAGAAACGGAGGCCGGCGCCAGCCAGAGCAGATAGGGGGAATTCGCCATTCTGGCCACGGAATGCCCGCCCATCAGCTTCTTCACATAGGTGGAGTTCGCCACATAGTCCGTCAGGTCCAGCAGCAGGTTTTCCGCCACAACCGGGATATCCGTGTTGCCCTGGAAGTAGATGATGTCCGGATTGATCTCTCCGGTCCGGAAGGCCAGCGGAACCACATCAATGTATTTTCCGGCCGGTGCTTCCAGCACGACGATGTCCACATAGTTGCCCTGCGCGGCCATGCCCGCTTCAACGGCTTCCATCACGGAGGCCGTATCGACTTCGTCCGGCAGAACGTCCTTGCACAGGTAAGTAACCACAACCGGGTTATCAGGGGTGCCGATGCCGTCCGCAAAGCTGATGGACACGGCCAGCAGCATGGCACAGGCAAGGAGAAGGGAAACGAGCTTTTTCATGGGTAGACCTCCTTTTCTTATTTATCCTTTCACGCCCCCGGCCATGATGTCCTTTGTATAATACTTCAGGACGACCGGGTACAGCAGCAGGATCGGGATAATGGCCACCACGATGGTGGCATCCTTCAGGGCGATATAGTCAACCCGGGCGAATTCATTGTATTCCGCCAGGTTCTGGCTGCCGATCAGGTTAACAGTGTCCCCCAGGACGACGAACTGGCGGAGCACCACCTGCAGTGTCGTCT
>CADBTC010000352.1 GCA_902797445.1 uncultured Eubacteriales bacterium | reverse complement strand
TGTCAATAGTAGAGATGAAAACGGGAAGCGCGGTGGTGTTGTTTATTAATCCAGTCAGCGCCTGTTTCCACAGAGAGATTCTCTCCAGCCCTTCTTCTGCGGTTTTCCAGTTTCTTGCTTCTGTCCCATCCAAAAGGACGATCACCGCATCCAAACTTTCGATGTAGATCCTGGATGTCGGATTAATAACTTCCTGAACCCAGGTATCAAAGCCTTCCGGGAGATAAAAGTCGTATTTTCTGCGCAGTTTCCCTGCAATCAGATCAGCGGTAATATTCGATAGCAGTGCTATTTTTTTCTTCTCACTCATTCCCGAAAAGCTCTCCTTCATACAGAACCATATGGCATTGAATTAGGCTTTGTTTTTATTTCACAAATTCATACAGGTCTGCCAGCGTGTTAACATTCCCCAACTTCTCCATTGGAATCGAAACCCCATATTCCGCCTCCAGTTCCATAACCAAAGTCAGCATCATCAAGGAGTCCCACTTACCCACCTTATATGGCGTATCCATGGACACCGCATCTTCTTCCATGATCTCAGCTACAAAACTCAGGAATTGTTCCATAATCTCTATCCTCCGATATCAAAAACTCACCATTTTGGCAGGATTTCCGAGTACTTTTTTCCTGTCTCTTACTCGCGTCATAACGGTGCTTCCTGCGCAAATGTAAACATCATCGCCTATTCTCGTGCCGGGTACAATCTGAGAAGTTGAACCCATAAACACTCTGTCGCCAAGCGTACACATGCCCGTTACGTCACAGTGTGCGCTGATTGTACAATACTCTCCCAAAACGGAATCATGCGCAACGGAAGAATACATATTTATGATACATTGATCACCAATCACAGCATTATCAGAGATAAGAGCATATGGATAAATGATCACGCCCTCGCCAAGCGTACAGGAATCTGCTATTACAGCGTTCGGGTGGACAAGAGTGGCAAACACAGCACCTTTGGCTTTCAGCTTTTCCACGACCATTTTCCGTACATTGCTGTTTCCGATGCAGCAGACGAACTCATCATCCGGGTCAGGAACATAATCTTCAACTGTTGACAGGATCTTTATGTCACATTTCAGTCCGTCCAGAGCCTTCAGATTATCATCCAGAAATCCTTTAATGTGCCATCTGTTTTCCACTTTATTGACATCTTTAGCCCATTGGAGGACTTCCCGTCCGCATCCGCCGGCAGCAATGATGATAAGATTCTTCATGTATTTCTAACTTTCTAATGATTTTGTTGAATTTTCAAATCGCTAAACCGTTTCCAGCAAGCAGCCACAGTCTCTTCTGATAATCCGCCTTTTCCCCGAGTAATCTCTATTTTGGGGAGGTTTTTTCTTTTCTGCATGAAGTCATCCAGTGAGCATATATATCTCGCGGGCACACCCCCATATACGCCGTTTCCGGGGATGCTATGATTCACGAGGCTTCCTGCGGCAATAATCGTATCTGGACCTACTGTGACATTGGAGAGAATGGTTGAATTTGTGCCGATGAAAACGTTATCCCGTATATCAATACAACCGATGAATTCCTGGAAATCATCACTTTTCTCTCTGTAATTCAGCATTCTGTAAATGACATCATGGGTGGAAAAACTGACACCAGCGGCAATCCAGACATTCTCGCCGAATGAAATCAATTTGGGGTATAGCGGGATCTTGCGAAACATAGTCATGCAGTTATCACCGATATGATAAAGAATATCATGTTTTTTCAGATAGGCAGCCCGTTTAATAGCCGTCGTACAAAGACACATTCCGATTGTATGGCGGATTCTATACCAGTCCATTACTTTACCTCATTCCCCATAAATTCCGGCATAGTTACATCATCTGTCGCATTGATTCCTTCACGCTTCAATACTGTAGCTACCGTTTTGATGATAATCTTCCAATCACCGAGGAAAGTAATGTGATCCACGTACTGGACATCCCAGTTAAATTTCTCTTCCCAAGTAATAGCATTGCGGCCGTGCACCTGGGCCAAGCCGGTAAAGCCAGGACGGACTTCATGCCGTCTGGCTTGATGCTCATTATATCGATTTAGATACTGAACAAGCAGAGGACGGGGACCTACAACAGCCATGTCGCCTTTGATGATGTTGAAAAGTTCAGGCAATTCGTCTAAGCTGGTGCTGCGCAATTTCTTACCAAAAGCAGTAAGTCTGACCTCATCGGGCAGTAATTTGCCGTTCTCATCCCGTTCATCTGTCATACTGCGGAATTTATAGAGCTTGAAAACCCTCCCTTCTTTTCCAGGCCGATCCTGTTTAAAAAGAACCGGGCTTCCCAGCTTCTTTTTTACAAGAATAGCCGTCACACCCATAACCGGAGACAGGACAACCAGTGCTCCGGCTGATAAAACACAGTCCAAAGGACGCTTGAAGTATTTTTCATAAGGCCCATAGGGTTTATGTGACATGATTCTATCCTCAAATGAAGCACCTGTGAATGATTTCGATGATTCCGTCCTGCTGTTCTGAAGTCATCTTGTTGTCGCTGGGCAAGCAGAGGCCGCGGCGGAAGATGTCGGCGCCGACGTCAGTGCTGTGACCGGCGATATAGGCATTGGACTGGCCGCGGCCGCTGCCCTCGGATGTGATGAAGGCGTGGGTGCGGTAGATCGGCTGCATGTGCATGGGCTTCCAGATTGGGCGGCCCTCGGCGTTGAAGGCAGAAATGGCGGAGAGGATTTCGCCGGGAGAGGATTTGCCGGATTCCTGCTGCCAAAGTTCCTCCTGCTCTCCGCGAACATGCGGGGCCATGGCGTCGGGGTCGATGAGCAGACAGCTGAGCCAGAAGTTGGGGAGACTGTTTTCGGCATCAAAGGGATTCATGTTGACCGGGAGATCTTTCAGTCCCTCTTTGTAGCGTTCATAGATGGCTTTCTTCTGGGCGATGTGCTCATCCAGATAGGGGATCTGACCGCGGATGATGCCCGCGATGATGTTGGACATGCGGTAGTTATAGCCGATCTCTTCATGCTGGTACCAGGGAGCCGCTTCGCGTGATTGGGTGGACCATTTGCGGACCTTGTCGGCGTCCACTTTGGAGTCGGTCAGGAACATGCCGCCGGAGGAGCCGGTGATGATCTTGTTGCCGTTGAAGGAGATACAGTTATAATCGCCGAGCGTGCCGGTCTCTGCCCAGTGGCCGTTCAGCTTATATTTCGCGCCGAGAGACTCGGCGGCATCTTCGACGATCAGGGCGCCGTGGGCATCACAGACGGCTTTCAGCTCTTCCATCTTACCGGGCGTGCCGTAAAGATGGGCGATGACAACGAGTCGGACATCCGGGTAGAGCTCAAAGGCTTTTTCCAGGGCAGCAGGAGACATATTCCACGTGTCATATTCGGTATCAATGAAGACCGCCTCGCCATCCTCATAGGCGACAGGATTGATGGAGGCATCGAAGGTTACGTCGGAGCAGAAGACCTTGTGCCCGCCCAAAGTTCCAGCATTAGGGCGCGCCTGACCGTAGAGTTTTTCCCCAGCCAGCCTGGTGGCAAGGTGAAGCGCGGCCGTACCGGCAGAAAGGGCAACAGCATACCGGACACCGATATAGTCCGCAAGGGTTTTTTCCACCTCATTGATGTTGGCGCCGACGGTGGACACCCAGTTGGTCCGGATGGCCTCGTCAACCCAGCGCTGCTCATCCCCATGCATAGTTGGGGAACTGAGCCATATTTTGTTTGAAAACGGCTTAATTCCCCGAAAGCGGGGATCTTTTAAAAAAACATGCATACCATGAATACTCCTCGTTGAAAAGGGAAAAATAACTGAGAGATATAAAAGAGGTATTACACCGAAGGGATAGAAGAACGGATTATCACTCCGTCGGTTTCGGTCGCCGGTTCGTAATAACAGAGTTCGAATCATCGACCTCATCTTCGTGTAGCAGGGAACGATATTTCCCATCTTTGACAACGGTGATCTCTGGATTCTGCGGATGATAGGTCGTAACAATTTTTGCCACCCGCTCTTTGATATCTTTCTTATTGTTGTAGGCTGCATACATCAGGTCATCCAGATTGGCT
>CADBTC010000351.1 GCA_902797445.1 uncultured Eubacteriales bacterium | reverse complement strand
CCGTCTCCGTGGCTGCTTCCTCTGCTTTACGCTCCGCGGCTTCTTCCGCCTTCCGATCCGCGAGAATCTGATCCAGCTGCCGGGGCTTGTCCGTGTCGGAGCCGTCGGGCATCTTTCCTTCGTCCATCAGTGCCACGAACTCCGCCCGGTTCAGCGTCTCCTGCTTCAGCAGCGCCTCCGTCAGCATATCCAGCTTATCCTTGTTCTTCCGCAGGATTTCCTTCGCCCGGTTATATGCTTCCTCCAGCATCCGGCTGACCTCCCGGTCGATCCGGGCGGCGACTTCCTCGCTGTATTCCCGGCTCTGGCCGAATTCCATGCCCACGAAAACTTCCTGGTCGCTGCCCAGATAGATGGTGCCGATTTCCTCGCTCATGCCGAACTGGGTCACCATCTTCCGGCAGATCTCCGTCGCCCGCTTCAGGTCGCTGGAGGAACCGGTATAGATCTCGCCCAGGGCGACCTCTTCCGCGGCGTGCCCGCCCAGCATCATGGCCAGCTGATCCATCAGCTCGCTGCGGCTGATATTGTCATGCTCCTCCGCCGGCAGGGCCAGGGTATGCCCGGCCGCCTGTCCCCGGGGCACAATGGTAATCAGATGAACGTCGTCGCATCCCGGCAGCACATGCCCCACAACGGCATGCCCGCCCTCGTGATAGGCCACCATGCGCCGGTCCTTCTCGCTGACCTTGTGGCTCTTCTTCTCCGGCCCCATCTGGACCCGGGCAATGGCGTCCACCAGCAGCTGCTGGTCGATGGCCTTTTTCCTCGCCCTGGTGGCGAGGATCGCGGCCTCGTTCATGACGTTTTCCAGATCCGCGCCGGTCCCGTAGGGCATGCGCTTGGCGATATTGGCCAGATCCACGTCGTCCGCCAGGGGCTTGCCGCGGCTGTGCACCTTCAGAATGGCCACCCGGCCGTCCTGATCGGGATAGTTGACCGTCACCTGCCGGTCAAACCGGCCGGGCCGCATCAGCGCGGGATCCAGGATATCCCGCCGGTTGGTGGCTGCCATGACAATGATCCCCTCGTTCATGGAAAAGCCGTCCATTTCCACAAGCAGCTGGTTCAGCGTCTGTTCCCGCTCATCATGTCCGCCGCCCAGTCCCGCGCCCCGATGCCGGCCCACGGCGTCGATTTCATCGATGAACACGATGGCCGGCGCCACCTTCTTGGCCTGATCAAACAGGTCGCGGACCCGGCTGGCGCCGACGCCCACAAACATTTCCACAAAGTCGCTGCCGCTGATGGAGAAGAAGGGAACCCCCGCTTCCCCGGCCACCGCCTTGGCCAGCAGCGTTTTGCCCGTTCCGGGAGGGCCGACCAGAAGCACGCCCTTCGGAACCCGGGCGCCCATATCCGTATAGGCCTTCGGGTTCTTCAGGAAGTCCACCATCTCTTCCAGCTCTTCCTTTTCCTCGTCCGCCCCGGCCACGTCCGCAAAGGTGACCTTGTTTTTCGAGGCGTCCTGCATCCGGCCGCGGCTGCGCCCGAAGTTCATCACATTCTTGCCGCCGCCCATGCCCTGGCCCCGCAGCATGTAAATCCAGAAAATGACCATCAGCGCCAGCATGATCAGATAGGGCAGGAATTCGTACCACCAGGGAATCGTCACCGGCGCCCGATACTCAATTTCAAAGCTCAGATCCTCCACGGAGACCAGATCCGGATCAATTCCCTGTTTCTTGGCCGCCATGGTCAGGACGGTGCTGTAGAAATCACCGCCGATGGTTGTTTCAAAATCGTAATCCCGGTCCGGAAAATCGGCGCCGGAGACCTTCGTGGTTTTCGTCAGTCCCACGAGGGAGTTGTTGCGGATCGCCACCCTGGCGACCTTGTCTTCCTCCACCATTTTCAGGAACTGGGGATACTCGATGCGCTTGGAAACCGGTTCCTGCATCCCGCCGTTCATCAGAATGGCGATGATGAGCAGCACCCCCAGCAGGACCAGGTATCCCATCAATCCGCGGTTTTTCTTCAATGTTTTGTCCTCCTTGATTCTTCCCCGCCGGCTTTCTTTCCTCCGCAGGGGAAGCACGCATCCCGCTTACTTTTCGTATACCTTCGGGCTCAGCACCCCGATATCCGGCAGATTCCGGTACTTCTGATCGTAGTCCAGTCCATATCCGACGACGAATTCGTCCGGAATATTAAAGCAGCTGAAATCCACCCGCAGATCCTTCACCCGGCGGCGGGCCGGTTTGTCCAGCAGCGTCACGATCTTGATGGACGCCGCTCCGCGGTGCATGAGCATACCCTTCAGATAATTCAGCGTCACCCCGGAGTCCACAATATCCTCCACGATGATTACATCCTTGTCCAGAATATCCTGATCCAGGTCCTTGATCACCCGGACAACGCCGCTGGATTTGGTGGCGCTGCCATAGCTGGAGAGGGCCATAAAATCAATGGTAATCGGCAGATCGATGGCCCTGGCCAGGTCCGCGAAGAAGACGGTCGCCCCCTTCAGCACACAGATCAGCACCGGAGACCGGCCCTGATACTCCGCGGTAATCAGTCTCCCCAGCTCTTCCACCTTCTGTTCGATCTCCTCGCGGGTCACAAGAATCTTCGTCAGATCCTGATAAAGCGCGCCGTTTGCTGCGATCATCGTGTCTCCTCCTCCCGGCCCTCGCACGGGATGCCGGTCCGTTTCTCTTCTGTTTTTATCTCCGCTGGCTGGATCAGGATCAGCCTGTCCTTCCTTCGGCGGACCCGCCATCCTGCCGGCAGGTTTTCCGTTTCTCCCGGATGCTTCCCCAGCAGCGCCTCCAGGCGCCTGGTCTGGGAATAGGTGAGCCCTCGCTGCTTTCGCAAGGGGCCGCTTCGGTTCCACCAGATGCGCAGGGCCCGGGACCGGACCGCTTCCGACGCCTGTTCCAGGGGCTCCGTCAGGATCCATCCCTCGCCGCTGGATCCTTCCAGCAGCGCTTCCGCTTCCGCCTCGAGGGCATCCGCGTCCTGCCCGATCAGTTCCGCCGTATGGCACAGGCGTTCCGCCGCGCCGGGAGCCAGCGCTTCCATCTGGGGCAGGAGCTGCAGACGGATCCGGTTCCGGAAGTAATCCGTTTCCTGATTGGTCCGGTCCTCCCTCCAGGAAATCCCCCTTTCCCGGAGGGCCTCCCGCAGCTCAGATCCGGACAGATCCAGCATGGGGCGCAGGAGCACATATCCCCGCCGCGCTTCCAGCCGTTTCATCCCCCGCATCCCTTCCGGGCCCGCGCCCCGCAGCAGCCGCATCATCACCGTTTCCGCCTGGTCGTCCCGCTGGTGGGCCAGCACCAGGCATCGGATCTCCCGCTCCCGCAGAATCTGGTCATACGCGGCGTATCGGGCTTCTCTCGCGGTATTCTCATCCCTGCGGGACCCCAGGTCCACCCGCCGGACCCACAGCGGCACGCCCATCTCCTTGCACAGGGTCCGAACGAAACGCTCATCCCCGTCGGATTCCTCGCCCCGCAGCCCATGGTTAATATGCACGGCTTCCATCTCCGCCCCGGGAATCTCATGCAGCAGCGTCAGCAGTGCCACGGAATCCGCTCCGCCGCTGAGTCCCACCAGGCATCTTCCCTCCGGAAGCGGATGCAGTCTGGCGCGGAGGCTTTCCCACCGGTCCCTCATGGCCGCAGCGGGGCCGCGCACACATTGCAGGGATACAGATTTTTATACTG
>CADBTC010000350.1 GCA_902797445.1 uncultured Eubacteriales bacterium | reverse complement strand
ATTACTTCAGCAACGCAGGTTAAAAATCCTTTTGGTAACACTTTTGTAATAAATTATTCAAGATTTAGCAATAAGCGATTGCCCTGAATCTGATATAATAGGTTCCGGAAAGGAGGAGGAAAGGGATGCCGCATCAGCAGGGGATCAAAGTGATCGCCACCAACAAAAAGGCCTTCCACGACTATTTTGTGGAGGAACGGTACGAATGCGGCGTCGCGCTTTTCGGGACGGAGGTCAAGAGCATCCGTCTGGGAAAGGTGAACCTGAAGGAAAGCTGGGCGCAGATCCGCAAGGGCGAAGTCTGGGTGGAAGGGATGCATATCAGCCCCTACGAACAGGGCAACATCTACAACCGGGATCCCCTGCGGCCGAAAAAGCTGCTCATGCACCGGAAGGAAATCCGCAAGCTGGACGCGCTGGTCATGCGCCAGGGGTACACGCTGGTTCCCCTGGAAATCTATCTGAAGGATGGGCGCATGAAGGTGCAGCTGGGCCTGTGCAAGGGCAAGCAGCTGCATGATAAGCGGGACAGCATGGCCAAACGGGATTCCGACCGGGAAATCCAGCGGGCCCTGCGCAGCCAGCAAAAGTAAGCGGTAAACCAGCGAAAGGCCTTTCTTCTCCGCGAAATATGGGGATGATCCGGTTTCGACGGGGATCACGGAGGCAGGATAAGCGAGCCGCGGACCCTGTACCGCGTAAAAACGGGGAAAAACAATAACTGACAATAGCAATTTTGCTTTCGCGGCTTAATGCCGCGCGTCGGACCTGAGCGCCTGCGGCTCAGATCTCCGGCGTCATTTTCGCAGGGAACGAGTGCCGCTTAAGCTTTGCGGCGGTATCCGTAATTATGAAGCTACTCTCCCGGCAGGTTTTCTGTGATCGGCTGACGGGGGGAATTTAAACCACGGAATGCGCTCGGAGAAAGTTCTGTTGACGGTTCTTCGGACAGGGGTTCAACTCCCCTCATCTCCACTTACTCAAATCATACGAACACGCCACCGCCGGCACGCGGTCCTGATAACAGGGCTGCTCCGTGGTGGCGTGTTTGGCTAAAAGGGCCTGAAAGGCGCCTGCTGCGGGGACTGCGCTGAACAGGAAAGGGGGACATCTGCGCGTGAAAAAACGGAAATGGCGTTCGCTGCTGATTCTGATTATCCTGATCTGCGCGGCCATGCTGCTAACGCAGTTCCTTTCCCTGTCCTATATCAACTACAAGGCGTCCCAGAGCTACGAGCAGTCCATCATCGAGGCGAAAACGGAGGAAACGCTTTCCTTCGCGAAGCTGATCAACAACGATTTTTACACCTTCTATTCGGAAGCCTACAGCATCTTTTCCGACAACGCGTGGCGGGATCTGCGGGTTTCCATGGAGCAGGACCTGCTGGGGTCGCACTATCTGGAGAGCGCCCGGCGCTTCTGGTCGGAGCTGAGCATCAAGCAGCTTTCCCTGGGATATGTCCAGAGCATTCAGATCTACATCATGGACAAGGGCAAGATGATGACCTCCACCTCCATCGTGGATCTGTCGGAGGCGCAGCGACGGCTGCTGGAACGCATCGTGCGGGAGCCGGGCAGCATCGCGCTGGCGGACGGCGATCTCTACTTCTGGGTGCCGCAGGATAATCCCGAGAACGGGAATCCGGAGGACATGCGCGTCATCGTCACGGCGAGGGTCCCGAGTACCTTTCTGAAGATGTACCTGGAGCAGTTCAGCGTGGAGCTGTCCGAATCGAACCTGCTGCTGTCCGTGATTCGGGAGGGGGAGGCGAAATTCTACTGCGCGCTGCGCGACAGCGCCGCCGTGGGCGGGATTCCCGCCGTGATCCATACGGAAGGGAACCCCACCGGGTCCGTCCGGATGGACGTGAACGGGGAAAACTGCGTCGTCACCTGGGCCGCCATCGGAAATATGGATCTTTGCCTGTATCAGGTGACGCCCTGGCGGGCCATCTCCGGGAAGCTGGACAGCTACAGCACGGAAAACACGCTGCTGGTTACCGTTTCCCTGATCGTTGGAATCGGGCTCATGATTATCCTGTACCGGGCGGTGAGCCGCCCCATGCGCCAGCTGCAGCAGGCCATCCGGAAGGTGCGCAAGGGCGACCTGACGACCCGGCTGGGGAAAACCTGGGCCACGGAATACCAGGATGTATACGACCAGTTCAACCGCATGGCGGAACAGATTCAGGAGCTGATCGAGCAAAAATACGCCATGCAGCTGCTGACGACCCGGGCAGAGCTGAGCCAGCTGCAGTATCAGATCAATCCGCATTTTCTATACAACACCTACTTTAACCTGCGGGCGCTGCTTGAGGAAGAGGATTACGAGCGGGCGATTCCCTACGCGGATATTCTCGGCAAATACCTGGGATATATCACCCGGTCCGGCCAGACGGCCGCCCTGGCCCAGGAAGTGGAATACGCGAAAGCCTACGGGGAGATCCAGAAGCTACGGTTTTCCAGCAAAATTGACTGCCGCTTCGGCGAGGTGCCGGAGGCCGCCCTGAGCATGGAGGTTCCGAAGCTGATTCTCCAGCCGCTGATCGAAAACGCGTATGAGCACGGGCTGTGGCAGAACCGGGAAGGCGGGGTCATCGAGGTCCGGTTCTGCCTCACGGCCCCGGAGATTCTCGATATTGCGGTGGACGACAACGGCCCGTCCCTGACGGAGGAACGGATCGCCGAACTGCAGGCCATGCTCCGCAGTCCCGACGGCAGCGATCCCATGAAGAGCGTCGCGCTGCTGAACATCCAGCGGCGGCTGAAGCTGTTCTATCACAACGACAGCCGGCTGGAGGTTTCCCGGTCTGAACTGGGCGGCCTGCGGTGCTGCCTGCATATTCACGGAGGCAACAGGAATGATACGCATACTGACCGTTGACGACGAGCTGCTGATCCTGAATACCATCTGCAACTATGTGGAGCAGCATTTTGACGCGGAGGTGTTCCGGGCGAGCTCCGGCTTCGAGGCGCTCGATCTGCTGCGGCGGATGCGCTTTGACGTGGTCATCACCGATGTTTCCATGCCCATGATGGACGGGCTCGAGCTGATGCGCAATGTCAAACGGGTCTGGCCCCAGTGTTACGTCATTATCCTGACGGTATACGACCGGTTTGATTACGCCTATGAGGCGACGAAGTACAACCAGGTGGAATATGTGCTGAAGTCGGACAACATGCAGGCGCTGCACAGCTCCCTTCAGCGGGCGGTGGACTGGATCGCGTCGGAGATGCAGAAGGAGCAGATGGTCTCCCGGCTCGGTCAGCAGATTGAAAGTATGAAACCGCAGATTCAGGCGGAAACGGTGCGCCAGCTGCTGCGGAAACCGGCCGAAATGCCTTCGCGGGAGGAGCTGGCCGCCATCGGGCTGGATCTGGATCCCGAAAAACCGGTGATGCCGGTTCTGGGCGTACTGGACGCGGCCCACCAGAACCAGACCGCGGTGTTTCTTCCGGACATCGCCGACGCCCTGTACCGGAATCTGGCCGGGCGGGGAATCCGGCTGCAGCTGGTGCAGATCAGCGGCGAGATGCTCGCCCTGGCCCAGACGGATGGGAGCGGACCGGAAAGCGAGGACGCGGTCTTTATCAACGACGCGTTGGAGCGGTGCATCGAGGCCCTGGAGCGCAACAGACAGACCCGCCTGGCCGCGGTGGTCTGGGAGCGGTTCATTCCCTGGAGCCTGCTGCCCCAGAGCTACAGCCAGATGACCTATCAGCTGGAGGGGCTCTGGAATACGGCGGCCCTGAAGGTGTGCGTCAGCCGCGAGACGGCGGTCCGGCGGCGGTACGACTGCATCAGCCCGGAAAGTCTGGAACTGCTGTGGCATGATATCCGGACCGGGGACGCGGAGCAGTTCCGCCAGACGCTGACTGATCTGCTCTCCCCGCTGGAGGAAGTGTCCAACATGGATATCCTGTATCCGACGGCGGAAGCGTACGCCCTGGGCTTTCTGTATCTGAAGGCGTCCCAGCTGACGGAGCCGGACGAAAACGGGGAGGCCTCCTCCGCGCTCATGCAGATGCAGGCCTTCAGCCGCGCCGGCGTCAGCGGCCCGGAGTGGATCCGCTCGGTGCTGCAGTCCTTCGACGAGCTGTTTATCCGCCGGAAAGCCATCGGGGCGGACCACGAGAACCAGCTGATCGACCGGGTCAGGGACTATATCCGGCGCCACTACAGCGAGGACATTCACCTGTCCACCATCGCGGAGACGTTTCACTACAGCCCGTCCTACCTTTCCAGACTGTACAAGGAGCACACCGGCGAAAACCTGTCCAACGACATCAACAACATCCGCATCGGCGCCGCGCAGAAGCTCCTGCTGTCCACGTCGCTTTCCGTTAACGAGGTCGGACAGCGGTGCGGGTTCTATTCCAACAAGTATTTTCTGCAGATTTTCAAAAAGGCCACGGGGATGACGCCGAGCCAGTACAGACAAAAAAGCTGACCAAACGGTCAGTTTTTTTGCGATGGCGGGAAAGGACCGCAAGAGAACAGACATCCGGGGCAGAATAATGGATTGCCGGGCCGGAACGGTTTCGCTATACTGTATGCGAAAAAGAAAAGAGTTTTGGCAATCATCGAAGGCGGCTCCCCGGATACCGGAGGAACAGAAGATGAAAAAAGCGCGGACAATGATATTGGTATTCTTCCTGTCTGTATGCCTGTGTTCGGCATCCTTTGCGGAATCGGGCGGCGCGCGGGGGGAGTGGGACGAAAAGATCGATACCCTGATTTCGTCCATGCGCCGGTATTATGCGGAGAACGGGGAAACGGATAAAATCGCGCCGTACGACGAGCCGATCAGCCTTTCCTACGTGAACTATTACGAGCCCATGACCCAGGACGCCATGAACCGGTTCACCGAGGAATACGGGGAAACCTGGGACCGGACCAGATGGACCGAGGCTGCCCGGCGCCTGTACAACATGAACCTGACGGCCAGCTGGTGGGTGGCGGATCATCAGTATGAGCAGCGGCTCCGGATGGATATCCTGTCTGGAAAGCTGCCGGATATTTTCCTGGTATCCAGTCAGGAGGATCTGCAGACCCTGGCGCAGTCCGGACAGATCTGGGATCTGTCGGAGCTGTACGAGCAGTATGCCACGCAGATGGACAAAGCCAGCTGGGAATCCGACGGCGGATACCTGCTGAAGATGGCCACCTTTGACGGGAAGCTGTACGGCATCCCGGCGGGCCTTTCCGATACGGACCTGTTTTCCTATATCTGGATCCGCCGGGACTGGCTGGACAGGCTGCATCTGGAAAAGCCCGCCACTCTGGAGGAGCTGAAGGCCGTCATGCTCGCCTTCCAGGCGGCGGATTTTGACGGCAACGGCATCGACGACACCATCGGCCTGGGGATCGACAAGGACCTGTATTACACGACCAGGGGCATCTTCGCCGCCTTCGGCGCCTACCCGGAGTACTGGGAGCAGAAGGACGGAAGGCTGGTATGGGGCGGCACGACGGAGGAGACGCGGCAGGCGCTGTCGTTCCTGGCCGGGCTGTACGCGGACGGATGTCTGGACCGGGAATTTTTTACCAAGGCCAACAGCGATATGCTGGAATACGCGCTCAGCGGGCGGTGCGGCATCGTCTACGGCGCCCACTGGCTGGGCATGAGCTGGGGCGATGCCCGGGAAGCGGATCCGGAAGCGGACTGGTTCTGCATCGATCTGCCGAAGGTATCCGCAGACGCGCCGGACGTTCGGCAGTGCCTGCAGCCCTACGGGCACGGCTGGGTCGCGGTCAGTCGGAAATGCCCTTACCCGGAAGCCGTTTTCAAGCTGTTCGCGATGGCGGACTATTCCTGGTACGGCGCGGATTCCGGATGGTGGATCTATGACGAGAACGCGTCCTGGATGCTGTCCCCGGTGCATGTATGCTGCAGCGCGTGGGAGAATGTGAGCGCCTACCGGATGATCCAGGAGGCGTACCGAAGCGGCGATCTCACCCCGCTCCACTTCAACGCGCTGGCTTACTGGGAGAAGCTGCACAGCGATAATGCGTACGAATGGTCGCTGATGTTCGGAAACTCCGCCGAACGGGACGGCATCGCGATGGAGATCGCGAGCCAGGCCCAGGAAAAGGGACTGCTGTTCTACGAGCCGTATTACGGCCCGCAGAGTACATATATGCAGGATCACTGGAACACCATCCAGGAGGAGCAGCTGCTTGCATTCATCAGAATCATCATCGGGGAAGTGCCGGTGAATGAAGGATTTGACGCATGGCTGGGGTCTTTCGGCAGCCTGGGCGGGGACCGGATCACCGAAGAGGTGAACGCCTGGTATGCCAGGCAGAATCCGTGACAAACCCGCGAACAATGGCTGCGAAGCCCTGAGCCGAAACGAAAGGAGGTACGCCGGGGGACAAACAGAAGGACGGAGAAGCAGAATCGACGGATCACATGCAAGGACGAAACGAAACCCTCAAACCATTCAGAATCAACGAAAAGGAGAATCAGAAAAATGAAAAAGATCATTGCGATGATGATTGCTGTGTTCATGTTGCTCAGCTTCTGCCTGGCCGCGAATGCGGAAGGCGATAAAGTGAAATGCTACTCCTTCGGCGTCATGAGCGGCGGCCCTGCCTGGGGACAGTACCAGAAGGGCTTCTACGCAGCCTGCGAGGAATTGGGCTGGGACGGCCAGTACCTCTGCCCCACGACGGACAACAACATGTCCGAGCTGTTCAACCTGCATGACACCGCGATCAGCAACGGCGCGGATGTCATGATCCCCTGCGTCACCGACAACGACGCCATGGCGGACATCCTGCAGAAGGCCGTGGACCAGGGCATCACCATGGTCGGCATCGGCCTGACGGATCCCCATATTCCGTATCTGATTGGCACCGACAACATCAACCTGGGCCGCACCATCGCCGAGGCGCTGGTCGAATGCATGGGCGACAAGGAGATTCACGTGGCCACCATGCAGACCATCCTGGCCCATACCGGCCAGACCGCTCAGGTGGACGCGTTTGAGGCGAGGCTGAAGGAGCTGCGGCCCGATGCCGAGGTCGTACGCCGCGAGGAGTGCAATTCCTCCGCCCAGATCTCCCAGGACAAGCTGGCGGCCATCTGCCTGGCGAATCCGCAGACCAACTGCTTCGTATCCTTCGACTGCTACGCCGGCCTGGGCGCGGCCACCTATGTGGAATCCGAGGGCCTGCAGGGGCAGTTCACCGTCATCGGCATTGACGACGCGGTCGAAAACCTGCGCTGCATGCAGCAGGGAACCATGGCGGCGACCGTCGCTCAGATGTGGTATAAGATGGGCCACGACGCGGTGATGCTGGCCAACGACCTGCGCAACGGCAAGGACATTCCCGCCAACACCGACTCCGGTACCGCCATCATCATGCCCGACGACATCGATGCCTGGGTGGAGGAAATGGGTCTGGACATGAACTCCTGATCAAACGAAACCTGTTTGCCGGATCCGGCTGAACCGGGAAAGGGCGACGGCATGCTCTGCCGCCGCCCTCCGGCGCGTCCGGAACCACACGCCCTGACGAAGGGCATCCGGAAGGACAGCCGCGGATCCGTTTCCCCGGATCCGTTCCCCCGGAGGGATCAGAAAGGATTTTTACGATGAGCAAAGAGAATCAGAAAGGCAAAACCCTTCTGCGCGCCCTGCTCAGCAAAAACGAACTCGGCGCCCTGCTCCCGCTCGTGCTGCTGCTGATCGTGGTGGCTTTCGTGAACCCGAACTTCTTCATGCGCAGGAATATTCTGGATATCATGCGCACCGCCAGCTTCTCCTTTATGGTCGCGATGCCCCTGACGTTTCTGCTGGCATCCCAGGGCCTGGATCTGTCGGTCGGCGCCGTGACGAGTCTGGGCGGCATCATCTGCGGGATGGCGCTGAAGGCGGGCCTGCCCCTGCCCCTGGCGATTCTTTGTGCGCTCCTGTCCGGGGCGCTGGTGGGAACCATCAACGGATTCTTCGCGATCAAAAGCAACCTGCCGGTATTTATCGCCACGCTGGGCACGCAGTATATGGTCAACGGGTTCATTGCCATTACGACCAACAACGTCGCCATCTCCAATTTTGACACCTCCTTCAAGCAGCTGAGCCAGTACAGGCTGTTCGGGGAAGTGCCCATGCCCATCCTGTACGCGATCATTCTCGCCATCGTGGGCCAGATCATTCTGTCCAAGACGCGGTTCGGCCGGGAGGTGCTGGCCATCGGCGGAAACAAGGAGACCGCGTATCTGGCCGGCATCAAGGTGAACCAGCGCCGGATGATCACCTTTATTGCCACGTCCGTCTTTTCTGCGCTGGCCGGCGTGCTGACCGCGTCCCGGTTCGCGTGCGCGCAGCCCGCCGCAGGCAGCGGCACCGAGCTGTCCATCATGGCCGGGGTCATCATCGGCGGGACCAGCATGTTCGGCGGCCAGGCGACCGTAATCGGATCCGCCCTGGGCGCGATCCTGCTGGCCACCATTACCAACGCGCTGATTCTGATGAACGTATCCACCCTGTGGCAGAGCTTCATTTACGGCTTTATCCTCATCGTCGCGCTGTATGTGGATAAATACCGCCGGAAGGTTCTCAGCGGGGAGTAAGAAGGAGGGTATGCGATGAGCAGCGAGTATATTCTCCAGATGAAGAACGTGACGAAGCGGTTTCCCGGCGTCGTGGCGTTAAGCGATGTATCCATTTCCCTGAAAAAAGGGGAGGTGCTGGCGATCTGCGGGGAAAACGGGGCGGGCAAATCCACCCTGATGAAAATCCTCAGCGGCAGCTATACCTCCCGGGAATACGAGGGGGAAATCTGGATCGACGGAAAGAAAACCGATTTCTCCTCCGTCGCCGTCGCCGAGGCGAACGGGATCGAGATGGTGTACCAGGAACTGAACGTCATGCTGGACGCGTCCCTGGCGGAGAACATCTACGTCGGGAACCTGCCCATGAAGGGGAAGTTCGTCGATTACAAGAAGCTTTACAGCGACACCCGGGCCATGCTGGACAAGGTGGGACTGGAGCTGGATCCCCGGCAGCGGGTGCGCGGGCTGAACAGCGGCCAGATGCAGATGATCTCCATCGCCCGGGCGCTGAGCAAGCATCCCCGGATCATCGTGCTGGACGAACCCACCAGTTCCCTGACGGACAAGGAAACCAACATCCTGATGGACACCATCGACACGCTGCGGCGGGAAGGGGTTTCCCTGCTGTTTATCTCCCATAAGCTGGATGAAATCTTCCGCATTGCGGACCGCGTGGTCGTTATGCGGGACGGCTCCGTGATCGCCACGGAGGCGGTTTCCGACGTGACCGAGGATCAGCTGGTGGAGGCGATGATCGGACGGACGATCGACAACCTGTATCCGAAGGCGGCGGCGCCTATCGGCGGGGAGGTGCTCCGCGTGGAGCATCTGACGGTGCCCCATCCGTCCAACAAGGGACAGAATATCGTGGAGGACATCAGCTTCTCCCTGCGGAAAGGGGAGATTCTGGGCATCGGCGGCCTGGTCGGCGCCGGGCGGAGCGAAGTGCTCAGCGCGATCTTCGGATATATCACCCGGGGCGTAACCAAAAGGATCCTGATCGACGGACAGGAGGCAAGGATCGCTTCGCCCATGGACGCGATCCGCAGCGGCATGGGGTACATCACAGAGGAGCGGAAACAGACCGGCTACATCTGGGTGCACAGCGTACGGGAAAACCTGACCCTGGCCTGCCTGAAAAAACTGTCCCGGTTCGGATTTATCCAGAAGAAGCAGGAGACGGATATGGCCGCGGAGATGTTCAGGATGCTGGATATCCGGGCGCCTTCGCTGGAAACCATGCTGGTGAACCTGTCGGGCGGCAACCAGCAGAAGGTCGTCGTAGGAAAATGGCTGCTGTCCCAGCCGCGAATTCTGCTGATCGACGAACCCACCAAGGGAATCGACGTGGGCACGAAGGCCGAAATCTATAAGATCATGAACGACCTGACCCATCAGGGCGTATCCATCATCATGGTTTCCTCGGATATGCCGGAGCTCATATCCATGAGCGACCGATGCCTCGTGCTGAGCAACCGCCATATTACGGGAGAATTTACCGGCACCGAAATCACCCAGGAAAATGTCATGAAAGCGGCAATCGCTTCCTGAGAGCCGGGAAGAACGGAACGCGGAAAACGGAAAAAAACGGAGGAGACGGGGATATGCTGGAAACGGCGGCATTATTCGGGGACGGAATGGTCATTCAGCGGGACAAGCCTGTCTGGATCTGGGGAACAGCGGGCGCCGGCGCGTCCGTGCGCGCGGTCATGCAGAACCGGACCGCGGAATGCACCGCCGACGGGAACGGCCTGTGGCGTTTACGCTGCGGGCCGTTCCGCGCGTCTGCATCGGAAGAAATGATCCTTTCATCCGGGGGAGAAACGCTGCGGATCCGAGACGTGGCCGTCGGAGAGGTCTGGCTCGCCGGGGGACAGTCCAACATGGAATTCGCCATGCGCTTTGACCGGGGGCTGGAGGCAGAAAAGGGAAATTGCTGCGGGGACATCCGGTTCTTTGATTACCCGAAGGTCTCCTATCCGGGGCAGATCCGCGAGGCGGATTACGGCGCCTGCTACGGTTTCTGGCGGAAGGATGAGCCGGATCAGCTCGAGCGCTTTTCCGCGGTCGGGTACTATTTTGCCCGGAAGCTGTATGAACGGTACCGCGTGCCCGTCGGGATCGTCGGGTGCAACTGGGGCGGGTCCCCCGCCTGCGCGTGGATGCCGAAGGACGCGGTGGCTGAGGCCGGTCAGGCCTGGCTGGACGACTATCAGCAGACGGTGGATTCCATGGACATCGAGGCTTATGGCCGCGCGTTCCGTCAGAATCCGGCGAACTTTCACACGGACTGGTTTGCCGAGCCCATGTACGATATCCTGCAGATCGGATATTCGTCGGCGGAAATCCGGGAAAAGGCCGCGGCGCTCGGACTGGGAGAGACACTGGAGCCCGCCGTGATCGGC
This sequence comes from uncultured Eubacteriales bacterium, assembly GCA_902797445.1. Classification (GTDB taxonomy): domain Bacteria; phylum Bacillota; class Clostridia; order Christensenellales; family Aristaeellaceae; genus Aristaeella. The sequence continues at coordinate 993 of CADBTC010000350.1, read as the reverse complement.
CCGCTGCATGAATGGCGCCCCACGGGACTGTATGAGTCCATGCTGACCCAGGTGGCGCCGTATACCGTCCGGGGCGTGCTGTGGTATCAGGGAGAGGCGGATGACGCCAAGGCGGAGCTGTACGACAAGGTTTTTCCCGCGCTGATCCGCAGCTGGAGGAAGCTGTGGCAGGAGGAGCTGCCCTTCCTTTTCGTCCAGCTGGCGCCCTTCCGGCAATGGCTGGGCTGCACCGGAGAACGGTATCCTGAAATCCGGGCAGCGCAGCAGTGGACCGCCGATCACGTCAGCCGGACGGCCATGGCGGTGATCACGGACGCCGGCATGGAATGGGATATTCATCCCAAGAACAAGCGGCCCGTGGGGGAAAGGCTGGCGCTGCTGGCGGAGCACTATGTCTACGGGGAGGATATCCTGTGTGAGGCGCCGAGAATGCGACGCATCACGGTTGACCGTTCCAGGGTCACCATCGATTTCGATTACGCGGGAGACGGCCTGGTGCTGGACGGCCCGACCGTAAATGCGCTGGAGGTCTGTCAGAACGGCTGCGCCATTCCCATCACGCGCTGCGAAGCGGACGGATCGCGGGTGACGGTATATGCCGATGGCATCCATGGCATCCGTTCGGCTGCTCCGACGGAAGTCCGGCTCGCCTGGACGGATTATTATGCGGTCAATCTCCGGAACAGCGCGGGCATTCCGGCCAGGCCGGGGATTATCCGGGCCGATCCTTGAAAAGGAGCGGTTGGTTTACGGGTTTCGAAGACCAACTGCTGCGTTCTTTTCGGCCGCGGACGTGTTCGCGTCCTGCAAAAGCCGCCCGGCGGCCACCGCACGGTTTGAAAAAAAGAGCTTGACAAAAGGGAAAAAATCGCTATACTAACACAGGTGAGCACGCTAAGGCCTGCCCTGTGGAGAGTTGGCTGAGTGGTCTAAGGCGCACGACTGGAAATCGTGTGTGGGGTGATACCTCACCTAGGGTTCGAATCCCTAACT
>CADBTC010000349.1 GCA_902797445.1 uncultured Eubacteriales bacterium | reverse complement strand
CACGATTTCGGACAGCCTTGTAACCGGGGAGGCGCTCCCTGCGGAAGAGAGGCAGGTCAGCTTCCGGGAAATGATGGAGATCGCCCTTGAAATTGCCTGATATAAAACCCGGATACAGCGAAAACCGCCTGGAAGGCTATTCCTTCCAGGCGGTATATTTTTCTCCGTCTTCCAGGACGGTGATTTGCCGGGCAGATACCTGCTCCAGCTCCCGAAGAACCGTTTCCCGGTCCCGGGATCGGGTCAGGAGCGTGAAGGATACGGCAGAACCGTAATCCAGGTCTTCGAAGCGTGCGGGCAGCCGGTCCAGCGCGTACCGCACGCTGTCCCAGCAGGGGTAGGGCACCTCGCACAGATCCAGACAGGTCCGTTCCATCCGGACGATGCCGGCGGCCTGCACGGCAACCCGGCAGCCCTCCGTATAGGCCCGGACTAGGCCGCCGGTTCCCAGCAGGATGCCCCCGAAATACCGGGTGACGACGCAGCAGCAGTCCACCAGCTTTTCGCTGCGAAGCAGGCTGAGAATCGGCATCCCTGCCGTGCCGCCCGGCTCTCCGTCATCGCTGTAGCGCAGGATGCCTTCGTTTTTTCCGATGATATAGGCATAGCAGTGATGCCGGGCATCCCGGGTTTCTTCCTTCACGGCCCGCAGATGGGAAAGGGCTTCCTCCTCCGTGACGCAGGGCCAGGCCTGACCGATGAAGCGGCTTTTCTGGATCACGATCTCATCCCGGCCGGGGGCGGCAAGGGTTCGATAGGATGCCCCGCTCATTTCAGCACGACACGGCAGAAGCCTTTTTTCCCTTTTTTCAGCAGCAGACCCTGGCTGACCTGGTCCACGGAGACGGCCGCAACGGGATCCGTTACCTTTTCCCCGTCCAGGGAGACAGCGTTCTGCTCAATCTGCTGCCGGGCGACGGACTGACTCTTGCACAGGCCGGAGCGCACGAGCAGGGTCGTGACCCGGGCGTCCTGGGCAAGCTCTTCCGCCGTCACTTCCAGCGTAGGGATATTCGCGGAATCCGCGCCGCCGCCGAAGAGGGCGCTGGCGCCTTCGGCGGCTTTTCTGGCTTCTTCCTCGCCATGGACCAGCTTGGTGACCTCATAGGCGAGTACCTTCTTGGCTTCGTTGATTTCAGCCCCCTGAAGCGCGCCCAGACGGCGCACCTCGTCCATGGGCAGGAAGGTCAGCAGGGCCAGGCACTTCTGCACATCCTGATCATCCACGTTCCGCCAGTACTGATAGAAATCAAAGGGAGAGGTTTTATTCGGATCCAGCCACAGGGCGCCGGCTTCGGTTTTGCCCATCTTGCGTCCATCGTGGGTCAGGAGAAGCTGGAACGTGCACGCGAAGGCTTTTTCGCCCAGCTTGCGGCGGACCAGATCGGCGCCGCCCAGCATGTTGCTCCACTGATCGTTGCCGCCCATTTCCAGCCGGCAGCCGTAGCGGTTAAAGAGCTCCAGGAAATCGTAGCTCTGCATCAGCATGTAGGTGAACTCCAGGAAGGACAGGCCGTTCTCGGTTGCCATGCGGGCTTTGTAGCATTCGGCGGTCAGCATCCGGTTGACGTTGAACATGGAGCCGATATCCCGCATGAAATCGATAAAATTCAGATGGCGGAGCCAGTCCCCGTTATTGACGATGATGGCCTGGCCGTCGCTGAAATCCAGGAAACGGGCCATCTGCTTTTTGATGCACTCCACATGATGGTCGATGGTTTCCACGGTCATCATCTTCCGCATGTCCGTCTTTCCGGAAGGGTCTCCGATCATGGCGGTTCCGCCGCCCATGAGGGCGATGGGCTTATGGCCGGCCTTCTGCATATGGGCCATGGCCATAATCGGAATGTAATGTCCGATGTGCAGGCTGTCGGCGGTGGGGTCGAAGCCCACATAGAAGGTGGTCGGGGTCTTCAGCTGCTCGTAGAGTTCATCCTCGAAGGTGGTCTGGGCGATAAAACCGCGGTCTTTCAGAATATCCAGAATGTGTTCCATTTTCTTCGTTTCTCCTGTTCAGTAATGTATTTGTGCTGTTCAGTTAAGCTGTTTGTTCCGCGCGGCCGGGTGCCGGCGGGCGGGGCGTGCATTAAAGCTTCCGGATCGCCTCCGCGACCAGGTCCCGGAGGACCTCCATGCCCTGCTGAATCTGGGGCAGGGTGCTGGCGGAGAAGTTGAGCCGCAGGGTATTTTCATGCCCGCCGAGGGCATAGAAATGCGTTCCGGGCACGAAGGCAACCTTCCGTTCGATGGCTGCCTGCAGCAGCTCCTTCGCGTCGATCCCCTCCGGAAGATCCACCCAGAGGAAGAGACCGCCGTCCGGCTGGGTATAGGAAACGCCTTCCGGGAAGGAGGAGAGGCAGGAAAGCATGGTATCACACTGGGCAGCGTAATCAGCGCTGATCCGGCGGATATGATCCGGCAGGATGCCCCGGCGGATGAACTGATCCACAATGGCCTGCGTCAGGTTGGCGGTATGCAGATCCGAGGACTGCTTGCCGATCGTGCATTTCCGGATCAGGGCCGGGTCGCCGACCATGTAGCCCACCCGCATGCCGGGGGAGATGATCTTGCTGAAGCTTCCCAGATAGACCACCCATCCCTCCTGATCGAAGGACTTGATGGCGGGAAGCTTTTCTCCCCGATACCGCAGATCCCGGTACGGATCGTCCTCCGCCACAATGACGCCGTATTCCGCGGCCAGCTCCGCGACTTTTTTGCGCTTTTCCAGGGACAGGGTGCGGCCCGTCGGATTCTGGAAGGTGGGGATGGTGTAGAGCATTTTGGGACGGCATTCCCGGAACAGGCGTTCCAGATGATTCACGTCCAGCCCGTCCTCCTCCAGCTCCACGGGAACCAGCTCCGCTTCGTACAGGCGCATGCACTGCAGATTGCCCAGGAAGGACGGATTTTCCACGATAATCCGGTCCCCGGGATTGATCAGCGCTTTGCACAGTAGGTCCATGGCCTGGGTGGATCCGGTGACCGGCAGAACCGCCGGCACGTCGAACCCCAGGTTTTCCGGGATCCAGCGCCGCAGGGTTTCCAGCAGGGGGGCATACCCCTCCGTGGCGCCATACTGCAGGATTACCTTGCCCTTTTCTGTCAGCACGTCCCTGGCGATTTCCGCGGCCTCCGCGTCCGGCAGGGCCGCCAGGGAAGGATTGCCGCCGGCGAAGGAGATCATGCCCGGCTGGGCGATGACCTTGAATATTTCGCGGATCGCGCTGCCGGAGACATGATCGAACCGGCTTGCATAGCGCAGGGAATCGATCTTCATGATCTGCACACCTCCTTCATGATATAAAAAAACGCTCCCCCCCGGAAGGCGGGGGAGAACCGCGGTACCACTTCCATTCAGCCGGAGGGCACAGCACACCTCAGGCTCTTATGACGCGCTGTATCCGGCGCACCGGCCGATTCCTACCGGCCTGCCGGCGGGCGGCAACTTTCGGAAAAGGAGCTCATGGGTGTATATCCAACGGGCGTTTCCGATCCCTTTCACCAGACGGGACCTCTCTGCGGGAAACGGATACCGGGCTTCTCCCATTCATCGCGTTCTTTTGTAGGCTACCCTTTTTCAAAGCCTTTGTCAAGTACCTTTTTCGGAAAAAGCTTGATAAAAAAGGTAATATCCTGTATAATTCCTCTGTCCTTTGGGAATCATCCCCCGGGATACCGGGGGGAGGACGGGAGGGATTATTCGGAATGGAATGCAAAATCAAGAATGAAGATGGAACGATTTACATCTCTGAAGACGTACTGATGAAGGTCGTCGGATACGCCGCGCTGGAATGTTACGGCATCGTGGCCATGTGCGGCAAGCGGGCAACCGACGGGCTGGTGGAATGGCTGGGCCGGGAAAATCTGTCCAAAGGCGTCCAGATCCGGAATGTTGGCGAAATGCTGGATGTGGATCTGTTTATCATTGTGGAATACGGGATCTCCATTTCGGAGGTTTGCAAAACGATTGTGGATACAGTGCGATACAAGCTGGAAGCCATGGCCGGCGTAAAGGTCCGGAAGGTAAGCATCTCTGTGGAAGGGATGCGGGTGTGACGGCGGCTCCGGGTTTGTCGTCAGTTTTTCACTATGATCGAACGGAGGAAAAACCTTTGATACAGTTTAAGACGATCGACGGCCTGCTGCTGCGGGATATGGCCGTTGCGGGGGCAGCACTCCTGGAGAAAAACCGGGAGGCGGTGGACGCGTTGAACGTCTTCCCGGTGCCGGACGGGGATACGGGGACCAATATGTCCCTGACCATGCAGAGCGCCATCCGGGAAGTGAACAGCAAAGAGTTTCTGCGGGCGGACGAAGCGGCTTCCGCTCTGTCCAAAGGCGCGCTGAAAGGGGCGCGGGGAAACAGCGGCGTCATTACCAGCCAGCTGTTCCGCGGCTTTGCCAAGGCCCTGAAAGGGATAGAGAAAATAACGCCCCTGCAGTTCGCCGAGGCGCTGGGGAAAGGGGCGGAGGTGGCCTATAAGGCGGTCATGAAGCCCAAGGAAGGGACGATCCTGACCGTGGCCCGCGTGGTGGCGGAGGATGCGCTGAAGCAGGCCCGGAAGGATCCGGATGATTACGAGGGCCTGATCTCCGTCATGCTGAAAAGCGGCGAGGCCATTCTGAAGAAGACGCCGGACATGCTTCCCGCCCTGAAACAGGCGGGCGTGGTGGACTCCGGCGGCCGCGGCCTGATGCTGATCTATCAGGGATACGCCGCGGTGCTTCGGGGCGAGGATGTGAACCTGGCGGATACCGGCATGGACGAGGAGACCGAGTCCACGGACGACTGGCACGATCTGAGCCGGGAGCTGACCTATACCTACTGCGTGCAGTTTGATATTCACCGCTTCCGGGAAGACTGCGATGAGCATGATCTGGATTCCTTCCGCCGCCGGCTGAACCGGATTGGAGACTGCGTGACGGTGACGGGAGATCTGACCGAAGCGAAGGTGCATGTTCATACGGATAATCCGGGCTCCGCACTGGAATACGGGGTGGAGCTGGGAGAGCTGAACAATATCAAAGTGGACAACCTGGCGGAGATGAAGCGGGCGCTGGAGCAGGATCAGGCGCCTGCTGCGCCTGAGGAGGAAGCGGCGGAGGAACAGGAGCCCAATAAGCCCTACGGCATGGTGGCCGTATCCCTGGGGGCGGGTTTCACCACCTTTTTCCGGGACCTGGGGGTAGACGAGGTGGTCGAAGGCGGGCAGACCATGAATCCGGCTGTGGACGATATTCTCTCTGCCCTGAAGCGGGTGCCGGCGGAGCACGTATTCATCCTGCCCAATAACGGAAATGTGATCTTTGCCGCCAATCAGGCCGCGAAGATGAGCAAAAAGGACGTGCGGGTGATCCCCACAAAGAACATGGCCATGGGCATCGCTGCGGCCATCGCCTTCCAGGACGACCAGGATGTGGAAAAGAACCTGGCTGCCATGTCGGAAGCGGCGGAACATGTGAAAACGGCCACCGTGACCTATGCGATCCGGGACAGCGAATACAACGGGATCGCGATCCGGGAGGGGGATATTATCGGCCTGCATAACGGGCAGATCGAGTTCTCGGGTCCCTCCATTCATGACGTGGCGCTGGAGACGCTGAAAAACGTGGTCACCGATGAGGATGAGCTGATTACGGTCTACTTCGGTGCGGACATCACCGAAGCGGAAGCGGAAGCGCTGACGGCGGAGCTGGCGGAAGCATATCCTCACTGTGACGTGGAATATCATAATGGCGGCCAGCCGCTGTATTACTATCTGATTTCCGTAGAATAATCTCTCCTTCGATGCCGGCTTGGAAAAAGCTTCAGGAGACAAATCAATGAATCTATCGGATCTGAAAGGAGTCGGCCCGAACAGGTTGGAACATCTTCGCGCAATGGGGATATCCTCATTGCGCGATTTGCTGTATTTTCTGCCTGTCCGTTACGAAGATCAGCAGACCGTGACACCGGTTCGGGACGCCTGGAACAGCCCCGTCATGATTCGGGGAACGGTGACTGAAAAACCGAAAATTGCCTATTTTCACGGAATCAGCCGGGTAACGGCCCGAATCGAAGATGAAACCGGGAAGATGCCGCTGTGCTGGTTTAATGAACCGTGGATGGTTCAGCAGCTGCCCGTAGGGCAGGAAATCATGCTGTACGGCAAAATCCAGGTCAGGGAAAAGAACCGGCAGATGATGAACCCGAAGCTGGTCACGGAACCCGGATGGACGCCGGCCTATCGGGCGGTTCCCGGCATTCCCGGAAAAACCCTGAGGGGGATGATTCGGGAGGCGCTCTCCGCGATCGGGGAAGTCTGTCCGGAAACTTTGCCGAAGGCCTTCCGGGAACGATACCGGCTGCAGGACCGGCAGGAGGCGCTGCGCCAGGCGCATTTTCCGGAATCCCCGGAAAAACTGAAGGAAGCGCTGCGGCGGCTCCAGTTTGAACAGGTGCTGATGTATCTGGCGGGCGTTGCGCTGCAGAAGGGAGAAAGCCAGCCCGGATGGGCGTTTGGGATTCCTCCGGAGCTGCCGGAGACCTTCTGGGAGACGCAGCCTTTTCCGCCCACCGGCGCGCAACGCAGGGTTTTGAGAGAAATCGCCGGCGATCTGAACCGGGAGACGGCCATGAGCCGCCTGGTTCAGGGGGACGTCGGCTGCGGGAAAACGGTGCTGGCGTTCGGGGCGATCTTTCTCGCGCAGCGAAGCGGCTTTCAGTCCGCCATGATGGCGCCAACGGAAATCCTGGCCCGTCAGCATTACGAAAACGCGAAAACGCAGCTGGAGCCGCTGGGCATATCCTGCCGGCTGCTGACGGGAAGCACGAAGGCGAAGGAGCGGCGCGAGACGCTCAGGGCCCTGGCGGATGGAAGCTGCCAGGCGGTATTCGGAACCCACGCGCTGATCAGCGAAGGGGTAACCTATCGGCATCTGGGACTGGTCATTACGGATGAGCAGCACCGTTTCGGCGTGCGGCAGCGCAGCCGCCTGCAGGAGAAGGGCATCAGCCAGACGGATGAAGCGCCGGTGCCCCATGTGCTGGTGATGTCCGCGACGCCCATTCCCCGGACGCTGGCGCTGATTCTGTATGGAGATCTGGATTTAAGCGTCGTGGATGAGATGCCGCCCGGACGGCAGGCGGTGAAAACCAGGCTGGTTCCACCGGAGAAACGGGAAGGGATGTACCGCTTTTTACGGGAGCGAATCGCCCAGGGGCAGCAGGCTTATATTGTCTGCCCGCTGGTGGAGGACAGCGAGGCGCTGGACCAGGTCCGCAGCGCGAAGAACGTATATGAAGAGCTGACGCAGAAGGAGCTGAAAGGCCTGCGCGTGGGGCTGACCTGGGGCCAGCAGAAGAGCGAAGAAAAAGCCGAAACCCTGCGGGCGTTCGCGGCGGGGGAAACGGATGTCCTGATCGCCACGACGGTCATCGAAGTAGGGGTCAACGTGCCCAATGCGACGGTGATGATCATCGAAAACGCGGAGCGCTTCGGGCTCAGCCAGCTGCATCAGCTCAGGGGCCGGGTGGGCCGGGGAAAGCTGGAAAGCTGGTGCTTCCTGCTGAGCGAAAGCGGGAATAAGCTGCGTATTCTCTGCGAAACGGGAGACGGCTTTGAGGTGGCCAGAAAGGATCTGGAGCAGCGCGGTCCCGGGGATCTGACGGGAACCCGCCAGAGCGGGGAAGCCATGCCCGGACTGCTCGCGGGCAGCGGAATCCTGCTGCTGGACGAGGCGGCGCAGGCGGTCCGGGACCTGGAGAAGGACCCGGCGCTGGAACGGGAATGGGCGCAGATCCGGCGTCTGGCTGCCGACTATTTTCAGGAGAATGATCTGCGGGTGGCCCGGAATTAATCGTCCATCAGCGCCACGAGCACCTGGTTCTGCAGATCCATGCCCAGCCGGGAGAGACGCCATCGGTCCCCTTCGTGAACCAGGAGACCTCTGGCTTCCATCTCCCGGAGGCGGGGGCCGTAGCAGGATTCCAGGGAGCGCCCGTGCAGGGCCTGGAAGCGCTCTTCGGTGACGCCCTGGTTCATGCGCAGCCCCAGCATCAGGGTTTCAAACCGGGATTCTCCGGGGGGGATGGCTGTTTCTTCGGAAAATACGGGGGCTTTCTCCGCGATGCCGGACAGATAGGCATCCATGTCCGCGGTATTCGTCCGGCGAAGGTATTGCAGTCCTTCGCCGTTTTTTTGCGGAAAGATCAGAGAGGCTGCGGCCAGACCCAGACCAAGATACGGGGTCTGGGTCCAGTAGCCGATATTATGCTGGCAGGCATAGCCTGGTCTGGCAAAGTTTGAAATTTCGTATTGTTCAAAGCCGGCGCGCGAGAGGGTTCCGAGCAGGGTGTCATACATGGACCGCTCCGTTTCCACCTCCGGCAGCGTCAGCCGCCCTGCCTCCAGATCCCGGAAAAGAGGGGTTCCTTCCTCCGGAATCAGCCCATAGGCGCTGATGTGCTCGGGCTGGAGAGACAGGGCCTCCCGCAGGGTCTCGCTCCAGTCCGCGGGGCTTTGTCCGGGCAGGCCGAACATCAGGTCCAGATTCAGATTCCGAAGCCCGGCTTCCCGGCACAGTTTCACGCTTTCTTCCACCTGCCCGGCGTTATGGATTCTGCCCAGGGTTTTCAGCAGGCTGTTCTGCGCGGCCTGCATGCCCAGGGAAATCCGGTTTATGCCGGAAGGCATGGCAGCCTCCAGCCAGGCAGGCGTGAGGGTGCCCGGATTGGCCTCCGAGGTCCATTCGGCGTCCTGAAGCACCGGGAGGCGTGCCTTCAGGCCTTCAGCCAGGCGGGTCAGCAGGGCCGGAGGCAGAAGGGAAGGCGTGCCACCTCCGAAATAGACCGTGTCGAAAGACTCCGTGATTTCCCCGGCGCGGATTTCCGCCTCCCGCAGCAGGGCGGAGACGTAGGACTCCATCCGTCCCTCCTGGCCGGAAAAGGAGGTAAAATCACAATACCGGCATTTCTGCCGGCAAAAGGGAAGATGTACATAGAGCTCCAAAATGAGGTCCCTCCCGGTATTTTTTCGTATTCAGGCGCCTGTTCCGGTACCGCATGATACGAATTTCGCCCTAAAACAATGTTTTAGAGCGAAAAATAATTGAGCGAAAAAACTTAAACCGTCAGATTCCGGATCTCCAGCCCCTGATCATAGGCGTAGGAAACGGTATACCAGGTGCCTCCCCGGCAGTGCTTCATATAACAGACGCAGAGGCTGGACCGATCCACCATGAACCGGTTCCGCTTCTGCATGCAGCCTTCAAAATAGGCGGGAGAGACCAGAATCACCTGATCCGCCCGGGAAAGCATGCGGTTATAAAGCTGTCGGTCCGTCTGCGCCCATCGGTCCGCCTGCGACGGGCAGGGCAGAGCCAGAATCAGCCGGGCATCCGGAAACCGGTCCCGAAGGCGCAGCACAGCCTGGGCGGCCAGCAGATCAAATCCCAGGGCGGCCCCGGAGAAAAAGCCCCGAAAGCCCTGGCCGTAAGCTTCCCGAAGGGCCTCATCCAGGGACGCGGAAAGGGCGGGACGGTCCTTCTCCGGAATCAACCGGTGCCCGGTAAAGCAAAGGCAGTGCTGCCGATCCGGGAGGGGCTCCGGGGAGAAGGGGGGCAGGGAACCCGCGGAGGCGTCGGGATCCCGGGAATCGTAATTGTCGGAAGATTCCCGGAAAGGCATAGCGCCGGGATTTTCCGGCAGCGGCTTCAGGTATCCATTTTTAAGACGGTGACGAAGGCTTCGCTGGGGATCTGCACGGTCCCGAACTGACGCATCCGCTTTTTGCCTTCCTTCTGCTTTTCCAGCAGTTTTTTCTTTCTGGTGATATCGCCGCCGTAGCACTTTGCCAAAACATCCTTTCTCATGGCCTTCACCGTTTCCCGGGCAATGACCTTGCCGCCGATGGCCGCCTGGATGGGGATTTCGAACATCTGGCGGGGAATGACGTCCTTCAGCTTTTCCGCGATGCTGCGTCCCCGGGCATAGGCCTTGTCCCGGTGAACGATCATGGAAAAGGCGTCACAGAGCTCTCCGTTGAGCAGCATATCCAGCTTGACCAGATCGCTCTGCCGGTAATCCTTGATTTCGTAATCAAAAGAAGCGTATCCCCGGGACCGGCTTTTGATCTGATCGAAGAAATCAAAAATGATTTCATTCAGGGGCAGCTCATAATTCAGCTTGATCCGGTTTCCTTCATACTGCATGTCCAGAAAGATGCCCCGCTTTTCCTGACACAGATCCATCAGGGTGCCCACGGCGTCCTGCGGCGTATAGATGGTGGCATGAACGAAGGGTTCCTCCATGCTGGCGATTTCCGTAACCGGGGGAAGGTTCGTGGGGTTATCGATGGTCACGGTTTCGCCGTTGGTTTTATTCACCCGATAAATGACGCTGGGGGCGGTGGTGACCAGATTCAGGTCAAACTCCCTTTCCAGCCGGGTCGTCAGGATATCCATGTGCAGAAGGCCCAGAAAGCCGCAGCGGAACCCATAGCCCAGGGCCGCGGAGGTTTCCGGTTCAAAGGACAGCGACGCGTCATTCATCCGCAGCTTTTCCAGCGCGTCCTTCAGGGCCGGATAATCCGCCCCGTCGGCGGGATAGATGCCGCAGTAGACCATGGGCGTCACGTGCCGGTATCCCGGCAGCGGCTCCGCGGCGGGCCGGGCGGCGTCGGTGATGGTATCGCCGACACGGGTATCGCTCACGTCCTTGATGGACGCGGCCACATACCCCACGTCCCCGGCCTTCAGCTCGTCACGGCTTTCATATCCGGGGGAGAAGATGCCCACCTCGACGACATCGAATTCGCCCCCTGTAGCCATCAGGCGCATGCGCATCCCCGGACGGAGGGTTCCTTCCTTGACGCGGACAAAGCAGATCGCTCCCCGGTAATTATCATAGAAGGCGTCAAAGATCAGGGCCCGCAGCGGCGCTTCGGGATCTCCCTCGGGCGGGGGAATATGCGTCACGATGGCCTCCAGCACATCCTCCACATTCAATCCGGTTTTGGCGGAAATGCAGGGGGCGTAGCTGGCGTCCAGACCGATCACATCCTCGATTTCCGCGCGGACCTCCTCCGGGCGGGCGGAGGGGAGATCGATCTTGTTGATGACGGGAATGATTTCCAGATTATGCTCAAGGGCCAGATACACATTGGCCAGCGTCTGGGCCTCAATTCCCTGGGTGGCATCCACCACCAGCAGGGCGCCTTCGCAGGCGGCCAGCGCCCGGCTGACCTCGTAGGTAAAGTCCACATGCCCGGGGGTATCGATCAGATTCAGGGTATATTCTTCTCCATTGCGGGCTTTGTACTGCATGTGCACCGCTTTGCTCTTGATGGTGATTCCCCGTTCCCGCTCCAGCTCCATGCTGTCCAGAATCTGGTCGACCATTTCCCGATGCTCAAAGACGCCGGTCTGTTCCAGAATCCGATCCGCCAGTGTGCTTTTTCCGTGGTCAATATGCGCGATGATGCAGAAATTCCGGACGTGTTTCATATCCGACAAAAGGCATTCCCCTCCTTTTAAAGCACATGGGATCCGGACGGTTCGCTGTCCGGCGGCGGGTCTTTTTTTTCAGCTGCCTGGGCTCAGGCTTTCTTTTTCGCACCCAGACGATTCTCCTGACCGGACATGAGTCTGGTGATATTTGCCCTGTGACGGAACAGGCAGAAGCCGGCCAGGAGCAGGGCCCAGCCGATGATCCACAGACTGCCGCGGCTGTGGTATACGGAAACGAGCATAGCATAGAGCGTCAGCATGGTGATGGAGCCCAGGGATACGTATTTGGAAACGGCAATGATCCCGATGGTCAGCACAAAGCAGATGACGGCCGGGATCGGAAAGCAGTAGAGCATGACGCCGCAGCTGCTGGCGACGCCTTTTCCGCCTTTAAACTGGAAGAAGGCGGGCCAGTTATGGCCGATAATGACCAGGAGCCCGGCAAAGAGGGCACCCATGTGGCTGCCGGTGATCAGACTGCCGATCCAGCAGGCCAGCAGCGCTTTCAGGCTGTCTCCGGCGAAGGTGAGCAGACCGCATTTCCATCCCATGGTCCGCTGGACATTGGTGGCGCCGGTATTGCCGCTGCCCACCTTCCGCAGATCCGGGCCGTTGAAGGCGCGGGAAATCAGGATGCCGGTGGAAATGGAGCCCAGACAGTATGCGATGAGGCCGGAAAGCAGATAGAGCAGAACACGGACAAACATCTCAGTTTTCCTCCTTTTTCCGCTGCCGCAGGATAAAGCGGATGGGTGTTCCGGTAAAATCAAAGGACTTCCGGAAATAGTTTTCCAGATACCGCTCGTAGGCGAAGAACATCAGCTTTTCATCGTTGACGAAAAAGATGAAGGTGGGCGGGCATACGCCATGCTGGGTTGCGTAATAAATTTTGAGCCTGCGCCCTCCCTGCAGCGGAGGCTGAAGGGCGTTTGTGGCTTCATTCAGCACATCGTTCAGGACGCCCGTCGTGACCCGTTTGCAGGCCATGGCGTAAACGGCTTTCACCTGGTCAAGCACGGTATGCACCCGCTGCCCGGTCAGCGCGGAAACAAAGAGAACCGGGCAGTAATCCATGAACTTCAGGTCACTGAGAATCTGTTTTTTTGTTTTTTCCAGGGTACCGGTTTCCTTTTCCACCGCGTCCCATTTATTGACCAGGATGACGGCCGCCTTGCCTTCGTCGTGAATCAGGCCGGCGATTTTGGTATCCTGTTCCGTGACGCCGTCGGCCGCGTCCAGCATCAGAATGGCCACGTCGCACCGGCGAATTGCGGCGATGGACCGAAGAACGCTGTAGCGTTCCAGCGTTTCCTCCTCAATGGCCCGCTTCCGGCGGATGCCGGCGGTATCGATGATGTTGTACCGGGTTCCGTCAGGAGCAGTATACGCTGTATCGATGGCGTCCCGGGTGGTGCCGGCGATGCTGGAAACCATGGTGCGCTTTTCGCCCAGGAGCCGGTTGGTCAGGGAACTCTTTCCCACATTGGGACGGCCTACGATGGCCAGCTGCAGCACATGCTCTTCTTCCCCGTTTTCAGGAGGGAGCTCCGGCAGACGCCGGAAAATCTCATCCAGCAGATCTCCGAAGCCCAGCATATTCGCGCTGCTGATGCCCACAGGATCTCCCAGACCCAGCTCATAAAACTCATACATGTGATCGCTCAGGCCGGGATAATCGATCTTGTTGACCACCAGGATCACGGGCTTCTTCGTTTTGCGGAGCAGGTCCGCGACCTCCCGGTCGTCATCCGTCAGTCCGTCCCGGGCATCGGTAAAAAAGCAGATCACGTCCGCCGTATCGATGGCGATGCGGGCCTGCTCCCGCATCTGGCTGAGAAGGACATCCTCGCTGCGGGGATCGATTCCGCCGGTATCGATGAGCGTCAGCCCGCGGCCCAGCCATTCCACATCCGTATAGATCCGATCCCGGGTCACCCCCGGTACATCCTCGACGATGCTGATCCGCTTCCCGGCCATTTTATTAAAAAAGGTGGATTTTCCAACATTGGGGCGGCCGATAATGGCCACCAGCGGCTTTGCCATCCAGTTTATGCCTCCTTAAATCAAATATGCTCCCACAGAGCTCTCACCAGATCTTCCCCCGGCTGGCGAACCACCCGGATGGGGAAGCCGGTTTCCGCGGATACGCCCGCCACCGTCCAGTCATCCAGGAACTGATCCGCGTTTTCCCGCAGCATGCCGCAGGAGATCAGCACCCGGTCGCCTGTGCGCCTTTTCAGGGCGTCGATCAGATCCCGGCCGACGATGAGGCCGGTGACCGTCACCGTGGGGCCGAAGAACCGATTGGGGACGGGGAAAACCTCGGTTTCCGCCCAGGGCGGCGCGGCGTCCCGGACGATGTCCCGGATATAGGGGAAGGCGGATTCGCCCGTTGGGATCAGCAGCTTCAACCGCTCGGGACGACGGCCATCGTCTGCTGCGGAAAAGGCTTCCCGCATCCGGCTCAGGGCTTCCGCGCATTCATTCTGCAGCTTACGGACCATACCGATGCCGTTTTCGATCTGGGGGAACCCTTCGTACGCTTCCTCTGACGGCATGGGCAGCCCGGCAGCGCTGTACAGCTCATCCGCCGGAAAAACAAAGCGGGTCCCCAGTGTTTTCTGATAATGGTTAGCGATCAGCTCCAGATCCCGCACCAGCTCCCGGGCCTCCGCCTTCTGAAATGTCCGCAGGGGATATAATCCCTCGCGGAACTGTGTCAGCCCGATGGGAACGATGGCCAGGCTCTGGGCCGCGGGATAGAGCGCTGCCAGATCCGTGATGCTCTGATATAAAACCTGTCCGTCATTTACGCCGGGGCAGAGCACCACCTGGCAGTGGAACCTGAGGCCCGCGTCCTTCATGCGGCGCAGACGGTCCATCAGGTTTCCGGCGGAGGGATTCCGCAGCATTCTGATCCGCACCTGCGGATCCGTGGCCTGGACGGAGATATACAGGGGAGATGCCTTCCGCCTCAGGATCCGTTCAAACTCCGTGTCGTCCACATTGGTCAGGGTCACAAAATTGCCCATCATCAGGCTCAGCCGCCAGTCGTCGTCCTTCACATAGAGGGAGGGGCGCATGCCGGCGGGCATCTGATCCACAAAGCAGAAGATGCAGTGATTTTTGCAGACCCGGGGCTCCAGCACGGCCCGCTCGTCCAGCTTCAGCCCCAGCGGGGCGGAAGCCGGCTTGCGAAGGGGCAGGGTCCGCTCCGTTCCGTCCGTCCCCCGCACCGTAATTTTCAGGCGCGGCAGGATGCTGAGGGCCTGGTAGTCAATCTCGTCCAGGATCGGCTCTCCGTTGAGGGAGACCAGCGTTTCCCCGGCCTGAATGCCCATCCGGGCCGCAAAGGAACCGTGGGCCACGCCCAGAATGGTAATTGCCATGGCCCCGGACCTCCTTTCGCTGGGGAAAATGCCGCGGAACAGCGCGGACAGTACCTTTCATTATGGCTTTTTTCAGGCGGATTGTCAAGGCGCTTGAAATTCGCGCGGCTTCATGATAACATGCAAAACCGGGACCGAGTGAAGCATTCTGTCCCGAACGGAGCAGGATGGAAGAACATTCGGATACCTTTTTGAAAGGATTAGGTGGATTATGCCGCAGCTAAGCGATATCGGGATTGACCTGGGAACATCCAATATCATCATCTACCAGAAAGGGGACGGGATTATTCTGCGGGAGCCCTGCGCGGTGGCGGTGGATCAGGAAACGCGGAACATTCTGGCCTTCGGGACGGAAGCCTGGCGGATGATCGGGCGGACTCCTCCCAATATCCAGGTCATTCGTCCCCTGGCCCAGGGGGATATGATCGACTTTGACCTGGCGGGAGCGCTGCTTCGCTTTTTCGTATCCCAGGTGACAGGGCGGCACAGGTTTTCCCGGCCGCGGGCCATTCTGGCGACGCCCACCGGCGTCAAGGATATTGAAAAGAAAGCCCTGGTGACGACGCTGTTTGACGCCGGCGTCCGCCGCACGCAGCTGCTGGATAAAAATATTGCGACCGCGCTGGGAGCGGATCTGAATTTTCTTTCTGAATACGGATGCATGCTGGTGGACATCAGCGCCGGGGGAACGGACCTGGCCGTCCTTTCCAACAGCACCGCCACCGTGGTCAGCAGCCTGCGTATCGGCGGGGATATGTTTGATGACGCCGTGGTCCGGTACCTGCGGAAAAAATACAACCTGCTGGTGGGTGAGCGGACGGCGGAGGAGGTCAAGATCGCGCTGGGCAGCGCGGTGCGCCGGGATACGGAGGTATCCATGGACGTCACCGGGCGGAACCTGATCTCCGGGCTGCCCAAAATCCTGACGGTGAACTGCGATGAGATTTACGAAGCCATGATCGACACGGTGGACGACCTGATTGAGGGCATCCAGATGCTCATCGAGCGCACGCCGCCCCAGCTGGCTTCCGATGTGTTCCAGGACGGGGTGACCCTGACGGGCGGAGGCGCCCAGCTGTACGGGCTGTCGGAAGCCATTTCCAGCGTCCTGAAGGTGCCCTGCCGGGTGGCGGAGGATCCCAGGGACTGCACGGTGCTGGGGTGCGCCAGGGTGCTGGAGGAGCCCAAGCAGCTCAGAAGACTGCTGAATATTTGAGGTTAATGGAAAAGGCCCCCTTTTCGCATTGGATTCCTTTGCGAAAGGGGGGCTTTTCTGATGGTTCGGTTCCCCCGGCATGGATGCCGGGGCGTTTTTTATTTTTCCAGGCTCTTCGCGGTATCGATACCGGCGGCGTCCTTCAGACCCAGGCGCTCGGTGGCTTCCTCCCGCATCTTGTATTTCAGAATTTTTCCGGCGGCGTTCATGGGAAAGGAGGAGACGAACTCGATGTACTGCGGTACCTTATGGCGGGCCATATGGCTCTTGATGTATTCGGTCATTTCCTCCTTTGTGACCTGCTGCCCTTCCTTGAGGATGATGCAGGCCATCACCGCTTCGCCGTAGCGCGCATCGGGCACGCCGATGACCTGCACGTCCGATACAGCGGGATGGGTATAGATAAACTCCTCGATCTCCTTGGGATAAATGTTTTCTCCGCCGCGGATGATCATATCCTTCAGCCGGCCGGTGATGACATAGGTGCCGTCGGGATTCCGGCGGGCCAGGTCACCGGAATGCAGCCAGCCCTCCGCGTCCACGGTCGCGGCGGTGGCGTCCGGCATTTTGTAATACCCCTTCATGGTATTATATCCCCGGGAACAGAATTCTCCGTCCACCCCGTCACCCAGCGGCAGCCCGGTTTCCGGATCGATCACCTTGCATTCCACGTTGGGGAAGGCGTAGCCCACGGTTTCCGTCCGGAGCATCAGGTCATCTTCCCACGCACTCATGGTGCTGCCCGGGGCCGATTCGGTCTGGCCGTATACCGAGACAATTCCGCGCATGTTCATTTCATCAGGCTGCGCGGCCCGGCGCATCAGCTCCGGCGGACAGCCGGAGCCGGCCATGATTCCGGTCCGCATATGGGAAAAGTCCGTCTTCCGGTAATCCGGATGGTTGAACATGGCGATAAACATGGTGGGGACGCCGTTGAAGCAGGTGATCCGCTCCTGATGGATGCAGGCCAGGGAGTTTTTCGCGCTGAAGTAGGGCATGGGGCAGACGGTGGTGCCGTGGGTCATGGAAGCGGTCATGCTTAGTACCATGCCGAAGCAGTGGAACATGGGCACCTGAATCATCATCCGGTCCGCGGTGGAAAGGCCCATCCGGTCCCCGATGCACTTTCCGTTGTTTACCACGTTATAGTGGGTCAGCATGACGCCCTTGGGGAATCCGGTGGTGCCGCTGGTATACTGCATATTGCAGACGTCATCGGGCCGGACCTTTGCCGCCAGCTCCCGCACCCGGTCCGCGGGCACGCTGTCCGCCCGCTGCATGGCTTCCTCGAACGTCAGGCACCCGGCCTGGGAGAAGCCCACGGTAATGACATTGCGCAGGAAGGGCAGCTTCCGGCAGTGCAGGGGCTCCCCGGCTTTGGACAGGGCAATTTCCGGGCACAGCTCGTTGATGATTCCCCGGTAATCGCTGTCCAGGCAGCTTTCGATCATCACCAGGGTATGGGTATCGCTCTGGCGAAGCAGATATTCCGCCTCGTGGATTTTATAGGCGGTATTGACCGTGACCAGAATGGCGCCGATTTTGGTAGCGGCCCAGAAGGTAATAAACCAGGCGGGCACGTTGGTGGCCCAGATGGCGACCTTGGCGCCGGGGCGGACGCCCATGGAAAGCAGCGCCCGGGCAAACCGATCCACATCCTCCCGGAACTCCTCATAGGTCCGGGTATAGTCCAGGGTCGTATAGCGGAAGGCGTACTGGTCCGGGAACTCCTCCACCATCTTATCCAGCACCTGGGGGAAGGTCAGGTCGATGAGCTCATCCTTTTTCCAGATATAGCGCCCGGTGCCGTCATGATTGGGATAAAGGGCTTTGCGCTTGCCCCGGGGGCTGTCAAAGCGCTTCATGTAGTTGATAAAATAAGGAAGGATCACATCCCGCATGGGGAGATCCGGCATCCAGTCCGGCTTCCACTCCATCGATACAAAGCCCGCATAGTCGATGGAGCCCAGAGCCCGCATCAGATCCGCAAGGGGAATGATGCCCTCACCGATCAGATTATAGCCCTCTTCATCCGAATCCCGCAGATGCACGTGGCGTACGTAAGCCCCCAGATTGCGGATGGTGGTATCCGGCTTTTCGGCAAAATCCCGGAAAGGGTGATGCATGTCCCACAGGGCGCCCAGCTCATCCCGGGCATAGCGGTCCAGCAGGTCCCGGAGCCGGGCCGTATTCGCGTAGATACCGGTGGTCTTGATCAGCAGGGAAATCCCCGCATCCGCCGCCGGCTTCAGCAGCGCATCGATGTTCCGGCAAACCTGATCCTCATCATCCGTCAGGGCGCAGACGGATACGGAAGGAGCCCGCAGGGCGGCGGCAGAGGAAAAAAGGAAGGCGAATTCCGCGGGATCCACGTCCTCCTGACTCAGATCGATGGAGGTATCCAGGTTGGAGATCACAAGCCCGTGTTCCTTCAGCCCCCGGAGGGTCTCGTTCTGGCGGTAGGGATGAAAGGGGCCGCCCCGATCCGTCAGGGCGGGGAAGCGGGTCAGATTGTAGACTTCGATTCCCTGAAAACGGTTCTCCTCCGCGTCCCGGACCTGATCCTCCCAGGGAAGATCGTTCCAGCCACGGGTTGAAAACGAAAGATTCATGCTTCCTCCTCCTCAAAGACGATCTTGTTCAGCGCGTTGACATAGGCCATGATGCTGGCGCCCACGATATCCGTGGAGATGCCGCGTCCCGCGTACAGCTTGCCTTCGCTGCGCAGATGGACCACCGTTTCGCCCATCGATTTTTGTCCCTCCGTGATGGCCTGCACCTGAAAATTATCAAGTTCAAAATGGCGGCCGATGGCCTGCTCCAGCGCCAGGAAGGCAGCGTCAATGACGCCGTCGCCTCCAGCCAGGCCTTCCAGGGTTTCTCCGCGCTTATCCAGCTTCATATGGGCGAAGGCGCCAATGCCGTTTCCGGAGTTGACGACATACTGGGTGACGGTATAGGCGGGAGGCACCTGCATGGCTTCCGCGGCGATCAGGGCGTCCAGCTCCTTCAGGGAGACCGTCCCCTTCTTTTCCGCCACGGAGAGGAAGGCCTGATAGACCTTCTCCTGATCCTCGGAGGAGAGAATATACCCGAGCTGATCCATGGCATGAAGGATGCTTTCCCGGCTGTCATGGGCGGTCAGACCGATATCGGCCCCTGCGGGAGCCGTGCCGGCTTCGACGCTCATCATGCCGCTTCCGGCCCGGCAGAGGCTGGCGATCAGCCCGGTGACCCGCCGGAGTTCCTCCCGGCGCACCTGACAGAAGCCGCCCAGCTTTTCCCCTTTGGAGGCCAGAATGCTGACCACATGGGGCAGGCTGGCGCAGCCAAGCGGGAAGGCGGCGGTTTTCAGCTCCCGAACACCGCTGAGCACGGACTGGACAGCGCAGGCGTCCGCCAGGTGCATGGCGTCGGAGCAGTCAATGCCGAAGCGCACGTGTTCTGTACGCTCCAGCTTTCCGATGATGCCGGACAATGCATCGCGCATTTCCTCCGGCAGCATGTTCCCTGCGGCTTCCTGGAAGGTGATGACCCGTACACCCGCGTCCATGGCGTCCTGAATCAGGGAAAGCATGAAGCTTTCCTCGCCCCGGAAGGCGTCCTCAGCGATGAGCTCCACCTCTTCTGTATAACGGAGGCATTCCCGGATGGTTTCCGAAACCAGGGCGGCCAGCGCGGCCGGCTTCATATGGCTCAGGTACTCCATCTGAACGGAGGAGACGGGGACGGCAATCTGCAGGCGGGGATGCTTCGCTTCTTTCAGGGCGGCCCAGGTGTCCGCTACGCTCTGCGCGGTCAGCCTGACCGGTACAGCGATCGCCGCGTGGGTCACCGCGGAAGCGATGCTTTTGATGAGCAGGCTGTCCGCTTTCCTGCTTTCGATCGCCGGAAGTTCGATCACATCCGGCTCCAGCCGGTCCAGCAGGCGGCTCAGCTCAATTTTTTCGCGAAAGCTCAGGCTCATCTGCTTTCCAGCCTGCTTCAGTGTTCTGTCCGCAAGATAAATCCGTTCCATATGTGATCCCTCCTGAAATAAATAAATCCCCGAATCCTTTCGGATTCAGGGACGAAAAGAAAACACTTTCCGCGGTACCACCCACGTTGCGCTCCTGCTCCGCAGGGGGAGCGGGCGCCATCTTTCTTGGACTCCATCAAGTCCTCAGCCGATATCGGGGCGACCGTGCGCCATTACTGACCTTTCGGCGTTCACAGCGCAGACTCAGGAACCAGCTCCCGCCCCCTTCCGGATCGGCTCGCAGCAGCCGCCGACTCTCTGAAACCATTCAGGGGCAGAATCTTTCCCTCATCGTCGTGGCGATGAAATTGGACGAATCATAGCATAGATTCAAAACGCCGTCAATGGATTTGCTTTCTCCGGCCAATGTTTTTTTTTCGTCTTTGACTCCGCCATGCGGCTGCTTCGGAATTTTTCGCCGCTGCGGCGGATGCCTCCTTTACAGAAAAATCAGGGCAATCGCTTATTGCTAAATCTTGAATAATTTATTACAAAAGTGTTACCAAAAGGATTTTTAACCTGCGTTGCTGAAGTAAT